>NZ_JALJAZ010000001.1:1437500-1737500 GCF_022899245.1 Falsirhodobacter halotolerans
TGGCCACGCGTGCGACGGTGCTGTTCATCGGCGTCGGGCAGATGGGCGAGGATGCGCCTCTGAAACAGGACGGTTTTCTGATGCCCGATGAATTGGCCCGGCTGCAGGCCGAGGGGGCGATGGGCGAGGTGACGGGCCACGTTTTCGATGCCGAGGGGGCCTACCTTCCGACGCCGCTGGCGGACCGGATGACCGCCGTCCGGGTCGAACCGGGCAAGGATCATCTGGCGATCGGCGTGGCGGCGGGTCCGGCCAAGATCGGTGCCCTGCGCGCGGCGCTGAACGGGCGGATCCTGAATGGGCTGGTCACGGACGAAGATACGGCGATCACCCTGCTGGGCTGATACGCCATCGCCCCGGGCGTGATACGAATTTTTTAAATTCCTTGCACCCGTGGCATGTTTGCGCCCTACAATCCCCTTGACGGCGTGGCGTCACTTATGAACATTTGGTTCCACTTTGGGCAGATGCTCAAGACCAAGGGGAGGATATCATGAAGAATACAGCGCGCGGGCTTCTCGGAGCCTGCTGTCTTGCGGCGCTTTCGGTGCCGGCAGCCGCCGAAACGATCACCGTCGCCACCGTGAACAACGGCGACATGATCCGGATGCAGCGGCTCATGTCCGATTTCAACGAAAAACATCCCGACATTCAGGTCGAATGGGTCACGCTGGAAGAAAACGTCCTTCGTCAGCGCGTGACGACCGACATCGCCACCCGTGGCGGCCAGTATGACGTGTTGACCATCGGCAACTATGAAGTTCCGATCTGGGCCGCGCAGGACTGGCTTCTGCCGCTGGAGAATATGGGCGACGATTACGACGCCGCCGACTTCCTGCCGCCGGTGGCCGCGGCCCTGACGGTTGATGACAAACTGTATGCGGCCCCCTTCTATGCCGAAGGCGCGATGCTGATGTATCGCACCGATCTGCTGGAAAAGGCCGGTCTGACCATGCCGGAAAATCCCGATTGGGATTTCATCACCGAAGCGGCGGAAAAGATGACCGACCCGTCGGCGGGCATCTATGGCATCTGTCTGCGCGGCAAGGCCGGCTGGGGTGAGAACATGGCCTTCCTGACGGCCATGGCGAACTCCGAAGGGGCGCGCTGGTTCGACATGGACTGGAAGCCGCAGTTCGACAGCCCGGAGTGGAAGACCACGCTGGAAACCTATCTGAACCTGCTGAAGAACTACGGCCCGCCCGGCGCGTCGTCGAACGGGTTCAACGAAAACCTTGCGCTGTTCCAGACGGGCAAGTGCGGCATGTGGATGGACGCGACCGTCGCGGCCTCCTTCGTGACCAACCCCGAGGAATCGACCGTGGCCGACAGCGTAGGCTATGCCCCGTTCCCGGTGCGCGCGGGCGGCGACAATCACGGCAACTGGCTGTGGTCGTGGAACCTGGCGATCCCCGCCACCTCCACCAAGCAGGACGCGGCCAAGGCGTTCGTCGCATGGGCCACGTCCAAGGAGTATTCGGCTCTGGTCGCGGAAGAGGACGGGATCGCCAACGCCCCTCCCGGCACGCGCACCTCGCTTTATGAGAACCCCGAATACACCGAAGCGGCCCCCTTCGCCGAGCAGACGCTGAACGCCATCGAGACGGCGGACACGCAAAGCCCGTCGGATCAGGAAGTTCCCTATACCGGCGGTCAGTTCGTCTCGATCCCGGAATTCCAGGCCATCGGCACCGCCGTGGGTCAGGTCTTCTCGGCCGCCGTCGCGGGCACCTCGGATGCGGATCAGGCGCTGGCGGCAGCCCAGGCCCTGACCACGCGTGAAATGTCGCGCGCGGGCTATCCCAAGTAAGAAACCGACCTCCGGTGCGGCGATCCCTCGCCGCACCCCTTCGAACCCCAAAAGGACCCGCCCGCATGGCCACGCAAGCCTCACGCGCTGCCGGACGTCTGATGCTCTCTCCCGCCGTCGTCCTGCTTCTGCTCTGGATGATCGTGCCTCTGGGGATGACCATCTATTTCTCGTTCCTGCGCTACAACCTGCTGATCCCGGGGGGCGAGACCTTCGCCGGGTTCGAGAACTACAGCTATTTCTTCACCGATCCGAACTTCTGGCCCGCGCTGACCAACACGCTGCTGCTGGTGGGGGGCGTCCTGCTGATCACCACGGTGGGCGGCATCCTTCTTGCCTTGCTGCTGGATCAGCCGATGTGGGGTCAGGGGATCGTGCGCATTCTGGTGATCGCGCCCTTCTTCGTCATGCCGACCGTGTCGGCGCTGGTGTGGAAGAACATGTTCATGAACCCCGTGAACGGGCTGTTCGGCTGGCTTGCGAACGTGTTCGGCGTGCCGCCCTTTGACTTCCTGAGCCAGGCGCCCCTGTTCTCGATCATCCTGATCGTGGCATGGCAATGGCTGCCCTTCGCCACGCTGATCCTGCTGACCGCGCTGCAATCGCTGGACAGCGAGCAGATCGAGGCGGCGGAGATGGACGGGGCCGGCCCCTTCTCGCGGTTCTTCTACATCATGCTGCCGCATCTGGCGCGCGCCGCCACCGTGGTCATCCTGATCCAGACGATCTTCCTGCTGTCGGTCTTTGCCGAAATTCTGGTGACGACGAATGGCGGTCCGGGCAACGCCTCGACCAACCTGACCTATCTCGTCTATTCCCAGTCGCTCTTGCAATATGACGTGGGTCTGGGATCCGCCGGCGGCATCGTGGCTGTCATCCTTGCCAACATCGTCGCGATCTTCCTGATGCGGATGATCGGCAAGAACCTGGAGACGTGACGCATGGCACGCGCAACAACCCCGCAACGCAAGGCGGTCGTCACCGTCATCGCCTGGCTGATCGCGCTGATCATCTTCTTCCCGATCCTGTGGACGATCCTGACCAGCTTCAAATCCGAAGCCGACGCCATCGCCATCCCGCCGAAGTTCTTCAACTTCGACTGGACGCTGGTGAACTATGAAACGGTTCAAAGCCGCTCGAACTATTTCCGCCACTTCTGGAACTCGGTGGTCATCTCGCTCGGCTCCACGCTTCTGGCGCTGATCATCGCGATCCCGGCGGCGTGGTCGATGGCCTTCGTGCCGGGCCGGTGGACGAAGGACATCCTGATGTGGATGCTTTCGACCAAGATGCTTCCGGCGGTCGGCGTTCTGATCCCCATCTATCTTCTGTTCCGCGATTGGGGCCTTCTGGACACCCGTATGGGCCTGATCATCGTCCTGACGATGATCAACCTTCCGATCGTGATCTGGATGCTGTTCACCTATTTCAAGGAAATCCCCGGTGAGATCCTTGAAGCGTCCCGCATGGATGGCGCGTCGCTGGGCAAGGAGATCATCTATGTCCTGACGCCGATGGCGGTGCCGGGCATCGCCTCCACGCTTCTTCTGAACATCATCCTCGCCTGGAACGAGGCGTTCTGGACGCTGAACCTGACGGCGGCCAATTCCGCGCCGCTGTCGGCCTTCATCGCCAGCTACTCCTCGCCCGAAGGGCTGTTCTACGCGAAACTTTCCGCCGCCTCGACCATGGCCATCGCACCGATCCTGATCCTTGGCTGGTTCAGCCAGAAACAGCTTGTGCGCGGCCTGACCTTCGGCGCAGTGAAATAAGGAATACATTCATGGGCCAGATCGAACTGTCGGGCGTTACGAAAAAATTCGGCGAGACGGAGGTGATCCCTCCCCTCGACCTGAAAATCGAAGACGGCGAATTCGTGGTGTTCGTCGGGCCTTCGGGCTGCGGCAAATCCACCCTTCTGCGTCTGATCGCGGGGCTGGAGGATGTGTCGGGTGGCAAGATCGTCATCGACGGGCGCGATGCCACGGCGGAACGTCCGTCGCAGCGCGGGCTGGCGATGGTGTTCCAAAGCTATGCGCTCTATCCCCATATGTCGGTGAAAAAGAACATCGCCTTCCCACTGAAGATGGCGAAGATGCCGCAGAAGGAGATCGACGCGAAGGTCGACAGCGCGGCGAAGGTTCTGAACCTGACCAACTATCTCGACCGACGTCCGGGTCAGCTTTCGGGCGGTCAACGGCAGCGGGTCGCGATCGGCCGCGCCATCGTGCGCAGCCCCAAGGCGTTCCTGTTCGACGAACCGCTCTCGAACCTCGATGCCGCCCTGCGCGTGAACATGCGGTTGGAAATCTCCGAGCTGCACAACGAACTGAAGACGACCATGATCTACGTCACCCACGACCAGGTGGAAGCGATGACCATGGCCGACAAGATCGTGGTGCTTCAGGCCGGGGTGATCGAACAGGTGGGCACTCCGCTCGATCTCTACAACAACCCCCGCAACCGGTTCGTCGCCGGGTTCATCGGCAGCCCCAAGATGAACTTCCTGAAAGGGCGCGAGGCCGAGGCCGTGGGCGCCGCCGAGGTGGGCATCCGCCCCGAGCATATCGCCGTCGGCCCCACCGGTGACTGGCCGGGCCGCGTCACGGTCAGCGAGCATCTGGGATCGGACACCTATCTTCATGTCGAAACCGATGACGGCCTGATCAACGTCCGCGCGACCGGCGATGTCGACGCGCATCACGGCGACACCGTCTGGCTGACGCCCGACCGCAGCCGCATGCACCGCTTTGCCGCCGACGGTCGCACCCTGTGATCCCCGTTCCGGCACCTGTGGGTGCCGGACTAACGTGCCCATCTGCGGCGATTGGATGACCTCATGAAATTGAACAACGCGACCCTCGCCTCCCTCCCCGTGGGCGTGACCGCTCCGGCCTATGACCGTGCGACGCTGACGCCGGGCATCGTGCATATCGGCTGCGGAAACTTTCACCGCGCGCATATGGCGGTCTATCTCGACGATCTGTTCGCCATGGGCGGCGACCGGGATTGGTCCATTCTGGGCGCCGGCGTCCGTGCCGCGGATGACAAGATGCGCACTTTGCTGGAGGGGCAGGATTATCTGTCGACGGTGACGGAACTCGACCCGACCCGCACGTCCACCCGCGTGATCGGGGCCATGACGGGCTTTGTGCCGGTGGATCCGACGAACGCGCCCCTGATCGCCGCGATGAGCGATCCGGCCATCCGCATCGTGTCCCTGACCGTGACCGAGGGCGGGTATTTCATCGACCCGAAAACGGGCACGTTCAGCCCCGATCATCCGTCGATCCAGCACGACGCCGCCCACCCCGACACGCCGGAAACCGCGTTCGGCGCGATCATCGCGGCGTTGAAGGCGCGGCGCGCGGCCGGCGTTCCGGCCTTTACCGTGATGTGCTGCGACAACGTCCCGCATAACGGCCATGTCACGCGCGATGCGGTCACCGGCCTGTGCCGCCTGTTCGACGCCGATCTGGCGGACTGGATCGCGGCGAACGTCGCGTTCCCGAACGCGATGGTCGATCGGATCACCCCCGCCACCGGCCCGCGCGAATTGCAGATGGTGCGCGACAAGGGCGTGGAGGATGACGCCCCGGTCACCTGCGAGTCTTTCCGTCAATGGGTGGTGGAGGACAATTTCCCCACCGGCCGCCCCGCGCTGGAAAAGGTGGGCGTGACCTTCACCGACGCGGTAGACGCGTATGAGACGATGAAGATTCGCATCCTGAACGGCGGCCACGCGATCATCGCCTATCCCGGCGGCCTGAAGGGCATTCATTTCGTGCATGAGGCGATGGAAGACGCACAAATCCGCGCCTTCCTCGACAAGGTCGAAACGGATGAGATCCTGCACATCGTGCCACCTGTGCCGGACACCGACCTTGTGGCTTACAAAAGCCTGATCCTTGATCGCTGTTCGAACCCCGCCGTGGCCGACACGGTGCGGCGCCTGTGTCTTGACGGGTCCAACCGGCAGCCGAAGTTCATCGTCCCCTCGATCCGGGACCTGCGGGCCAAGGGCAGCGACGCGACGGGGTTGATCCTGCTCTCCGCGCTCTGGTGCCGTTACTGTTTTGGCGAGGATGAGCGGGGCGACGTCATCGAGCCGAACGACCCCAACTGGGCGCATCTGACCTGGGTGTCGGGCAAAGCGCGCGAGAACCCCGCCGAATGGCTGGCCATGCGGGAGGTTTACGGCGATCTGGGCGACGATCCGGTCGTGGCGGCGCGGTTCGACGAACTGCTGCGCGCGGTCTGGGCCGAGGGCAGCGCGGCGGTCATCGCCCGCTATCTGGACGGCACGCTCTGAACCATGGCGGGGAGGCTGGAGATCAGCCTTCCCCACCCGCCCGGGGCCCAGCCAAGAGCCTTCAGCTTTGCGCAATCCATGACGTTGACGCGGCCCGCATCCGCCCGTGCGGGCGGTTCGTGAACGCATCCGGTGATGACCGACACCTCGGCCAGAAGATCGCGCCGGTCCAGCAGCAGGTCGGACACGTTGAACGCCCCCTGCCCACGGATCAGCAGCGCCAGAACGGCGGATGCCAGATCCGCACCATGCACCTCGGTCGCTGCACGTGGAACGACGGGGCGGCCCGCCAGATGGTCGGCGAACAGCCCCTCCCACTTGTGGCCCGCCCCGGGACCGTAGACCCCTGTCGCGCGCAGGCTGACGGTGGCCTCGGCCTCCACCTCGGCCTTCACCTGGCCGTAAAGCGTATCGGGGCGCAGCGGCAGGTCTTCGCTCATGACCGTTCCGGCGGGATAGTCGCCATAGACCGCGCGGCTGGACAAAAAGATCGTCCGACCGCCGAAATGCCGAAACAGGCGCAACGAGCCATCGACATTGGCGCGACGAAAGCCATCGGGATCCGTCCCCTCCCCCCCGCGATACCGGCCCGGCTCATGGTGGAACGCCGCATGGACCAGCACATCCGCCGCAATGTCGGGCGTGTCGCCCAAGGCATAATGACGATGTCGGACGCCTGGAAGATCGGGCGGGGTTCGCGACAGGATGGTCACATCGTGGCCGCCCTTGTGCAGCCCCTGCGCCAGAAAGCGACCGACCAGACCCGTTCCCCCCGTCAGCGCGACCTTCACGGATTGGGCAGGGCCGACAGGTCCGGCACCTCTCCACGGGCATAGGACGTCCATAGATCGATCAGAGGGCGCAGACGATCGGCCTTGTCATGGTCCTGCCACGGCTTCTCATATTGGAAATGCAGAACGCGGATGTCATCCCATTTCCAAAGCTGTGGCTGGGCGAACCAGACATATTGCAGCATGTTGTAGACCACCGGCAGGCCATGCCAGTCGGAAAAATAATGCTCCAGAAATGTCTGGTCGGTGCGTCGCCAGAAGGCATCGGGCACGTCCAGACGCGCCAGCATATCGGCAAAGGTCGTGGCCGACGGGCGGGCGGTGAAGACGCCGGAATTCATCCGGTGGAAATCGCCCCACCCCTCATACACGTTCGGCGCGGCGCAGAACTCGGGATAGTCGAACAGCTTGTCGATGTTGCGCAGCACCAGCGTGTCGGCGTCCAGAAACACGACGCGGTCGTATTCCAGCTGCCACAGCCGCAGCTTGGCAAAGTTATCAAGCGGGGTGTGGAAGGGTGGCTTGCCGCCCTTGGTGAAGGCCGCGCGGGCATGAAGCGCGTCGCGCGCATGGGTCTGGTTGAACGCGTCCGAGGTGGGCAGAAGATCGCACCGCACCAGCCGGACATCCAGCGTCCGCAGCGGCGCCACATCGGCATCGGTGTGCAGGACCACGATATCCGCCGTGGTCCCCGTCGCCTTCAGCGAATGGATCAACGCGGTCGCCCCCAGCACATAATCGGCATTGGTGACCAGCGTGACGAAGGCCCGCGCATCCCGCGCGGGCCGGTCGGGGCGGAGCCCCTCCATTCAGGAAACCGAGCGCAGGCGCGTGCCTTCGGGATCGTGATCCACCCGCTGCGCGATGTCCTTGGTCCAGGCCGACACCGCGGGAACGCGGCTGCGGTCGATGCGGTGGGCGTATTTCTTCGCCACCTCAACCACCTCGGACAACAGCCCTTCGGCCAGCGTGATCGGCTTCAGACCAAGCGCCATGAACTGTTCGTTGTTGACGATCAGGTCGTTTTCCGCGGCCTCTTTCCGCGGGTTGGGCAGGTTGGCGACCGTCGCCCCCGTGACCTTGGCCACCAGATCGGCCAGATCGCGCACACGGTGCGTTTCGGTCATCTGGTTGAAGATCTTCACCCGATCCCCCGCCTGCGGCGCATCGCCCAGCGCCAGTTCGATGCAGCGCACCGAGTCCTGCACATGGATGAAGGCCCGCGTCTGACCGCCCGTGCCATGAACCGTCAGCGGATAGCCGATGGCCGCCTGGATGAGGAAACGGTTCAGCACCGTGCCGTAATCGCCGTCATAGTCGAACCGGTTGATCAGTTGCTCGTGCCGGCGGGTCTGGTCCGTGTGGGTGCCCCAGACGATGCCCTGATGCAGATCGGTGATCCGCAGCCCGTCGTTCTGGGCATAGAACTGGAATAGAATCTGATCCAGGCTTTTGGTCATGTGATAGACCGATCCGGGCTTCGTCGGATAGAGGATCTGCTGACCCTTCTTGCCCGTCGGGGTGTCGATCTCCACGTCCAGATACCCCTCGGGGATCGGCGCCCCGACCGAGGAATAGCCGTAGACGCCCATGGTCCCCAGATGGATGAGGTGCGCGTCGATCCCCGTCTCAACCATCGCGGCCAGCAGGTTGTGCGTCGCGCTGACGTTGTTGTTGACGGTATAGACCTTGTGACGGTCCGTCTTCATCGAATAGGGCGCGGCGCGCTGTTCGGCGAAATGGATGATCGCGTCGGGACGCACCTCCAGCAGCCAGGTTTTCAGCCGGTCGTATTCGGTCGCAAGGTTCAACAGGTGGAACTGGATGCGGTGTCCGGTTTCCTGATGCCAGATGCGGCACCGTTCCTGGATCGAATCCATCGGGGTCAGCGACTGGACGCCCAGTTCGGTGTCGATCCACCGGCGCGACAGGTTGTCGACGATATGCACCTCATGCCCCAGATCGGACAGATGCAGCGAGGTGGGCCAACCCACGAAACCGTCACCACCAAGAACTGCAATACGCACGGGCCGTCTCCTCAGATCATTGTGACAGTGTGCCACATACTGCGCGTCACATAGGTGAAAGCGGGTCCGAAGTCGAATGAAGAAATCACAACGGCGTCATTTCGCCGCCGCGGCCAAAGGCTGCGCCCGTTCGACCAGCCGCGCGAAGAACGCCGCCCCCAGCGGCGCCACATCATCGTTGAAGTCGAACTGCGCCGTGTGCAGCCCCGCCCCCGGCCCCGTGCCAAGAAACAGATACGCCCCCGGTCGCGCCTGAAGCATGTAGGAGAAATCCTCGGCCCCCATTTCGCGCGCGACGTCGGCGTCCACCTCCGTCAACTCGCCCGCCACGCCCGCGGCGAACGCCGCTTCGTCCGGGGTGTTGACGGTGGGGGGATAGCCCAGATCGTAGTCCAGGTCGAACTCCACCCCAAACGATGCGGCTTGGCCTGCGACGATGGCGCGGAACCGGTCCTCGGCCAGCTTGCGCACCTCGGGCGTGAAGGCGCGGATGGTCGCGGTCATCCAGGCGCTTTCGGGGATCACGTTCGATGCGGTGCCGGTGTGGATCTGCGTGACCGACACCACAAGCTGATCCAGCGCCGAGGCGTTGCGGCTGACGATCGTCTGCAGCGCCTGCACCAGGCTGACCATCGCCGCCACCGGATCAATCGTGGTGTGCGGCATCGCCCCGTGACCACCACGCCCGCGCAGGGTGACCGTGGCCGTATCCACCGAAGCCATGATCGGGCCGGGATTGGTCATGATCCGGTTCAACGGCGCGTTCGGCCAGTTATGGATGCCGTATACCTGAGAGATCGCGAAACGGTCCATGATCCCTTCGTCGATCATCGCCTTCGCGCCGCCGTCACCTTCTTCGGCCGGCTGGAAGATCAGCGCGACGCGTCCGGCGAAGTTGCGCGTCTCCGCCAGATAGCGCGCCGCCCCCAGAAGCATCGTGACATGCCCGTCATGACCGCAGGCGTGCATCTTGCCCGGCACGGTGGAGGCGTGGGCAACCCCGGTGGCCTCGGTGATCGGCAGGGCGTCCATGTCGGCACGAAGGCCGATGGTCGGCCCCTCCCCCCGGCCGTTCACGATGGCCACGATCCCGCTTTGGGCGATGCCCTCATGCACTTCGTCAACGCCGAAGTCCTTCAGGCGCGCGGCAACGAAGGCGGCCGTCTGATGGCAGTCATAGGACAGTTCGGGATGCGCATGAAGATGATGGCGCCACGCCTTCATGTCCGGGGCATAGGCGGCAATGCTGTTCGGGATGGGCATGGTGGACTCCTGTGACGCGAACGCTTTATCCCTGTTTCATCGCAAAACGAGGGGTTGTGCAATGCGTGCCGAAACCGAAATCCGCCGTCTCCTGGACATCATGGCCCGCCTGCGCGACCCCGTGGGCGGCTGCCCCTGGGATGTGGAACAGACCTTCGACACCATCGCCCCCTATACGATCGAGGAGGCGTATGAGGTGGCGGACGCCATCGCGCGGCACGATTGGGGCGGTTTGCCGGGCGAATTGGGGGATCTTCTGCTTCAGACGGTGTTCCACGCCCGCATCGCGGAGGAACAGGGGCGTTTCGATTTCGCGGATGTGGCGGCGGCCATCGGCGACAAGATGATTGCCCGCCATCCCCATGTCTTTGCCGACGCCGCCCCCCGCGACGCCGAGGCCCAGCGCGCCGATTGGGACAGGCTGAAGGAACACGAGCGCGCCGCGCGCGATCAGACCGGCATCCTGGACGACGTGGCCTTGGCCCTTCCCGCGCTGACCCGCGCGGTGAAACTGCAGGCCCGCGCGGCACGGGTCGGCTTCGACTGGCCCTCCACCGATCAGGTCCTGGAAAAGATGCGCGAAGAGATGGATGAATTGGACGAGGCGCGCGCCCGCGATAATCACGACGACATGACCGAGGAATTCGGCGATCTGATGTTCGTCATGGCCAATCTCGCCCGCCACCTTCGAATTGATCCCGAAGCCGCTCTGCGCGCCGCGAACGAAAAATTCATCAGACGATTTTCATACATCGAACACACGCTGAAGGCGAACGGGCGCAGGCCGCAGGACAGTGATCTGGCCGAAATGGACGCGCTTTGGAACGAGGCGAAATTGCAGGAATAGTTGGCAGTCGGGAAATTAATGCTAAAACAACCCTCCTTTAAATATACCGCATAGACATTCCGCGGCTTTGGCGATCAAATCGCTTTCTGCAGCGGGGGTATGGCCGGTAAGCCGAACTGAGGACGAATGCCGCGAAAAATCATCATAGATGCCAATCCCAGCCAGACGGATGCGATCGCTTTGATGATGGCCCTTTCCAGCCCGGATGACGTCGCCATCCTTGGCATCACGATTGTCGGCGGGCTGATTCCGCTGCCGGTGGCGTCCCACAACGCCCGCCGAATCGTGGAACTGTCGGGCGTTCGCGATGTCCCGATCTTTGCCGGCGCCGCGGGCCCCCTTCGGCCCATTCCGCAAGGGGTGGAGGTTGCGGTGCCGGACCAGACCCTGGACGGTTTCGACTCCTGCAATCCCAGCGTCCAGCTTGAGGAGGAGGGAGCGGTCGACTTCATCATCTCCACCTTGCGCCATTGCGCCGACCGCACCGTCGCATTGTGCTGCTTCGGGCCGCTGACCAACATCGCCACCGCCATCGCCCAGGCCCCCGACATCGTGCCCCGCATCCGCGAGATCGTGCTGACCGGCGGCAGCCATTTCGAAATGGGCAACATCAGCCCCGTTGCTGAATGCAACATGTTCGTCGATCCCGACGCGGCGCAGGCGGTGCTCAACTCCGGCATTCCTTGTGTGATCATGCCGCTGGACGTTACGCACAAGGTGGTCGTGACCCCGCAGCGGCTGGCCATGTTCCGCGCCATCGGGACCGAGGTGGGCAACGCCGTCGCCGCTTGGGCGAATCTCATGGAGCGTGTCTACAGTGAGACGTTCGGCGCCGACGGGATGCCGCTGCACAGCCCTTGCGTCATTGCCTACATGCTGCGCCCCTATCTGTTCACGGGCCACCACCTGAACGTCGCGGTGGAGGTGGACAGCCTCCTGACGCGCGGCATGACCGTCGTGGACCTGTGGGGGCTGACGAACCGCCCGCCCAACGCCCTGTTCATGTCCAACGTCGATGCCACGGGGCTGTTCGCCCTGCTGACCGAACGCATCGCCCGGCTTTAGGGGGGTGGCCATTCAGGTCTGGGGCAGGATGATGGTGAACGTGCTGCCTTCGCCCTTGCGGCTGGTGATGCGGAACCGTCCGCGATGGCGGTTCACGATGTGCTTGACGATGGCCAGCCCCAGCCCCGTCCCCCCCATCTCGCGCGAGCGGTGGTTGTCGACGCGGTAGAACCGTTCGGTCAGACGCGGGATATGGATCGGGTCGATCCCGTCGCCCTTGTCGCTGACGCTGATCAGGACCGTCGGGCCAAGCCGCTGCGTATCGGTGTCGTCCTTTTTCACATCCACCGTGATCGTCCCCCCCGAGGCCCCGTATTTTATCGCGTTCTCGATCAGGTTCTGGAACACCTGCGTCATCTGGTCCGGGTCTGCCGGCACCATGACCGGATCGCGCGCCCCCGTCACCACGATCTCGGCCCCCGCGCTGATCGCCGTGGGCCGCAGGGCCGTGACGGCCGACGCGACAAGCGACACGATGTCGGACGGGGTGGTCGGACGCACACGCTCCTCGCTCTCCACCCGGCTGAGGGAGAGAAGATCGCTGACCAGTCGGTTCATCCGTTCGGCCTCGCGGGCCATGATGGACAAAAAGCGCGTGCGCGCGGCGGGATCCTCCTTGGCCGCGCCCTGCAACGTCTCGATGAAACCCAGAAGCGAGGTGAGCGGGGTGCGCAATTCATGGCTGACATTGGCCACGAAGTCCCGCCGCATCAGGCCCGCCTTCTCCATTTCGCTGATGTCTTCGAAGGAACACATCACGGCCCCGCCCGGCGCGGGGGCCACGGTCACGCGAAAGACCGTCTCTCCGGCCGCGCCGCTGAGGATATAGCGCGCGCGGGTCACGTGGCGGTGGGTCCGCGTGCCCTCGATCGCGTCCAGCAGACCGGGCTGACGCATGAACAGCACGTAATGCCGCCCTATCGCCCCGTCGCCGAACAGCGCACGCCCCGGCGGGTTCGCCATCAAGATCCGCTCGTCAGCGGAAATCAGGACCGTGGGCAGCGGCAACCCCTCCACCATCTCGGCCAACATGGCGTCCAACTCCACCCGGGTCACAGGTTCATTCCGATCCGTCCGTTCGTCATTAATTTTATTGCCTGTCGGTTAGGGACTTGCCCGCGCCGCCCGACAGGGTCAAACTGCCTTACATCACGGAGTCTGACATATTTTTGACATTGATGGAAAAAACATGTTTGGTCCAAAATTTACCCTTGTAAAGGTGCGGCCGTGCGCGCGATAGCGGACAGCCGTCTGAGTGTTGTATGAGATCGCTGGTCCATGGCACCAGTTCCCATCCAAATATGGGACAGGCCACCTGGCTTTTGATCGATGCCCCCCAGGCGCTGCGGGTCATCAACAAGATGCAGCACCGCCCTTCGGTGGTCATCGCGCGGTTCGCGGACCTGAATGCGCAGCTCTTGTCCCGGGTGATGCCCGATTGGGTCATCTGCAATCTGATCAGCCCGGACTTCGACGCGACCGAACTTTTGCATCGCATCCGGCGCACAGGCTGGCGGGGCACGGTGGGCGTGGTCGTTTCCGCCGACATGCCCCCGTCCGACATTCTGAAGGCCGAACTGCAGGAAACCGCGCCCAAGCTGGAGATCGAGATCCTCGTCTCCTGACGGTCAGAGGGGGCGCAAGCCGTCGCGAAACCGCACCATGTTCGCAACATACGCCTGGGCGCTGCGGCCAAGTCCCGCCCGTTCGGCATCGGTCAGGGGGCGAACGACCCGCGCCGGGCTTCCCATCACCAATGAGCCGTCGGGGATCTCCTTGCCTTCGGTGACCAGGGCGTTCGCGCCGATCAGACATTCCCGCCCGATGCGCGCGCCGTTCATCACGACCGCCCCCATCCCCACCAGCGTGCCGTCCCCGATGGTGCAACCGTGCAGGATCGCACGATGTCCGACGGTGCATCCCGCCCCGACATGCAGCGGAAACCCCAGATCGGTGTGCAGAACACAATTGTCCTGGATGTTCGTGCCGGCGTCGATCCGTATGTCGTCGTTGTCGCCCCGCAGGACGGCCCCGAACCAGATGCCCACCCCGTCCGCCAAGGTCACGCGCCCCACGACCTGCGCGCCGGGGGCGATCCACAGATCGCCCGATGCGGGAAGGGACGGCGCACGGTCACCCAAGGCATGGATCATCGGCGGTCGAACTCCGCGTTCATGTCGCGCACCTGCGCATTCAGGTCGGGCTGGCGGTCGCGCCGCAGCCGTTCGGCCATGACGATGGTGCGCAGATCCTGTTCGGCCCGGTCGACATCGTGGTTCACGAGGACATAATCGTATTCCGCCCAATGGCTGATTTCGTCGCGGCTTTTGGCCATGCGATGGGCGATCACGTCGTCGCTGTCCTGTCCCCGCCCGCGCAGGCGCCGCTCCAGCTCCGCAATCGACGGGGGGAGGATGAAGACCGACACCGTATCGCGTGCCAGGGGCGAATTGCGGATCTGCTGGCCGCCTTGCCAATCCACGTCGAACAGCGTGTCGCGCCCCTCGGCCATCGCGTCCTCCACCGGGCCGCGCGGGCTGCCGTAGAAATTGCCGAAGACCTCGGCATGTTCCAGCATCTGACCGTCGGCCACCATCTGCTGGAATTTTTCCGTGCTGCAAAAGATGTAATCCTTCCCGTCCACCTCACCCGCGCGGGGGGCGCGGGTCGTGGCCGAGACGGAAAAGCGCAAGGTCGGATCCCACGCCATCAGCCGCTTGGACAGCGTGGATTTCCCCGCACCCGAGGGCGAGGACAGGATCAGAAGCAGTCCGCGGCGCATGGGTCGACCCTCCGTTTCTATGCGGGGCATCTGGGCGAAAGATGGCCCAAGGTCAAGCGCCGTGCCGCTTTAACCATTTGTTCATCTTTCTGAACCAATTATTAAAATCCATGCTAAATCCCTTGCGACGCGGGTCGAATGCCCAAGAAGCCAGTCGCAAAGGTGCCGCATGATCCTGAGATTTCCTTTTCATCCCATGCCAGAGGACAAGACGATGGACCGCTTTCCGCTCATTTCCGCGGTTCACGCCTATTGGCAGGCGCAACGCGGTGCGGATGGCGTCGCACCGCGCGACCGGATCGACCCCCGCAGCCTGCCCACCGCCCTGCCGAACATCTTTCTGATCGAACGGATCGAACCGGGTGTCACACGCTTTCGGGTGGCCGGCGGGGTGCTGTCGGACCTGATGGCGATGGACGTGCGCGGGATGCCGTTCCTGTCCCTGATCGTTCCGACCGAGCGCGCGGCCCTTGCGACCCGGTTGGACGACATGATGGACGGGCCCGGCACGCTGGACCTGTCTCTGGCGGCAGATTCGGTGACCGCGCGTGCCCTTTTGTTGCCGCTGCGCACCTTGCACGGCGTCGATCAGGCCCTGGGCTGTCTGGAAGTGCACGGCCGCATCCCCGCCGGTCCCACGCGACTGACCCCCATCCGGGCGATTGGAGAGCGGATCGGCGGGTATGCCGGGCCGGAGGCCTCCCCCCGCCTGCGCCATGTGGCCGAAGATCCGGTTCCTTTCACCCCGGCACCGCGCCCGCATCTGCGGCTCGTGCATTCGGTCGATCATAATCAGAACGAAACACCGACTGGAAAGCAATAAAAATGCGCTGAAATGCGCCATTGCGTCATTTCCGGCATTGACCCTGCCTACCTCCCAACCTAATGTCACCCTCCAGATATGGAGGGGCAGATGGCGATTCTGGTGGTATCGGGAACGGACAGGCGCATGGGCCGGTAACGGCAGACCATAACGGTTCCCATGCGCCCCCGACCTTCGGGGGCTTTTTTGTTGCGCGATGATGGTGGAGACGGCAATGACGCAGATGAGCGGCGCGAAAATGGTGGTTGAGGCCCTGAAGGAACAGGGGGTTGAGGTCATCTTCGGCTATCCCGGCGGGGCGGTCCTGCCGATCTATGACGCGATCTTCCAACAGAACGAGATCCGGCACGTGCTAGTCCGCCACGAACAGGGCGCCGTGCACATGGCCGAAGGCTATGCCCGCTCCACCGGCAAGCCGGGCGTGGTTCTTGTGACCTCCGGCCCTGGGGCGACCAATGCCGTCACGGGCCTGACCGACGCGCTGCTGGATTCGATCCCGCTGGTGGTGCTGTCGGGTCAGGTGCCCACGTTCCTGATCGGCACCGACGGCTTTCAAGAGGCCGACACCGTCGGCATCACCCGCCCCTGCACCAAGCACAACTGGCTGGTCAAGGACACCGGCAAGCTGTCCGCCACCATCCATGAGGCGTTCCACGTCGCCACCAGCGGCCGCCCCGGCCCCGTGCTGATCGACATCCCCAAGGACGTGCAGTTCGCCGAGGCCGATTATACCGCGCGCGACGCGGTCAAGGTGCCGCATTACCAGCCCCGCACCCAGCCCGATATGGATGCCGTGGCCCAGATGGTCGAATGGATGGAAACGGCGGAGCGTCCCGTCTTCTATACCGGCGGCGGCGTGGTGAATTCCGGCCCCGAAGCCAGCCGCACCCTGCGTGAGTTGGCCGAGGCGACGGGCATTCCCGTGACCTCCACGCTGATGGGGCTCGGCGCCTATCCTGCCAGCGGCAAGCTGTGGCTGGGAATGCTGGGGATGCACGGCCTGTATGAGGCGAACATGGCCATGCACGGCTGCGACCTGATGCTGTGCATGGGGGCGCGCTTCGATGACCGGATCACCGGACGGGTCGCGGACTTCTCGCCGAACTCGCGCAAGGTCCATGCCGATATCGAACCGTCGTCGATCAACAAGATCGTCCGCGTCGATCTGGGCATCGTCGGCGATGTGGGTGCGACGATGGCCGCCGCGCTGAAGCTGTGGACCGAACGCGGACGCAAGCTGAACCGTGAGGCGATCGCCAAGTGGACGGCGCAGATCGACGAATGGCGCGCCGTGCGCTGCCTGCGCTACGCCCCCTCCGCCACCACGATCAAACCGCAATACGCGCTGGAGCGTCTGGAAGCTCTGACCAAGGGAATGGACCGCTATATCACGACCGAGGTCGGGCAGCATCAGATGTGGGCCGCGCAATATCTGGGGTTCGAGGAGCCCAACCGCTGGATGACCTCCGGCGGGCTGGGAACCATGGGATACGGCCTGCCCGCCTCGATCGGGGTGCAGGTCGCCTACCCGGAGGCGCTGGTCATCAACGTGGCGGGTGAGGCGTCGTGGCTGATGAACATGCAGGAGATGGGCACCGCGATGCAGTTCCGCGCGCCGGTGAAGCAGTTCATCATGAACAACGAACGTCTGGGCATGGTGCGCCAGTGGCAGGAGTTGCTGCACGGCGAACGCTACAGCCATTCCTGGAGCGAGAGCCTGCCCGATTTCGTCAAACTGGCCGAGGCGTTCGGCTGCAAGGGCATCCGCTGCGACAATCCCGACGATCTGGACGACGCGATCATGGAGATGATCCGCTATGAAGGGCCGGTGATCTTCGACTGTCTGGTGGAGAAGCACGAAAACTGCCTGCCGATGATCCCGTCGGGCAAGCCGCATAACGAAATGATCCTGAGCGAGGCGCAGGTGTCCACAGCCATCGGCAAGTCCGGCGCGGCATTGGTGTAAGGGGACGATCATGGCACTGAACATCAAAAGCGGCTCCTCCAGCCAATCCGCCTATGATCTGCGCGACCCGAATGGAGAGATCATCGAGAGCCACACCCTCGCCCTGATCGTGTCGAACGAAAGCGG
Source organism: Falsirhodobacter halotolerans (assembly GCF_022899245.1). Taxonomy (NCBI): domain Bacteria; kingdom Pseudomonadati; phylum Pseudomonadota; class Alphaproteobacteria; order Rhodobacterales; family Paracoccaceae; genus Falsirhodobacter; species Falsirhodobacter halotolerans. Next base: position 1,455,313 of record NZ_JALJAZ010000001.1, read on the forward strand.
CGTTCTGGCGCGGGTGATCGGCCTGTTCTCGGGGCGCGGCTACAACATCGAAAGCCTGACCGTGGCGGAGATCGACCATGAGGGTCATCGCTCGCGCATCACGGTCGTCACGCGCGGCACGGCGGTGGTGATCGAACAGATCAAGGCGCAACTGGGCCGTCTGGTCCCCGTGCATCAGGTGAACGACTTGACGGTCGAAGGGCCGACGGTTCAGCGCGAACTGGCGCTTCTGAAGGTGGCGGGCAAAGGCGACATGCGGATCGAGGCGCTGCGTCTGGCCGAGATCTTCCGCGCCAATGTCGTGGATTCCACGCTGGAAAGCTTCGTGTTCGAGATGACGGGAACAGCCGAGAAGATCGACGCCTTCGCCGATCTGATGCGGCCGCTGGGCCTGCGGGAAATCGCGCGGACGGGCGTCGCTGCCCTGTCGCGCGGGGCCTAGAGCAGGTCCTTCAGGCGGGCGCGTTCGGCCTCGGTCAGGGGGGTGTCAAGCGCGCCCCCGCGCCGGCGGCGCAGATAGAGCGCGGCCCCCGCCCCGCCCAGCAGCAACGCCGCCGGACCCGCCGCCCACAAGACCAGGGTGGAGCCGCGCGCGGGCGGGTTCAGCAGAACGTATTCGCCATAGCGGTCGGTGATGAAGGCGACCGCCTGGGCATCCGTATCCCCCGCCACCAGCCGTTCACGCACCAACAGGCGCAGATCGCGGGCTATGGTCGCGTTGCTGTCGTCGATATTCTCGTTCCGGCAAACGGGGCAGCGCAGGTTCTGGCTGATGTCCCGCGCCCGCGCCTCCAACGCCGGATCGGCCAGAACCTCGTCGGGTTGCACGGCCCAAGCCGGGGTCGCCAGCATCAGCGCCAAAAGCACCCATTTCATGCCACCGCCCTCCGTGCGCCCGCCGCCACGCGATAACGGCGGTCGGTCAGGCTGACCAGTCCGCCCAGCGCCATCAGCGCCGCGCCAGCCCAGATCCAGTTGGCGAAGGGCTTGATATAGCTGCGCACGGCATAACCGCCGCCCTGCTGCGGATCGCCGATCACCAGATAAAGATCGCGCGTGAAGCCATAATTGATCGCCGCCTCGGTCGTGGGCATTCCGGCCACGGGATAGAGCCGCTTTTCAGGATGCAGCACCCCGATCAGCCGATCCCCCTTCATCACGCGCATCGCCGCGCGGGTGGCGAGATAGTTCGGCCCCTGCACCTCCGCCACATCTTCCAGCGTGATGGTATAGGCGGCCATGTCAAAGCTTTCCCCTTCGCGCACCACCCGGATATCCTCTTGCTGCCATGCGAGGATGGCGGAGATGCCGAACACCGTCACGCCGAAGCCCGCATGGGCGATGGCCTTGCCCCAATCGGCGCGCGGTAGGCCCGTCAAGCGCCGAAGCCGCGCCGTCCGCCCTGCGCGTTGCGCCAGATCCACCACCACGCCCGCGATGATCCACGCGGCCAGCGCGCAGCCCACGGGCCCCAGCGCGCTGCGCCCGCCTTGCACCGCCCAGACCAACGCCGCGACCGCGACCGCCAGCGCCAGCGCACCCCGCAGCGGCCGCATGGTCCGTCGCAGTTCGGCCCGCTTCCACGGGATCAGGCCCCCGACGGGCAGGGCCACCGCGATGGCGATCATGAACGGCGTGAAGGCCGAATTGAAGAACGGCGCACCCACCGACAGCGTCCGCCCCCACAGGATTTCCGCGATCAGCGGCCAGATCGTGCCGATGAACACCACGAAACAGGATACGGTCAGCAACAGGTTGTTCAGCACCAGCCCCCCTTCGCGGCTGACGGGGGCGAACAGGCCTTTCGCCTCCATCGCGCTGGCCCGCGCGGCGAACAGGGTCAGCGCCCCGCCGGTGAACAGGCCGAAGATTATCAGGATAAACACCCCCCGTTCCGGGTCTGAGGCGAAGGCGTGGACCGACGTGATGACCCCCGACCGCACGATGAACGTCCCGATCAGCGAAAACCCGAAGGCCAGGATCGCCAGCAGGATCGTCCAGGCTTTCAACGCCTCGCGCTTTTCCACGACGATGGCGGAATGCAGCAAGGCCGCCGCGATCAGCCACGGCATGAAGGAGGCGTTCTCCACCGGATCCCAGAACCAGAACCCGCCCCAGCCAAGTTCATAATAGGCCCACCATGACCCAAGCGCGATGCCGATGGTCAGAAACAGCCAGGCCGCCAACGTCCAGGGGCGCACCCACCGCGCCCAGGCCGCATCCACCCGTCCCTCGATCAGGGCGGCCACCGCGAAGGAGAACGCCATGCTGAGCCCGACATAGCCGAGATAGAGAAACGGCGGGTGAAAGGCGAGGCCCGGGTCTTGCAGCAGGGGATTGAGATCCTCCCCGTTGAAGGGCGGCGTGGCCAGACGCAGGAACGGGTTGGAGGTCAGAAGCAGGAACAGCAGGAACGCCACCCCGATCGCCCCCTGCACCGACAGCACCCGCGCGCGCAGCCGGTCCGGCAGATTGCCCCCGAACCACGCCACCATCGCCCCATAGATTGCGAGGATCAACACCCACAGGAGCAACGATCCCTCATGGTTTCCCCATACGCCCGAGATCTTGTAAAGCATCGGTTTGGCGGTGTGCGAATTCTCCACCACCAGCTTCAACGAAAAGTCCGACGTCACGAAGGCATGGGTCAGCGCGGCGAAGGAACATCCGATCAGCACAAGCTGGACCTTGGCCGCGGTGTCGCCCACGGCCATCCATCCCGCCCAACCGCGCCACGCGCCGATCATCGGCAGGGTGGCCTGCGCCACGGCCACCATCAGGGCCAGCACAAGGGCGAAATGGCCCAGTTCCGTGATCATCCGTGGCTCCTCCGGCTTCGGCGCGCGGATCATAGGGCGGTTGGGCGTGGGATTGAAGGGCACTATAACCACAGGCGAAACGGAAAGGGATACTTCCATGTCGCATTGCATCCTGATCGGCGCGCCCGTCGACAGCGGCCAACAGCGCGCGGGCTGCGTGATGGGGCCTGCCGCCTATCGCGTGGCGGGCCTGCCCCGCGCCCTTCAGGGTCTGGGGCATGGGGTGGAGGATCGGGGCGATGTGACCCTGCCGCCCCTGCGAAACGCCATGATCGCCAACCCGGTCGTCCATGCGCCGGATGAAACCGTGGGCTGGACCGAGGCGCTGTCGGCCGCCGTGCAGGCCGCGCTGGGCGATGGCGGATTTCCCGTGGTCATGGGGGGCGACCATTCGCTGGCCTTGGGCAGCGTGGCGGGCGCTGCCGCCCATGCCCGCGCGGTGGGGCGGCCCTTGTTCCTGTTGTGGCTGGACGCGCATTCCGACTTCCACACCCCGATGACGACGCAGACGGGCAATCTGCACGGCACCCCCGTCGCCTATATCGCCGGGCGCGCGGGCTTCGAGGCGTTTCCGCCCTTTCCCGCCCCCCTTCCGCCGCAGAACATCTGCCTGTTCGGCATCCGCTCGGTCGATCCGGCGGAACACGCGGCCTTGCTGGAGCATGAGATCGAGATCAACGACATGCGCGTGCTGGACGAACAGGGCATCGCCGTGCCCTTGCGCCGCTTTCTTGATCGCGTGCGGGCGGAAAACGGGATGCTGCATGTCTCGCTCGACGTGGATTTCCTGGATCCCGCGGTGGCCCCGGCGGTCGGCACCACGGTTCCGGGGGGCGCCACCTTCCGCGAGGCGCATCTGGTGATGGAGCTGCTGCACGAGGCAGGGCTTGCCACATCGCTCGATCTGGTAGAGTTGAATCCGTTTCTGGACGAACGCGGGCGGACGGCGAAAGTGATGGTGGACCTTGTCGCATCGCTTATGGGGCGCAAGGTGTTCGACCGCCCGACCCGCAGCTTCTGACCTGCGACACATCGTCCCTTCACACTGGCGTGAGGGGACGTGAATGGTCAAAACCTGCCGATCGTGCTTGTTTCTGTGAAAATTGTTTGAACGGGATTATGGATATGACACAGCGGCGCACCTTGATGCTGGGCGGATTGGCCCTTCTGGCCACACCGACCGTCGTCCGCGCGCAGGTGGTGGATCCGAGCATCCGGGCCAACGTCTCCAGCTTCAAGACCCAGCGGTGGCAGGACCATTTCGACAGCCTTGGCCAGCACGGGGCGATTGTGGCCGACTTCACCTCGCGCGCGCTGCACTGGTGGTCGGCGGACGGGCGGGACTACCGCCTCTATCCCAGCTCCATCCCGATGTCCGAGGAACTGACCCGCCGCGGCTATACCGAGATCGTGCGCAAGCGGGTGGGACCGGACTGGCGCCCGACGGCCGACATGCGCCGCCGCGATCCCAGCCTGCCCGACTATGTCGGACCGGGACCGGACAACCCGCTGGGTACCCATGCGATGTATCTCAGCTGGCCCGCCTATATCATTCACGGCACGCATGACACGCGCAAGATCGGCCGGCCCTCCTCCTCGGGTTGCGTCGGGCTTTACAACGAACATGTGGAGGAGTTGTTCGCCCTGGCCCCGATCGGCACGCAGGTCCGGCTGGTCTGACGCCGGCCCCCGGCCATTGTCACGGGGGCCCATCGGGGCTATAGTCGCGCGACCTTATGACGAGAGAGCGCGCCGACGTGACCGACATCCCCGAACTCCCTGATTCCGAAGGCGAAACCCCCGAAAATCGCGGGCCCGGCCAACCTCAGGTATCGATCAGCGAGGAGATGCGGACCGCCTATCTGGATTACGCGATGAGCGTGATCGTCAGCCGCGCGATCCCCGACCTGCGCGACGGGTTGAAACCGGTCCACCGCCGCATCCTTCATGCGATGAACGAAACCGGGAACAGCCACGACAAGGCCTATCGCAAATCGGCCCGCCCGGTGGGCGACACGATGGGGAAATACCACCCCCACGGCGACAGCGCGATCTATGACGCGCTGGTGCGGATGGCGCAGCCCTTCTCCATGTCGCTGAAACTGCTGGACGGTCAGGGGAACTTCGGGTCGATGGACGGCGACAACGCCGCCGCCATGCGTTACACCGAAGTGCGGATGGACAAGCCCGCCGCCTTCCTGCTGGCCGATATCGACAAGGACACCGTCGATTTCCAGGACAACTATGACGGCAAGGACCGCGAGCCGACGGTTCTGCCCGCGCGTTATCCCAACATGCTGGTCAACGGCGCGGGCGGCATTGCCGTCGGCATGGCCACGAACATCCCACCCCACAACCTGGGTGAGGTGATCGACGGCACGCTCGCGTTGATCGACAATCCCGATATGTCGACCGAGGCGCTGATGGAGATCATTCCCGCGCCCGATTTTCCCACGGGCGGCCTGATCCTCGGCCGGTCCGGCGCGCGCAAAGCCTATCTCGAGGGGCGCGGCAGCGTCATCATCCGCGCCAAGACGCGGGTGGAGGAGGTGCGCAAGGACCGCTACGCCATCGTCATCGATGAAATCCCCTATCAGGTGAACAAATCCTCGATGATCGAGAAGATCGCCGAGATGGTGCGGGAAAAGAAGATCGAGGGCATCGCCGGGGTGGCCGACGAATCCGACCGCGTGGGCGTTCGGGTCGTCGTGGAACTGAAGCGCGACGCCACGCCCGAGGTGGTGCTGAATCAGCTGTTCCGCTTTACCCCGATGCAGACCAGCTTCGGCTGCAACATGCTTGCCCTGAACGGGGGCCGGCCCGAGCAGCTGACGCTGCGCGATTTCCTGTCCTATTTCATCACCTTCCGCGAGGATGTTGTCGCCCGACGCACCGCGTTCGAGTTGAACAAGGCGCGGGAACGCAGCCATATCCTCTGCGGTCTGGCCGTCGCCGTGTCGAATGTGGACGAGGTCGTGGCGACCATCCGCGGATCCAACGATCCGGCCGAGGCGCGCGAGAAGCTGATGACGCGTCGCTGGCCCGCCGCCGATATCGCGCCCTATATCCGCCTGATCGACGATCCCTCGCATCCGATGAATGAGGACGGGACCTACAACCTGTCCGAAGCGCAGGCCCGTGCGATCCTGGAACTCCGCCTGCAGCGCCTGACCGCCATGGGCGTCAAGGAAGTGACGGACGAACTTCAGGAACTGGCCGCAAAGATCCGGGATTACTTGGAAATCCTGGGAAGCCGTGACCGGATCATGGCTATCATCGGCGACGAATTGCGCGAGGTGCGGGACCTGTTCGCCGTGCCCCGCCGGACCGAGATCATCGACTGGTCCGGCGATATGGAGGATGAGGACCTGATCGAGCGGGAGGACATGGTCGTGACCATCACCTCCGGCGGGTATATCAAGCGCACCCCGCTGATGGATTTCCGCAGCCAGCGGCGCGGCGGCAAGGGCCTGTCCTCCATGGCGACCAAGGAAGACGATGTGGTGACCACGCTGTTCGTGGCCAACACCCATGCGCAACTGCTGTTCTTCACCACCGACGGCATGGTCTACAAGCTGAAGACCTGGCGCCTGCCGTTGGCCAGCCGTCAGGCGCGGGGCAAGGCGATCGTCAACATCCTGCCGATCCAGCCCGGCATCTCCATCGCCGCCCTTCTGAAGATCGACGAGCCGGAGGAGGAATGGGACAACCTGCAACTGGTCTTCGCGACCAGCGATGGCGATGTGCGCCGCAACGCGTTGTCCGATTTCACCAATGTCATGCGCAACGGCAAGATCGCGATGAAGCTGCCGGAGAATACCAGCCTTGTGAACGTCCGCGTCACCAACGACGCCGATGACGTGATGCTGTTCACCGCCAGCGGGCGCGCGATCCGCTTCCCCACCACCGATGTGCGGGTGTTCAAGGGCCGCGATTCCACCGGCGTGCGGGGCATCCGGCTGGGCGAGGAGGACAGCGTCGTGTCCATGTCCGTCATCCGCCATTTCGAGGCCGACCCCGCCGAACGGGCCGCGTTCCTGAAGATGCGCCGGGCCGATCTTGGTGCCGCCGACGAAGGCGAGGCCGACGAGGAGGAAGCCGGCGCAGGCAGCCTGTCGCAGGAACGGTATCTGGAAATGCGCGGGGCCGAGGACATCCTGCTGACGATCACCGCCAACGGGTCGGGCAAGCTCAGCTCCTCCCACGCCTATCCCGTGCGCGGGCGTGGCGGGATGGGGGTGCGCGCCATCGACAACGCGATGCGCGGCGGCGCGCTGGTCACCTCGTTCCCGGTGGATCTTGAGGATCAGATCATGCTCGCCACCTCCACCGGGCAATCGATCCGGGTGCCGGTGGAGGGGATCAGCTTCCGCAGCCGCTCGGCCGGGGGGGTGCGGGTGTTCAACACCGCGGCGGGCGAGCAGGTCGTCTCGGTCGCCCGCATCGCCGATCAGGGCGAGGATGAGGTGGAGGGGACGGAGGGGGCCTGATCCTCCTTCTCCAGATAATCCGCGATGTAATGCTTGTTGGCGATGGTCATCACCACCGCCAGCAAGGGCGTCGCAAGAATGAACCCCAGCAGCCCGAACAGATAGCCCAACATCAACTGGAACGAGATGGTCAGCGCGGGCGGCAACGACACCAGTTCCTGCTGCAGGCGCGGCGTCACCAGATAGCTTTCCAGCGACTGCACAAGGACATAGAGCGCAACGATCCACAGCGCCGTGTCGATGCCCTGCCCAAGCCCGATCAGCACCGCCGGAACCGCCGCAACCACGGGGCCGATATTGGGCACAAAGGTCATGATCCCGGCCAGCACGGCAAGGATCAGCGCCAGCGGTACATCCAGAAGCCACAGACCCAGAAACGTCAGCACGCCGATGGTGGCCATCGACGCGAATTGCGCCAGCAACCAGGACCACAACGCATCGCCGCTGTCGCGCAACATGCTGGCCATGCGCGGGCGCAGGCGCGGCGCCACCAGTCTGACCACCCCGTTGCGATAGATGCGGGGCGAGATTGCGCAATAAATGCCGATGAACGCCACCAGAAAGGCGTTTCCGAAAATCCCCACGGTGGAGGAGACGGTGGACAGTGCCCCCATACCGCTGGGAATCATGCTCTCGAAATCGATGCGCTGGCGCAGTTGCTCCATCCACACATTCTCGTTCAGCATCCCCTCCAGCCGTTCGGTGGCATCGGGCAATTGCGAGATCAGCTGGCCGAACTGCTGAAACAGGGCCTGTGCGGCGTTGGTGAAGAACCAGACCGCCCCGGCCAGCATGAGAACCGAAAACGCCAGAAGACCCCATCCGCTGCCGATGCCCGTCAGCCGTCCGATCCACGCCCCCGCGCCGCGCATCAGAACCGCCACCAGGATCCCGGCGAAAATCAGCAAGGGCACCTGCGGCGCGAACAGGGCCACCGCCCCCAGAACCGCCACCAGCAGCAGAACCGAAATCCAATCGCGTCGCGTCATCTGCCCATTCCCTCGCACTTTTTTCATCTCGTGCCAGCTTTGGGCGGTTCATGCCAGCTTCCAAAAGCCTGTTGGCCGGATTAAAAGGCCGCATGACACAGGAATTGCACATCGTCGGCGGCGGAATGGCCGGATCGGAAGCGGCTTGGCAAGCGGCGAACATGGGCGTGCCCGTCGTTTTGCACGAGATGCGGCCCAAGGTTGCCACCTTTGCCCACCGCACCGGCAGCTTGGCCGAGATGGTGTGCTCGAACTCGTTCCGTTCGGATGACGATGAGCGCAACGCCGTGGGCCTGTTGCATTGGGAGATGCGGGCGGCGAACGGGTTGATCATGGCGATGGCCGAAAAACATCGTCTTCCGGCGGGCGGCGCGCTGGCCGTGGACCGCGACGCGTTTGCCGAATCCGTGACCGAAACGCTGCGCAACCACGCCTTGATCCGCATCGTCGACACCGAAGTGACGGAGATCCCCACCGATGGTGCCTGGATCTTCGCGACCGGCCCCCTGACCTCGCCCGATCTGGCGCAGGCGATCGCCGGGGTGACGGGGGCCGAGAGCCTTGCGTTTTTCGATGCCATCGCCCCCATCGTCTATGCCGACAGCATCGACATGTCGGTCGCCTGGCGGCAGTCGCGCTATGACAAGGGCGAGACGGAGGAGGAGCGGACCGCCTATATCAACTGCCCCATGACCAAGGAGCAGTATGAGGCGTTCATCGCCGCCATGCTGGCCGCCGACAAGACCGAATTCCATGAGGGCGAGACCGCCGGATATTTCGACGGCTGCCTGCCGATCGAGGTGATGGCCGAACGCGGGCCCGAGACGCCTCGCTTCGGCCCGATGAAGCCCATCGGCTTGACCAACCCGCACAACCCCGATGTGAAGGCCTATGCCGTGGTGCAGTTGCGCCGGGACAACAAACTTGGCACGCTTTATAACATCGTCGGCTTTCAAACCAAAATGAAGTATGGCGCGCAAACCGATGTTTTTCGGATGATTCCGGGCCTTCAGGATGCGAAATTCGCACGGCTGGGCGGCATTCATCGGAACACGTTCCTGAACTCGCCCACGCTGCTGGATGATCGGATGCGCCTGAAGGCCCGCCCGAATGTCCGTTTTGCCGGTCAGGTGACGGGGGTGGAGGGATATGTCGAAAGCGCGGCCATGGGTCTTCTGGCCGGCCGCATGGCCGCGGCAGAGATGCTGGGCTGCGATCTGCCGCCCCCGCCCGCCGAAACGGCAATGGGGGCGTTGATCACCCATATCACCGGCGGGGCGGACGCCAAGACGTTCCAGCCGATGAACGTGAACTTCGGCCTGTTCCCCCCGATCGACGCCAAGGGCGGACGGCGGGGCCGCAAGGACCGTTACAAGGCCTATACCGACCGGGCGAAGGACGCGTTCCGGGCATGGCTGGACCAGTAACCCGCTTTGCCCCGTCCCCCACGGGGCCGTTGCATCTGGGCCATGCGTTTTCCGCGCTGACCGTATGGGATCGGGCGCAAGGCGGCGCGGCCCTTCTGCGGATCGAGGATATGGACCAAAGTCGCGCCCGCCCCGAATGGGAAGCGCAGATTTACGACGATCTTGCCTGGCTCGGCCTCGACTGGCCGCGCCCCGTGATGCGGCAATCCGACCGTTCGACCGCGTATGATGTGGCCTTGGCGACGTTGGCACCCTTCACCTATCCCTGTCGCTGCACCCGGGCCGATATCCGCGCCGCCCTGTCCGCGCCGCAGGAAGGGGCGATGGGGCCGGACGGGCTGATCTATCCCGGCACCTGCCGCCATCGCACCTGGGACGAGGCGGGGCCAGACGATGCGACACGGCTGGACATGGGGCGGGCCATGGCGGCGGTGGCATCGCTGAGCTTTGTGGAAACCGGCATGAACGCGGGGGAACACCGTTTCGATGCGCGGCACATGATCCGACAGGTCGGCGATGTCATTCTTGCGCGGCGCGGAATGGGGGCCGCCTATCACCTCGCGGTCGTGGTGGACGACGCAGCCCAAGGCGTGACCGAGGCGGTGCGCGGCGCGGATCTGGCGGAGGCCACGCCGATCCACGTTCTGCTGGCGCGACTGCTGGACCTGCCGCCCGTCGCCTTCCATCACCACCGCCTGATCCGCGACGATCACGGCCGCCGTCTGGCCAAGCGCGACGACGCACGCGCCATCGCCACCTTCCGCGCCGAAGGGGCCACCCCCGCCGACATCCGCCGCATGGTCGGGCTTTAACCTGACAACGCCCGCAAAAGCCTGGCCCGTCCGGGTGGAATGGCCGAAATCTCCAGCCCCGTGAATACGTGCAACGTGTTCATATGCGCGTCGATCACCGCATGGTCCGACACCCATCCCCCCATCAGAAGGTAACTGCGCAGCAAGGGCGGCATCGTCGTCATTGCCGCCCGCAGATCGGGGGCGCGCGCGTCCTCGGCATAGGGATAGGTTTGGGCCGCCCGCACCCCCGGCTGCCACTGCTGAGGCGCGAGATGGGCCTGTCGCAGCAATGCGAAGGCGTCGGCATAAGGTGCCGGTGCGACCCCCCGGAACGACGAACAGCCAAACAGCATCTGCGCGCCCGTCCCTTCGACGAAGGCGGCCACCCCGCCCCAAGCCATGCGCAGGATATCGGGATCGTGGCGGTCGGGGGCGATGCAGAACCGCCCCATCTCCACCATCGGGCCGGGAAACCCGCGCAGACCCGTCAGGTCATAGAATTGGGCGGCGTAGCTTTCCTCCACCCGGTCGGGCGTCAGCGGCAGAAGGCGATAGCAGGCGACAAGATCGCCCCCATCCTCCACCAGCACATGGGTGCAGCGGGCGTCGAACGCATCGCCATCCGGTGCGGCCAATCCGAAGGCGCGGGTGCGCAGCTCCAGCGCGCGGGCCATATCCCCCTCGCTCTTGGCCGTGCGCAGGGTGAAGCGTCCTCGTGTCAGCCTGCGCATACCCCCTCCTTGGCGGATGTGCCGCCGATACCTACATAATGACGCGATACGCCCGCCCCGCAAGGCGGCGATGACCGGAGGACCCGATGACCGAAAAGATCACCAAGACCGACGCCGAATGGCGCGCGCAACTGACCGATGAGCAATACCGCGTGACGCGCAAGCACGGCACCGAACGCCCGGGCAGCCACGAAGACCTGCCGACCGAGGCCGGGACCTTCACCTGCGTCTGCTGCGGCACACCCCTGTTCGAACAGGAAACGAAGTTCGAAAGCCATTGCGGCTGGCCGTCCTTTTATGCCGGGAACGAACGGACGGTGGGCATGTCGCAGGACAACTCGCTTGGGATGCAGCGGATCGAGGTGCATTGCAACACCTGCGATGCGCATCTCGGCCATGTGTTCCCGGACGGGCCGCAGCCCACCGGCCTGCGGTATTGCATCAATGGAGTGGCCTTGGGCTTCGTGCCCGAAGAAGGGGCGGTGTCGGACCGTTAGGTCCGATCAATCGTCCAGAACCTGATCGGCGCGGATACGTCCGACCGATCCGAACAGTTGCCGCAGGAAGCTGCTGCCTTCCACGCTGTTCTGGGTGACGCGACGCGACAGGGGCACGACGCGCCCCTGCTCCAGCCCGAAACGTTCCACATTGGCCACGCGGTCACCGTTGAAACTGATGGCCACCACCTCGCGCCGGATTTCGCGGGTGAAGACGCCGAAGGTGCGGAAACGGCTTTGAACGTAATACCATTCCCCGTCGTTCAGCAGGGTCGTCGTCGTTGGGCGGCCGATCAATTCGGACACCTGATCGCGCGAGGCCCCGATCTGGACGCGTGCCAGATCCTGGTCCATGGGAACATATCCATGATTGCGGAAGATGGGCGCGCAGGCCGAAAGGGTGATCAGCACAAGCCCGAGCACTGCACCGCGCGTCATCATCCGTCGTCCTGACCGAGCCATGCCCACCCCTTGCCTTGCGGGCCGCAAGCCCATATCGCCATTGGCTTATCAGAAGGTCCCGCCCCTGTTCAAGAAAGGAAGCGCATCATGACGAACGAAGGCCCGCGTCTCGCCTATCCCGTGGGGGCGCTGCCGACGCGCAAACCGCAACGTTTCGCCCTGAAGGCGACCGCCGCCGAGCGCGCCGCGATCGCCGCCGACATGGACCTGATCGCCCTGTCCCAACTGGAGTTCGAGGGCGAGATCCGTGCCGAGGGCCGCAGCGATTTCCGGCTGGAGGGGCGTTTGCGCGCCGCGTTCCAACAGCCTTGCGTCGTGACCCTGGCCCCGGTTGCGGGCCGGGCGGATGTGACGGTGCTGCGCCGGTATTCCGCCGACATGGTGATGCCTGACGCCGAGGAATCGGAGATGCCGGAGGATGACACCACCGAACCGCTGCCCGAGGTGATCGACGTGGCGGGCGTGGCGATCGAGGAACTGGCGCTCTCCCTGCCCCCCTATCCCCGCGCGCCGGGGGCCGAGTTGGGCGAGGCGGTCTTTGCCGCCGAAGGAAACGCGCCGTTGAAAGATGCGGATCTGAAGCCCTTTGCCGGACTTCAGGCCTTGAAAGATCGGATGAAGGGTGACAAGTAGGGCCGCGCAAGAGGTCTTGCGTTCATGGCGAAACCCGCTATGTTCCGCGCTTCGTTGACTCCGGAAATCCGGGCGCCCGATATGGCATGTCCAGCTCGGGTTTTCATCGCAAACCAAGGGGGCCACGCCCCTCACCAACTTGAGGTCGAGACATGGCTGTCCCGCAGAATCGCGTTACCAAATCCCGCCGCAACATGCGCCGTGCGCATGACGCCCTTGTCGCGTCGAACCCGGCCGAATGCTCCAACTGTGGCGAACTGAAGCGCCCGCACCACGTTTGCGGCGCCTGCGGCCACTACGATTCGCGCGAAGTGGTTGCGACGAAATCCGAAGTCGATCTGGACGACGACGCGGCATAAGCCGCGTCCTTTCCCTGCCCCATGTCGACGGACACGACGATACATCTCGCTGAGACGAGGCGCAAAATCGTCATATCGGTTGACGCGATGGGCGGAGACCAAGGGCCTGCTGCCGTCGTGGCGGGCCTTGTCGCTTCGGCGGACAAAAATCCCGACATTCATTTTCTTCTGCACGGGGATGAGGCGATACTCCGCCCCCTTGTGCAGCGCCATTCAGACCTGACGTCGCGGGTGGACCTGCGCCATGCGCCGCGCGTCGTGTCGATGACCGACAAGCCTTCGCAGGTGATGCGCAACGGTCAGGGCACGTCCATGTGGTCGGCAATCGAATCGGTCCGCGACGGTCAGGCCGAGGCGGCGGTATCCTGCGGGAACACCGGCGCGCTGATGGCGATTTCCATGCTGCGTCTGCGCAAGATCCCCGGCGTGAACCGCCCCGCCATCGCCTGCCTTTGGCCTTCGCGCAATCCGGGTGGGTTCAACGTGATGCTGGATGTCGGCGCGGACGTGAAGGCCGACGCCGAAGATCTGCTTCAATACGGCATGATGGGCGCCTCCTATGCCCGCAACGGTCTGGATCTGGCCCGCCCCCGGGTCGGGCTTCTGAACGTCGGCACCGAGGAGAACAAGGGCCGGCCCGAGATGAAGCAGGCCCATGAATTGATGGCCGCCCATGCGGAGGCCGGCAGCTACGATTTCGTCGGCTTTGTCGAAGGTGGAGATATTCCCGGCAACGTGTGCGATGTGATCGTGACGGACGGGTTCACCGGCAATATCGCGCTGAAAACCGGCGAAGGCACGGCCAAGCTGGTGTCCGACTTTCTGAAGGAAAGCCTGCGCGCCACCATCCTGTCGAAAATCGCCGCCGTTCTGGCGCTTGGCTCCTTGAAGCAGCTTCAGAAGCGGGTCGATCCACGCCGGGTAAATGGCGGCGTCTTTCTGGGTCTGAACGGAACCATCGTGAAATCGCACGGTTCGGCGGATGCGACGGGCGTCTCTTCGGCCATCAAACTGGCCTTCCAGCTTGCGAAATCGGGCTTCAACGAACGCCTGGCGGCCCGGGTCGCCTCTGCCGCCGCGACGGGGCAGGATATGGGCGTCACCACTCAGGATGGGACAGACGGATGACACTGCGTGCCGTGGTGAAGGGCATCGGGCATTACCTGCCCGACCGCGTTGTCCCCAACGCCGAGTTCGAGGCGTCGATCGAAACCTCGGACGAATGGATCCGCACCCGGACCGGGATCGAGCGGCGACATTTCGTGGCCGAAGGGCAGACGACCGCCGATATCGGCGCGCGGGCGGCCCGGGCGGCCTTGGCCGATGCCGGGTTGGAGATTGGTGACATCGACGCGATCATCGTCGCCACGTCCACGCCCGACCTGACCTTTCCCTCTGCCGCGACGATGATGCAGGCGGAACTGGGAATGCGCCACGGGTTCGCCTTTGACGTGCAGGCGGTTTGTGCCGGTTTCATCTTCGCCCTGACCAATGCGAACGGGCTGATCCTGTCCGGGCAGGCGAAACGCGTCCTGGTGATCGGGGCCGAGACCTTCTCGCGCCTGATGGACTGGAACGATCGCACGACCTCGGTCCTGTTCGGCGATGGCGCGGGCGCGCTCGTTCTGGCCGCCGAGGAGGGCGAGAACGGCATTCTGGCCGCCGATCTCAACAGCGACGGTTCGTTCCGCGACCTTCTTTATGTGGATGGCGGAACCTCCACCGGGACGATCGGCCACTTGCGTATGCAGGGCAAGGAAGTGTTCCGCCATGCGGTGGAGAAGCTGGCCAAGACCGCCCATACCGCGCTCGACAAGGCCGGCCTGACTGCCGAGGATGTGGACTGGATCGTGCCCCATCAGGCCAACCTGCGCATCATCAGCGCCACGGCCCAGAAGATGGGACTGCCGATGGACAAGGTGGTGGTGACCGTGCAGGATCACGGCAACACCTCGGCCGCGTCGATCCCCCTTGCCCTGTCGGTCGGCAAGGCGCGCGGACAGATCAAACCGGGCGATGTGGTCGTGACCGAGGCGATCGGCGGCGGTCTTGCCTGGGGTTCCGTGGTCATTCGCTGGTAGGTCAACTTGACTTCACCCCGGGGCAGACCCATCATTCCAACCTGCCTTTGGGGGGAAGACATGACCGGTAAAACATTGACACGCATGGATCTTGGCGAAGCCGTCTTCCGCGAAGTCGGCCTTTCGCGCAACGAATCCGGCCAATTGGTGGAAAGCGTGCTGCAGCATATCTCCGACGCGTTGGTGGAGGGGGAGCAGGTGAAAATCTCCGGCTTCGGGACGTTTTCCCTGCGGGACAAATCCGCGCGGATGGGCCGCAATCCCAAAACCGGGGACGAGGTGCCGATCAGCCCGCGTCGCGTGTTGACCTTCCGCCCGTCCCATCTGATGAAAGACCGCGTCGTCGCGGGCACGAAAAAGTAATACGAGGATCTTATGGAGAAATCGGCCGACGCCTTCCGCACCATCAGCGAGGTGGCCGACCTCCTGCATACGCCGGCGCATGTCCTTCGGTTCTGGGAAAGCCGCTTTCCGCAGATCAAACCCGTCAAGCGCGCGGGGGGACGCCGCTACTATCGCCCGTCCGACATCGCCCTTCTTGGGGGGATTCGCCGCCTGTTGCACGAGGATGGCCTGACCATACGCGGGGTGCAGAAAATCCTGAAGGAGCAGGGCGTTCGGCATGTTTCCGATCTTGGTAAAGTGCCCGAGGCCGCCTTTGTCGAGGTGGAGGCGGACGACACGCCCCACACCGCCGAAGTGCACACCTTCCCACGCCGCCCGGCCCCACAGATCGACCCGGAACTGGCGGGCTGGACTTTCACCCCCTCCAGCCCGGATGAGGGTGACGACGTTGGCGAAGAGGATTTCTTTGCCGCCTCCCCCCAAGCGGAGGATGCCGTGGATGAGGCCCCGCCTCAACCGCTCAGCCCATCGGACGGGGCCCTGGCCCGCACCCGCGCCGAACGTATGCGCGATCCGGTGGTGCCGGTCGATGACACCGCAAGCGCCCCACTGATTCTGCGTCTTTTGGCGGCCGATCCCCGTGTTCAGAACCAGGCCGCGCTGCGTGATATGGCCGCGCGTCTTCGCGCAATTGAAGAGCGGATGCGGGCCGACGAAACTTTCTGAAAGATCATGCGGTTTCGGCTTGCCCCTGCCGGGAATATCGCTATTTATCCGCCCTGTGTCGGGCCGTGGCGCAGCCTGGTTAGCGCGTCCGTCTGGGGGGCGGAAGGCCGCGAGTTCGAATCTCGCCGGCCCGACCATCACAAGAAAGCCGTCCGTGTTCTGCGGGCGGCTTTCGTGTTCTACGGGAAGTATGTGAGATGACCGGCGTTCTTCCTTCGCAAACCATCCGACACCTGATCCATACCGGCGTGATCGCGGCAGACAGCCCCGTTCTGGACAACCAGGTCCAGCCCGCTAGCCTTGATCTGCGCCTCGGCACCCGCGCCTACCGGGTTCGCGCGTCGTTTCTGGCAGGACGGGGCCGCAAAGTTTCGGACCGGATCGCCGAGTATGAGATGCATGCGATCGATCTCACGGCGGGCGCGGTTCTGGAGAAGGGGTGTGTTTATGTCATCCCGCTGATGGAACGTCTGGCGCTGCCACAGAATGTCAGCGCCGTGGCCAATGCCAAAAGTTCCACCGGGCGGCTGGATCTCTTGACCCGCACGATCACCGATGGCGGCGTGGAATTCGATCGCATCACCGCCGGATATCACGGGCCGCTGTTCGCCGAAGTCTGCCCCCGCAGTTTTTCCGTGCTGGCGCGTGCGGGGATGCGGCTGAACCAGCTTCGTCTGCGTCGGGGGCAATCGGTGCTCGATGATGCCGAACTGACCGCGCTGCACGCCCGGACGCCGCTGGTGAATGGCCCGCCGTTGATTTCCGACGGGCTCGGGTTTTCGGTGGACCTGCGCCGCCCCGACGCGCATGTCGGCTATCGCGCCAAGCCGCATACCGGCGTCATTGATCTGGGAAAGCTTGCCCACTATCCGGCGGCGGAGTTCTGGGAGGATGTGCGCGCCACCGATGGCCAGATCATTCTGGACCCCGGCGCGTTCTATATCCTTGTCAGTCAGGAGGCGGTGACCATTCCCCCCGATCACGCGGCGGAAATGGCCCCCTATCTGGCGATGGTGGGGGAATTCCGCGTGCATTACGCCGGGTTCTTCGATCCCGGCTTCGGCCACGGGTCAGGCCAAGGCTCGCGTGGTGTGCTGGAGGTGCGCTGCCACGAGGCGCCGTTCGTGCTGGAGCATGGGCAGGTGGTCGGCCGTCTCGTCTATGAACGGATGTCCGACACGCCCGACATGCTTTATGGGGCGGAGATTGCGTCCAACTATCAGGGGCAGAGCCTGAAGCTGTCGAAGCATTTCCGTTAACGCAGCCGACGCCCCATATTGGCGAACTTGCGGGCCTGACGCCCCATTTTCCCCATCCGCTGGGCCTTCGCCCGCTCTTCCGGGGTCATGGTGGCGGGATCTTTCCCCCCGCGCGAGGCATAGTCGATGCCCTTGTTGACGATCTTGCCGATCACGATCCCCATCAGGATTCGCTGTATCATTCTGAACATATGTCTCAATCCTCGAACAGTTCGCTTTGCCCCTCGGGGCTTTCGTCATCATCCGTCACGGGCGGGGGTGCCCCCGGTGCGGGCCGGTTGTCCAGCAGCCCCGCCTCTCGAAGCTCCTTAAGGCCCGGCAGGTCGCGGGCCGCCTCCAGCCCGAAATGGTCCAGAAACGTATCGGTCACCACGAACGTCACCGGGCGTCCCGGTGTCATGCGGCGGCGCCCCAGACGTATCCACTCCAATTCCAGAAGCTGGTCGATGGTTCCCCGGCTGACGGCCACGCCGCGAATTTCCTCGATCTCGGCACGGGTGGCGGGCTGGTGATAGGCGATGATGGCCAGCGTTTCCATCGCGGCACGAGAGAGCTTGCGCGTCTCCACCACCTCCCTCTGCATCAAAAAGCCCAGATCCTGCGCCGTGCGGATCGCCCAGGCATCCCCCACATGCACCACCTGCACCCCGCGCCCGTCATAGCGGCGGCGCAGGGTCTGCACCGCCTCTGCCGGGTCGCTGCCGTGGGGCATCCGCGCGGCCATGTCGGCCACGGTGACCGGATGGGGGGCGGCAAACAGGATCGCTTCGACCATGCGCTCCTGCTCCTCCATCGTCGGGGGGGCGAACAGGCTCATGTCCGCCGCCGGATTTCAATGGGGGCAAAGGTGGCGTCCTGCCGCAGATCGACCTGACCGCGCTTGGCCATTTCCAGAACGGCCGCAAAATGCGATGCGGTGACAGAGCGGCGGCGCATCGGGTGTCCATCCCACCCCTCGGGCAACCAAGCCGTCAGATCGCCCCAGTCGCCGAAGAAGTTCAGCATCCCGCGCATCCGGTCCAGTGCCTCTTCCATCGTGAAGACATTCTGGCGGTCCATCACGAAAGGACGGAATTCATCCCGCGTGCGCAGGCGGGCATAGGCGCGCATCAGGTCGATCAGGCTGGCGGTATAGGTCACGCGCCGCCTGTGCGTCAGATCGTCGGGATTGCCGCGGGCGAACATGTCGCGGCCCAACTGGTTGCGGGCCATCAATTGGGCCGCCGCTACGCGCATCGCCTCCAACCTCTCCAACTGATAGGCGAGATGCGCGGCCAGATCTTCGGCGGACGGACCATCCTCGGTCGGGTCGGGGGGCAACAACAGGCGCGATTTCAGATAGGCAAGCCACGCGGCCATGACCAGATAATCGGCGGCCAATTCGATCCGCAGCGTCTTCGCCTCCTCCACGAACCGCAGATACTGTTCGGCCAGCCGAAGGACAGAAATGCGCCGGAGATCGACCTTTTGCGTGCGGGACAGGGTCAGCAGAAGATCGAGCGGACCCTCGAACCCCTCTACATCGACGATCAGCGCCTCGGCGGCCAACCGGTCCTGAACCTCGTCCACCGACATCGGTCAGCCGATCAGATCGGACAACTGGCGGGCCAGATCCTGCGGATCGCCCAGCCCCTCATGGCGCAAGGCCAGCGCCGCACGTGCCCGCCGCATTGCCGCCTCGGTCATGCGCCCGACCCCTGCGGCCACATCGGCCCGCGCGGCCGGCCCACCGTTGCAGTGCAACACGACATCGCAACCTGCCGCAATCGATCGCGTTGCGCGATCCCCGACCGAGCCCGAAAGGGCCTCCATCTCGATATCGTCGGTCATCAGCAGCCCGTCGAACCCGATTTCAGTGCGAATGAGGTCGATTACCGGGGCCGACAAGGTGGCGGGCTGATCGTCGATCGCGGTGAAGACGATATGGGCCGTCATCGCCATCGGCAGATCGCGCAGGGCGTGGAAGGCCGCGAAGTCGGTCCGGCGCAGATCCTCCCGTGGGGCGGTGACGGTCGGCAGGTCGCGGTGGCTGTCAACGGCCGCACGCCCATGGCCGGGCATGTGCTTCATCACCGGAAGGACGCCCTCCGCCAGATGTCCCTGCGCCGCTGCGCGCGCCAGGGCGGCCACGCTCGCGGCCTCCGTGCCGTAACACCGATTGCGCAGGAAGGGATGCGTCTCTGCCCCCGCGATGTCCACGACGGGCGCGCAATTGCTGTCGATGCCCACGGCGCGAAGTTCCGCCGCAATCAAGCGGGAGCGGACCTCCATCGCCCGTTGCGGATCACGGGCGCGGGCGAGCATGTCAAGCGGGGGCAGATGTTCATGCCAATGTGGGGCGCGCAGGCGTTGCACACGCCCCCCCTCCTGATCGACGGTGATCGGCGCATCGCGCCCGACCGCATCGCGCAGGTCGCCCGTCAGGCGGCGCACCTGATCGGGATGGTCGATGTTGCGGGCGAACAGGATGAAGCCGAAGGGATCGGCCTCACGGAAGAACGCCCGTTCCTCGGTCCCCAGGGTCGTTCCGTCACAGCCGAAGATGGCCGCGCCCCACGCCGTCGTCATTGATTGACGATGGCGATGCAGGCCGCGTTTTCCGCCAGCAGCGCCGAACAGAACCGCCGCGCGTCCGCCGCATCCTCGAACCCCGAGGCGCGAAGGCGATAGAACGTGCGCCCGCCGCTGACCGCCTGCTGCATGACCAGCGATTTCGAACTGAACAAGCTGCCGAATTTCGCGCTCAGCCGGGTCCATTCACGCTGGACCTGCTCCTCGTTGTCGAACGCGCCCAACTGCACCAGATGGGCGCCCGAAGGGGCCGTGGTGCTGGGGGGTGCGGCCACGGGCGACGCGGCAACCGGCATCGCGGCGGGGGCCGAGGCCATGCGGACCTGCGGACGCAACGACCGCGTCACCGCCCCCGGAGGGGCCGGAGCCACCACAGGCTCGGTCTTCAGCTCATCCGGGATCAGCGAGGGGTCGATGGCCGGTGCGGGGATCGCGATCTCGTCGATCGGATCGCCGTCGACGGTGCTCGCCAGACCCTGCTCCACCGCTTCGATCGGGGCAACGGGGGGCGGAGCGGGCAGTCCGGCGGGCATCAGAACCGCGCCGGTGGCACCCGTCGCCTCGGCCACGGCCTCCATGATCTCTTGCGACGGTTCGCTGCCTTCAAGCCCCGGCCCGTCGCCCAGATCAAGCTCGGTCGTTCGGGGGGCCAGCATCAGTTCCGCCGCGACGCCCCCCGCCGCGCCCGAGGCGGCGATTTCGTTGACAGACAGGCCCTGATTGGCGGTGATGCTGCCGCCCGGATCCTCGGGCGTCACGCGCATGGGGCCTTCCAGCGCCTGCACGACGGGGATGCCCCGCACATCGCGCACGGTCGTGCTGTAGCCCCACCACGCAAGAGCGACGATCATCGCGACCGAACTGGCGGCCCCTGCGATGTTGATGATCCGTTGGACCTGCATACTGCGACGCGGCGCATAATCCACCGCTCCGAATTCGTCGAAGTCCACATCCGCCATTTCTACTGCCCCAATGCGACGATCTGATGCCGTCGTTCTGCCTGTATTCACGACCGGCGGGCGCCTTTTAGCGCATTTCTTCAACCGGTGTGACGCCAAGGATACCCAATCCGTTGGAAATCACAACGCTTGTTGCCCGGGCCAGACCGATTTTTGCCGAATCTGCCGCCATACCCTCCTGCACGAAGCGCAAGGACGGGTCGTCGTTGCCGCGATTCCACAGCGAATGGAGGTCCGAGGCGAGTTCATACAGGAAGAAGGCGATGCGATGCGGCTCGTTCCCGCGGGCGGCGATGTCCACCAGACGCGGCCATTCGGCCAGTTTTTTCATCAACGTCACCTGCGCGGCGTCGGTCAGCGTGGAGAAATCGGCCGCTGCCAGCGCCAGCGCGTCCACCTCCGCCCCCGCAGCCGCCGCCTTGCGCAGCACCGAATGGATACGGGCATTGGCGTATTGGACATAGAAGACAGGGTTGTCCTTTGACTGCTCCAGCACCTTGTCGAAGTCGAAATCCAAAGGCGCGTCGTTCTTGCGTGTCAGCAGCACGAAGCGCGTCACATCCGCGCCCACCTGATCCACCACATCGCGCAACGTCACGAACGTGCCGGCGCGCTTTGACATCTTGAAGGGTTCGCCGTTCTTGAACAGCTTCACCAGGTTTACAAGCTTGATGTCCAGCGGCACGCGTCCCTCGGACAGGGCCGACACGGCGGCCTTCATCCGCTTGACATACCCGCCGTGATCCGCGCCGAAAACATCGATCAGCTCATCAAAGCCGCGTTCGATCTTGTCGTAGTGATAGGCGATGTCGGGCGCGAAATAGGTCCAGGTCCCGTCCGATTTCATCACCGGACGATCCACGTCGTCGCCATGCAGGGTGGACCGGAACAGCGTCTGCTCGCGCGGCTCCCAATCCTCGGGCGTCTTGCCTTTCGGCGGCTCCAGCACGCCTTCATAGATCAGGTTCATGTCGCGCAGGCGTTGCAGCGCCGCCTCGATCTTGCCGGTGCCGTAAAGGGCCTTTTCGCTGGAATAGACGTCCATGTTGACGTTCAGCGCCGCCAGATCGCCCCGGATCATCTCCATCATCCGGCGCAGGGCAAAGGTGCGGATCGTGGTCAGCCATTCCGATTCCGGCTTGTCGAGGAAGGCCGCGCCATAGGTGTCCTTCAGCGCCTGCCCCACCTCGATCAGATAGTCGCCGGGATAAAGGCCTTCGGCAATCTCCGGCTCCAGCCCATGCGCCTCGCGGTAGCGTTCATAGGCCGACCGCGCCAGCACATCGACCTGCGCGCCGCCGTCGTTGATGTAATATTCGCGGGTGACGTCCCATCCTGCGAAATCCAACAGGTTCGCCAACGCATCGCCCACCACCGCGCCGCGCGTGTGGCCGACATGCATCGGGCCGGTCGGGTTGGCGGACACGAATTCCACATTGACGCGCCGCCCCTGCCCGATCTGCGCGCGGCCGAAATCGGCCCCTTGGGACAGAACGCTGCCGACCATGCGCTGCCAGACATCCAGATGCAGACGGAAGTTCAGAAAGCCGGGCCCCGCCACCTCAACCTCGGCCACGCGGGGATCGTCGGACAGTTTGGCGGCCAGACCCTCGGCGATCTTGCGCGGCGGAAGGCCTGCGGGTTTCGCCAGCACCATCGCGGCATTCGTCGCCATGTCGCCATGCGCGGCGTCGCGCGGCGGTTCCACCGCGACGGCGGCCAGATCCAGCCCGTTCGGCAGATCGCCCGCCGCCTGCATCGCGGCAATCGCCTCGGTCACGACGGTGCGGAGTTCGGAAAAGAGGTTCATGTCACATTGTCCTGTCTGTCCCCTCCCGATTGCCAGAGGGGACAGACGAGGTCAATGCGGGCTTAGAGCTTCAGCGTCAGGACGGTGGCCATCGACAGCTCTCCAAACCCGTTGAACCGGGTGTTGGTCACGGTGGAATAGGCGCCCATGCCCTGAACGAGAAGGAAGTCGCCCTCCTCGATGTCCACCGGCAAGGCCAGTTCGCCGGGCAGACGATCGACGGAATCGCAGGTCGGGCCGAAGACGATGCGGTCGGCCCGGTCGCCATCGCGCAGGCTGCCGTCGGGGCGCATCACCTCGGTCCGGTCGATCAGGCCGATCAGCGGGATTTCCGCAAACGCGCCGTAGATCCCGTCGTTCAGGAAGATGTGCTGCCCGTCACGCACGGCCTTGACGCGCGCCGCCAAAGTGAACGCATCGCCGCACAGGCCCCGCCCCGGCTCGCACACCAGTTGAGGGCGGGCGTCGCCGAAGGCTTCGGTCGCTGTGCGGTCGATCAGGTCGAAGATCGCCTCGATATCCGGCAGGACGGCATTCAGCCGGTGGTTCGGGAACCCGCCGCCCACGTTCAGACGGGCGATCGTGACACCGGCATCGCGCGCGATCTCGGCGGCCGTGCGGATATAGGCTTCCCATGCCGAGGGGTCGGTGCACTGCGTGCCCGGGTGGAAGGTGATCGAGGGCACGAAGCCCGCGCCTGCCACGCGGCTCAGCAGTTCCGTCGCAAGTTCCACCGTCGCCCCGAACTTCGCCCCGAAGTTATAGGCGGCGCCCGCCACCGGCAGCTTGAAGCGCACCGAAATCTCGCACCCTTCGGGCGGGACATGGGCGATCAGCTTGGCCAACTCCGTCTCCGAATCGACCGAATAGCTTTTGACGCCCAGTTCGACCGCCGTATGGATCTCGGACGGCGACCGCACGGGGTTGTTGTAATGCAGCGCGGCATCGGGCACCAACCGGCGGATCATCCGCATCTCGAACGGGGATGCCACGTCGAACCCGCGCACGCCGGCGGCGGCGAGGTTCTCGATCACCACCTCCTCGGGGTTCGACTTCACGGCATAGGTGACCATGCCGGGGAATCCGTCAATGAAACGACGCGCGGTCGCCTGCAGGACGGACGGGGCAAAGAACAGAACGGGGGTCTCCGGCTGCAGCGTGCGAACGTATTCGGCAGGCGTGGTCCAGATTGTTTTCGAAAGTCCCATCGGCGTTTCCTTTCTGCCAACAAGACGCAGCACCCCGCCGGATGTTCCCGGAAAAACACTGCGCAACCTGATCGGAGGTGCGGCAGAACTCCGCCCTTCCCGAAAACAACGAGGCGGCATATGGGGCAAATATGCTTGCGTGAAAAGGGGTAATCTTCACGAATTTCGTGATCGTTTCGTGACGGGCGGAAAGACGCGGACGACGGCCCTTCGCGCGGTCTTGGCCTTTTGGCCTTCTGCCTGTATCCCTTGGGCCGACCGCGATCAGGAAAGCCTTGTTATGCCCACCCACATGCCCATGGAAAAGACCTTCAACGCCGCCCAGTCCGAGGCGCGGATCGCGGCGATGTGGGAGGAGATGGGGGCGTTCCGCGCCGGTGCCAACGCACAGCGCGACGAGACGTTCTGCATCATGATCCCGCCGCCCAACGTCACGGGCAGCTTGCATATGGGCCACGCCTTCAACAACACCCTGCAGGACATTCTTGTCCGCTGGCACCGGATGCGCGGGTTCGACACGCTGTGGCAGCCGGGCACCGATCATGCGGGCATCGCCACGCAGATGGTGGTGGAACGCCAGTTGGCGCAATCCGGCCTGCCCACCCGGCGCGACATGGGGCGCGAGGCGTTTCTGGACAAGGTGTGGGAGTGGAAGGACAAATCCGGCGGCACCATCGTGGGCCAGCTGAAACGCCTTGGCGCGTCCTGCGATTGGGACCGCGAGGCGTTCACCATGTCGGGCAATTTCCCCGAAGCCGTGACCAAGGTCTTCGTGGAGATGTATCGCAAGGGCCTGATCTATCGCGGCAAGCGCCTTGTGAACTGGGATCCGCACTTTGAAACGGCGATCTCCGATCTGGAGGTTGAGAATGTCGAAGTTGCGGGCCACATGTGGCATTTCAAATACCGTCTGGCCGACGGCGCGACCTATGACTACGTCGAAAAGGACGAGGACGGGAACGTCACCCTGCGCGAGACGCGGGACTATATCTCCATCGCCACCACGCGGCCCGAAACGATGCTGGGCGATGGTGCCGTGGCGGTCCATCCCTCGGACGAACGCTATGCGCCGATCGTGGGCAAGATGGTGCATCTGCCGCTGTGCGACCGCCTGATCCCGATCATCACCGACGAATACCCGGACAAGAATTTCGGCTCGGGCGCGGTGAAGATCACCGGCGCGCATGACTTCAACGACTATCAGGTGGCCAAGCGCGCGAACCTGCCGATGTATCGCCTGATGGACACCCGCGGTCACATGCGGGACGACGGCGCACCCTATGACGAGGCTGTGGCCCGTGCGCGCGACATCGCCGCCGGGTCCCCCACGAACGAGACGGAGGTGGATGCCCTGAACCTCGTCCCCGCCAAATATCGCGGGATGGACCGGTTCGAGGCGCGCAAGGCCGTGGTGGCCGACATCACCGCCGCCGGTCTGGCTGTCACCGAACTGGTGAAATCCATCGACGAGGAGACCGTATCCGAACATCTGACCCGGGTGCCGGTGGTGGAGAACAAGCCGATCATGCAACCCTTCGGCGATCGGTCGAAGGTGGTGATCGAGCCGATGCTGACCGACCAGTGGTTCGTCGCGACCGACCGGATCGTCGGTCCCGCGCTGGACGCGGTGCGCAATGGCGACACCCAGATTCTGCCCGAACGCGACGCCAAGGTCTATTTCCACTGGCTGGAGAATATCGAGCCGTGGTGCATTTCGCGCCAACTGTGGTGGGGCCACCAGATCCCGGTCTGGTATGGACCGCGCAAGGTGCCGCAATCCGAAGAGGGCACCGCCCCCTTCGACTGGTCCGAAACCATGGCCTTCTGCGCCGCGACCGAGGATGAGGCCCGCGCCCAGATGCGCGATTATTACGGCGAATACGCGCTGGTCCCCGCCGCCAGCCGAGAGGCGGCGATGGGCGACGGCGCGGAACAGGCGCCCGACGTCAACGCCGTCAGCTACTGGCGCGATCCGGACGTGCTGGACACGTGGTTCTCTTCCGGTCTCTGGCCCATCGGCACGCTGGGCTGGCCGGAACAGACGCCGGAACTGCAGAAGTATTTCCCAACCAACGTTCTGGTCACGGGCTTCGACATCATCTTCTTCTGGGTCGCCCGGATGATGATGATGCAACTGGCCGTGGTGGATCAGGTGCCGTTCAAGACGGTCTATGTCCACGCGCTGGTGCGGGACGAAAAGGGCAAGAAGATGTCCAAATCCCTGGGCAATGTTCTCGACCCGTTGGAACTGATCGACGAATACGGCGCGGATGCGGTACGGTTCACCGTCACGGCGATGGCGGCGATGGGGCGCGATCTGAAGCTGTCCACCGCCCGGATCGCGGGATATCGGAACTTCGGCACCAAACTCTGGAACGCGTGCCGGTTTGCCGAAATGAACGGCGTGTGGGATGGGCACGCGACCCGCGCGAAGCCAGAGGCCACCGCCACGGTCAACCGCTGGATCATCGCCGAAACCTCGGCCGTTCTGGCGGAGGTGAACGCGGCGCTGGAAGGGTATCGCTTCGATCAGGCGGCGAATGCGCTCTATGCCTTCGTCTGGGGCAAGGTGTGCGACTGGTATGTCGAATTCGCCAAACCCCTGTTCGATGGGGAACATGCGGCCGAAACCCGGGCGACCATGGCTTGGGTGCTGGACCAGTCGATGATCCTTCTGCACCCGATCATGCCCTTCATCACCGAGGAGCTGTGGTCCACCACGGGCACCCGCGCAAAGCCGCTGGTTCACACCGACTGGCCCGAAATCGACGCGACGGACGCCGAAGCGACGCGGGAAATGACCTGGGTGATCTCGGTCATCGAGGGGATCCGTTCGGCTCGCGCGCAGGTGCGTGTGCCGGTGGGCATGAAGCTGGACGCGCAGGCCATCGGCATGGACGCCACCGCGCGCGCCGCGTGGGACCGCAACGCGGCCCTGATCCAGCGCCTGGCGCGGGTGGAAACGCTGACCGAGGCCGAAGCCATCCCCCCCGCCGCGATCACCGTGGCGGTGGAGGGGGCGACCTTCGCCATCCCGCTGGAAGGCGTGATCGACATCGCCGCCGAAAAGGCACGGTTGGAAAAGACGCTCCAGAAGCTGGAAAAGGACATGGGCGGTCTGAAGGGGCGGTTGAACAACCCAAAATTCATCGCCTCCGCCCCGCCCGAGGTGATCGAAGAATCGCGCGAACTGCTGGCCGGGCAGGAGGGGGAGGCCGCAAAACTCTCCACCGCGCTGCGGCAGTTGGGCTGACCCGTGCCGCGCTTTACCCCCCTTGTGGCCGGACTGCCCTCCACCGTGCCCTTCGTCGGGCCGGAAACGCAGGAGCGTCAGCGCGGGCAGCCCTTCGCCGCCCGTCTGGGCGCGAATGAAAGCGTGTTCGGCCCGTCGCCCCGGGCCATCGCGGCCATGGTCGCGGCGGCGCAGGACGTTTGGAAATATGGCGACCCCGAAAGCCACGATCTGCGTCAGGCCTTGGCCGCACATCACGGCATCGGCGCCGGGCACATCGTTATAGGTGAGGGGATCGACGGACTTCTGGGCACGCTGGTCCGCCTGCTGATCGCTGAGGGCGATACGGTCGTGACCTCGGACGGGGCCTATCCCACCTTCAATTTCCACGTCGCGGGAGTCGGAGGTGTGCTGCACAAGGTGCCCTATCGGGGAGATCACGAGGATCCGATGGCATTGGTGCAGGCGGTGCGGGACACGAACGCCAAGCTTGTCTATCTCGCGAACCCCGACAACCCGATGGGCAGCCACCACCCAGCCGCGGTGATCGAGGAGATGGTCGCCGCCTTGCCCGATGATACGCTTCTGGTGCTGGACGAGGCTTATGTGGAACTGGCCCCGGACGGCACCGCGCCCGACCTGCCAATCGACGATCCGCGCGTGATTCGGATGCGGACCTTTTCCAAGGCGCATGGCATGGCCGGGGCCCGGGTGGGCTATGCCATGGGCGCGGCGGACCTGATCGCGGCGTTCAACAAGCTGCGCAACCATTTCGGCGTGTCGCGCATCGCGCAGGCGGGGGCGATCGCCGCGCTGGCGGATGGCGTATGGCTGGACGACGTCCGGGCGCGGGTTGCGGCGGGGCGGACCCGTCTGGCCCGCATCGCAACAAAGAACGGTCTGACGCCCCTGCCCTCGGCCACCAATTTCGTGACGATGGATTGCGGCGCCGATGGGGCATTGGCGCGGCGCGTGGTGGCGGAACTGGGCGCGCGGGGCGTGTTCGTGCGGATGCCCTTCGTGCCCCCGCACGACCGTTGCATCCGCGTCAGCGTGGGGACAGAGGCCGACCTTGATCTCTTTGCGGCGGCCCTGCCCTTGGCATTGACCGCCGCCCGGACTTAGGCGGCGGGGCCAAGCGGGCGGGCCGTGTTGGCGGCGGGCGTTGGGACGGCCACGTCCGTCGCCGATCCTTCCGCCGCGCCCACGCGCACCGTGTCGTCGCGCAGCGGGCGGCGGAAGACCAGCATATGCTGCGTCACGGTGGTGCGGCGGGTCCAGCCCGAACGCTCCTCGCACGGCAGGGTCTCGGCGCGGACGTAATCCCATCCGTCGCGGCCCATCTTGTTCATCACCGTCGTCAGCGCCAAGGCGAACCGATCGGCAGAGGTGCGGACGCCGCGCGCCTTCTCACCCTTCATCGGGGCCGGGATCACCTGATATTCATAGCGCGTCATGTCTCGCTCCATTGAGTGTTGCGGGGCGACATAGCGCCGCCCCCCCCGCGCGTCAAAGCGCGACGCGGCGGGCCTCTTCGCGCAGCGACGACAGTTCCTCTGCCACAAGGAAGGCCAGTTCCAGCGCCTGGCTGGCGTTCAGGCGCGGGTCGCAGGCGGTGTGATACCGATCGGACAGGTTTTCATCCGTCACGTCACGCAGACCGCCGGTGCATTCGGTGACATCCTGACCCGTCATTTCAAAATGCACCCCGCCCGGAACCGTGCCCTCGGCGCGGTGGATGGCGAAGAATTCCCGCACCTCGCGCAGCACGCTGTCGAAGGGGCGCGTCTTGTAGCCCGAGGAGGACTTGATCGTGTTGCCGTGCATCGGATCGCAGGACCAGACGACGTTCGCCCCCTCTTCCTGCACCGCCTTGATCAGACGCGGCAGATGGTCGCCCACCTGCCCCGCGCCGAAGCGGGCGATCAGCGTCAGGCGACCGGCCTCGTTCTCGGGGTTCAGCTTGGCCATCAGGACCTTCAGATCCTCGGCCGTGGTGGAGGGGCCGCATTTCAGCCCGATCGGGTTCAGCACACCGCGGCAGAATTCGACATGCGCGCCGTCCGGCTGGCGCGTGCGGTCGCCGATCCAGATCATGTGCCCCGATCCCGCCACCGGCTGGCCGGAGATGGAATCCGTCCGGCACAGCGCCTGTTCGTATTCCAGCAGCAGCGCCTCGTGGCTGGTATAGAATTCGACGGTGGAGAGGGTATGCGCCGTTTCGCCGTTCACGCCCGCCGCCGTCATGAAATCCAGCGCGTCGGAAATGCGATTCGACAATTCGCGATACCGTTCGGCCTTGTCATGTTCGGCAAAGCCCAGCGTCCAGGCGTGCACGCGGTGGATATCGGCAAACCCGCCGGTCGAGAATGCGCGCAGCAGGTTCAGCGTGGCGGCGGCCTGGGTATAGGCCTGAAGCATTCGTTGCGGATCGGGGATCCGCGCGTCGGGCGTGAAGTCGAACCCGTTGATGATGTCACCGCGATAGGAGGGCAGCTCCTGCCCGCCCACGGTTTCCATGCCGGACGAACGCGGCTTGGCGAATTGGCCCGCCATGCGCCCCACCTTCACCACCGGCACCTTCGCGCCATAGGTCAGCACGACCGCCATCTGCAACATCACGCGGAACGTGTCGCGGATGTTGTCGGCGCCAAATTCGGCGAAGCTTTCGGCACAATCCCCGCCCTGCAGCAGGAAGGCCTTCCCCGCCGCCACATCGGCCAGCTGGCTGCGCAGACGCCGCGCCTCGCCCGCGAAAACCAACGGGGGATATTTCGCAAGCTGGGTTTCGACCGCGTTCAACGCGGCGGTGTCGGGATAATCCGGCATCTGGATGCGCGGCTTGGCGCGCCAGTCGGATTTGGTCCAGCCTTGGGTCATGACGTCATCTCCACCAGTCGTGGGGTTCATAGTCGGAATTCGACGCAAATGCCAACCCTCCGTTGACGCGGCCCGCCGCTTCGGGCAAGCGATGCGGATGCTGCGCATTTCAGACATCTCGTATTCCGTCGAAGGTCGTCCTCTGTTCGAGAACGCCTCCGCCACCATTCCCACCGGTCACAAGGTCGGTCTTGTCGGGCGCAACGGCGCGGGCAAGACGACGCTGTTCCGCATCATCAAGGGCGAATTGGCGCTGGAAGGGGGCGAATTCAGCCTGCCCGCCCGCGCCCGCATCGGCGGTGTCGCGCAAGAGGTGCCGTCGTCGTCCACGTCGCTGCTGGATACGGTTCTGGCCGCCGACACCGAACGGGCCGAGTTGTTGGCGGAATCCGAAACGGCGACCGATCCTGCCCGGATCGCGGAAATTCAGACCCGCCTTACGGACATCGACGCCTGGTCGGCCGAAGGGCGGGCCTCGGCCATCCTGCGAGGCCTTGGCTTTGATGCCGAGGCGCAGTTGCGCCCCTGCTCGGACTTTTCGGGCGGGTGGCGGATGCGGGTCGCGCTGGCGGGCGTGTTGTTCGCACAGCCCGATCTGCTGCTGCTGGACGAACCGACGAACTATCTCGATCTGGAAGGCGCGTTGTGGCTGGAGAGCTATCTTCAGAAATATCCGCATACCGTCCTGATCATTTCGCACGACCGTGGCCTGTTGAACCGCGCCGTGCAGGGCATCCTGCATCTGGACAGCAAAAAGCTGACCTATTGGACCGGCCCCTACGACCAGTTCGCCCGCCAGATGGCCGAACGCCGTGCCGTTCTGGTGGCCGAGGCGAAGAAGCAGGACGCCCGTCGCGCCCATCTGCAATCCTTCGTCGATCGCTTCAAGGCCAAGGCGTCCAAGGCCGTGCAGGCCCAGTCCCGCGTGAAGATGCTGGAAAAGATGGAGACGATCACCCCACCGGAGGAGGCCCGCAAGCAGGTCTTCACTTTCCCCGAGCCGGAGGAACTGTCCCCCCCGATCATCAACATCGACAACGCCTCGGTCGGGTATGACGGCAAGCCGGTGCTGCGCAAGCTGAACCTGCGGATCGATCAGGATGACCGGATCGCCCTTCTGGGCCGCAACGGCGAGGGGAAATCCACGCTGTCCAAGCTGCTGGCGGGAAAGCTGCCCAGCCTTGACGGGCAGATCACCCGGTCGTCCAAGCTGCGGATCGGATATTTCGCCCAGCATCAGGTGGATGAACTGTTCATCGACGAAACCCCGCTGCAGCATCTGCAACGGATGCGCCCGACGGAAGGCCAGCCGCGCCTGCGCGCTCGTCTGGCGGGGTTCGGTCTGACGGTGGATCAGGCGGATACCGCCGTGGGCCGCCTGTCCGGCGGGCAGAAGGCGCGGCTGTCGCTGTTGCTGGCGACGCTCGATGCCCCGCATCTGCTGATCCTGGACGAACCGACCAACCACCTTGACATGGAGAGCCGCGAGGCGTTGACCGAGGCGCTGAACAGCTACTCCGGCGCGGTGATTCTGGTCAGTCACGACATGCATCTTCTGTCGCTGGTGGCCGACCGGCTGTGGCTGGTGAAGGACGGGGCGGTCACGCCCTATGATCAGGATCTGGAGGCGTATCGCCGTCTTCTGCTGCAGGGGGACGAGCCGCAAAAGCCGAAACCCGAAAAGAAGAAGGTCAGCCGCGACGACCTGCAAACCCTGCGCGCCGAGGTTCGCAAATGCGAGGAACGGGTCGGAAAGCTGTCCGACATGCGCGACAAGCTGGCGGTGAAACTTTCGGACAGCGCCCTTTATGAACGCCCGGACGAGGCCGCCGTCTGGCAGAAGAAATATGCCGAGGTGATGGAGGGCCTGGACCGCGCGGAAGATCTGTGGCTGCGGGCGCAATCCAAGCTGGAGGCGGCGGGCTGACGCCTGACAAGGGGGACGGATGGACGGGTTCGACATCGGGCGTCTGGGATATCTGATCCTGCTTCTGGGGCTGGTCGGCGGCTGGCTGTTCGTCGAATATCGGGGCCGGCTGGGCGCGGCCCTGCGCCCCATCGTGGCGTGGGGGCTGATCATTCTTGCGGTTGCGGCGGGATATGGCGTCTGGACCGACATGGGGCCGAGCTTGTCACCCCGCCAGCAGATGTCGGGCGATGCGGTGGAACTGCCCCGCGCGCCGGACGGGCATTACTATCTGACGCTGTCCGTGGACGGGACGAATCTGCGCTTTCTGGTCGATACCGGTGCCTCGGGCATCGTGCTGAGTGCCGACGACGCCCGCCGCATCGGCTTTGATCCGGGGGCGTTGTCCTATCTTGGCGTCGCCTCGACCGCCAATGGCGAGGTGCGGACGGCCCGCGTGGTTCTAGACCGGGTCGATCTTGGAACGATCACCGACCGGGATGTGCCCGCCTTCGTGAATGAGGGCGAACTGGGCACATCCCTTCTCGGCATGAGCTATCTGAATCGCTTCCATCTGGAAATCGCGGGCGACCGGATGATCCTGCGGCGTTAAAGTCCGCTGAACGCCTGCGGAAAAAGGATACGCCCCGTCGCGGGCATGTCCTGTGGGCCATGCACCAGAAACGCGGGCCCAGCGTAGGCGCAGACATATCCCGCCGCCCGCTCCGCCGAAAACCCGAACCGCCCATAATAGGCCGGATCGCCCAGAACGAAAACTGCCGCCCCCTCAGCGGCAGACAGGGCCGCGCGCACAAGATCCGCGCCGATACCTTGGCCCTGCCACATCGGTGCCACGGCGATCGGCGCAAGGGCCAAGGCGGGAAAGGGCGCCTCCAGCCGTGCGAGCAAAGCCGCGCCCGTGATCTCGCCCCCATGTTCGGCCACACGCTCTGCCGCCACCGCCCCTTCGCTCCGCAGATGGCGCATCAGCGCGCCTTCGTCCGGACGCCCGAACGCCGCATCCATCAGCGCGCCCACCATTGCCGCATCCCCGGCGCGGAACGGTCGGACCGTCACCCCGCGTCCGGTTGCCGTTCGGCCTTCTTCTCCCACCGTCCGCCCTCCTCCGACCAGTATTGCGCGGCATGACCTGCGGCGACGACGGTGCGCCACTGATCCCGCGCATGGGCCACGGCCGCATCGTCCAGCCCGTCGAACAGGATCCAGACCCGCTGGCGTCCCGCAACCTCGGCCGGGTCGAGCGTCGCGCCATCCACCAGCATCAGCCCCTCGGCCGGGCCGGAAGCGGTCAGCCCCAGAAGCACGGGATGCGCCGCATCATGCGCCCCCCCTTCGATCCCGTGGGGCAGAAAGCTGTCATCCCGCAGGGTCCACAGCGCCCGGTCCAAGGCATCCAGCCGCGCCGCGTCGGTTCCGCGCACCAGCACACGCCAGCCCGCCCCATGGGCGCGGGACAGCAGCGTATGGGCCGTCTCCTCCGCGCCCGACTGGGTCAGGTGATAGAACATGACGATGCTGGACTGGTCGCTGGCCACGGATCCGCCTTTGTCTTCGGGTTGCACAAGCCGCCTTTCGCCAAAGACAAGACGGGTGGCAGAGGTCGCTTTATCGTTCGAGATCAACCGCGTGCCAGAACACTTAGCATGGTGTGACCCCGGCGAATTCATTGCGACAGAGGTAGCATCGCAACCCCGCCGGCGTCAAACATGGACGGTGGTTTTGGAACCCGAGCGTGACGGTGAGGCCATTTGGCCCAGCCGCCGGCCGCCGGTCGGACCGAAATTCCAATCCTGCTCGAACCGAGACATCGGGCCGCCTTGAAGCCGCCGCCGTCGCGCGGGCCCGAAAGTTGTCTCGGGTGCTGGCGGGTGTGCCAGGAAACCGCAACTTCGGACATGCGCCGCGCCGGAGCTTGGACGAGAGGTCGGGCCTTATGCAAGACTTGGATCGCGTGCGGGCCACCTTCAAACAACGCGCGGTCAGCGGTGTGTGAAGGGGCATCGCATCCGCCAACGCCGTCACAAGCACGCGCGTGGCGATCGGCGTCACCGGCCTTCGGATCGACGACACGCAGAAGACGTTCGCGTCATGCGTCGGGACGCTTGTTGCTTTTCGCAGGGCGAGGATGAGCGAAAAACGACAAACCTGATGTCATGCGCATGGTTCGCCATCTGGACGATTTTCTTGCCGCAACGCGCGACGGACAGACGCGGTGATCGACGATGACCGGCAAATGCGGGAAACCCGAAAACGCTTGGGGACCGCGCGCCCAAAAGCTTGCAGGCGATCTGGCGATCCCGGAAGGACTTGAACCCTCAACATCCTGATTAGAAGTCAGGTGCTCTATCCAGTTGAGCTACGGGACCGCATGGGGGCCTGCCTACCACAATCGGGCGGGCAGGCAAGCGGGGATCAGACCTCGAACCGGTCGCGGATCAGACGGTTCAGGGCCAGCACCCCCCAGCCCGTCGCCCCGCCGGGGGCAAAGGCGCTGTCGCCTTGCAGAAGGGCCGTGCCCGCGATGTCCAGATGGACCCATGGGGTGCCGTCCTTCACGAAACGCTGCAGGAACTGCGCGGCGACGATGGACCCGCCGTCGCGCCCCGTGCCGACGTTACGCATGTCGGCCACTCGCGACTTCAAGCGGGCGTCATAGGCGTCGCCCATCGGCAGACGCCACGCGCCCTCACCCTCGGCGGCCGCCGCCGCAAGGAACGCATCGCACAGCGCGTCGTCATTCGCGAAGACGCCGGTATTCTCATGTCCCAACGCGACGATGATGGCCCCGGTCAGAGTCGCAAGATCAATCATTCCCGTGGGTTGGAAGCGGTCCTGCACGTACCACATGATGTCGGCCAGAACCAGACGCCCCTCGGCATCGGTGTTGATGACCTCGATCGTGTCGCCCTTCATGGAGGTGACGATATCGCCCGGACGCTGCGCCAAGCCGTCGGGCATGTTCTCCACCAGACCGACGATGCCGACGACATTGGCCGCGGCCTTGCGCCCCGCCAGCGCGCGCATCACGCCCGCGACGGTGCCCGCCCCGCCCATGTCCATCGTCATGTCTTCCATCCCGCCCGCAGGCTTGATGGAAATGCCGCCCGTGTCGAAGACGACGCCCTTGCCCACCAGCGCGAAGGGCGGCTCCTCTCCGCCGCCATTCCACTGCATGACCACGACCTTGGACGGGCTGGCCGATCCCTGCCCCACACCCAGAAGCGCGCCCATGCCCAGATCGGCCAGCGCGTCCTCCTCCAACACCTCCACCGTCAGGCCCAGATCGCGCATCGCTTCAAGCCGGGCGGCGAATTCGGTGGTGGTCAGGACGTTCGCAGGCTCGTTCACCAGATCGCGCGTCATGAAGACGCCATCGGCCAGCGCCGCAAGCGGGGCGGCCTCGGCGCGCACGGCCTCGGCCCCCGCGACCATCATCGTCACCGGACCGAACGCCTCCTTCGGGCCCGTCTTGCGCGCATCGAAGCGATAGGCGCGCAGCGTCAGACCGAAGGCAACCTCGGCCGCGTGGCCCACGGCGTCGGCCAGAACCGTGGCACCCGCCGCACCCAGCTTGCGCCCGATGGCCGCCCCCGCCTTGCGCGTCGCCGCCACATCGTCCGCGCGGTCCAGCCGGATGACATGCAGCATGTCGGCGGCCAGCCCGGCGGGATAGGACAGTTCCATCCCTTCACCGGGTTTCAGCTTGCCGAACGCCTCGGACGCCGCAACACGGCTCAGCGTGCCGGAAGTGAGGGCGTCCACCCTGGTCGCCGCGGCCCCCATCTTGCCCCCCTGCCCGAGGAAGATCGCCACCTGCCCCGTGGCATCTTCGATCCGGTCCAGATCCGTCTCAAGAAATTCAATGGTCACAGGCACGGTCATCGGCATCTCCGGCAAAAAGGCAAAGTTCCGCGTGACCGTAGGCCGTGCGTCCCGGAATGACCAGATAGCAGTTTTCCCCGGCGCGGCTTTGGTCTAACTTGCCGGAAAACCAAGAATGAAAAGGGGCAGCCGTGGCAAGATTCGACAGGTATCTTCTGTCGCAACTGCTGCAGTTGTTCGGCTTCTTTTCGCTTGTCCTCATCGCGATCTATTGGATCAACACCGCCGTGGGGCTGTTCGACGACCTGATCGGCGACGGGCAGACGGCGTTGGTATTCCTGGAATTCTCGCTTCTGACGCTGCCGAACGTGATCCGGCTGGTGCTGCCGATCTCGGCCTTCGTGGCCACCGTGTATGTCGTGAACCGGCTGATGTCGGAATCGGAACTGGTGGTGATGCAGGCGACGGGGTTTTCTTCGTTCCGGCTGGCACGGCCGGCGATCTTCTTCGGGCTGGTGGTGACGCTGGCCATGGCGCTGCTTTTGAACGTGCTCGTCCCCCTCAGCCGGACGATCCTGGCCGACCGCACGGCCGAGGTGCGCGACAGCCTGGCCGCGCAATTCGTGCGCGACGGCGAATTCCTGCACCCCGCCGACGGCATCACCCTTTTCATCCGCGAGATTACGCCGGCGGGGGAATTGCGCGGCCTGTTCATGCAGGACGATCGCGGCGCGGCGCAGGTCATATACACCGCCGAACAGGCGCTTCTGGTGCGCACCGATACGGGGCCGAAGCTTGTGATGCTGCGCGGCACGGCCCAAACGCTGGAGGGGGGACGTCTGGCCGTCACGCGGTTTGCCGATTTCACCTATGACATCGGCGCCATGCTGGCCCCCGCCATTCGCGCCCCGCGCCGCGTGAACGAATTGTCCACCGTCGAGCTTCTGACCCCCACCGCCGAAACGATGGCCGAAACCCGCAGCACGGCCGAAGAGATGGTGTTCGAAGGGCACGACCGCATCGCCCAGCCCTTCCTTGGGCTTGCCGTCGCCCTGATCGGATTTTCCACGCTGCTTCTGGGATCGTTCAGCCGGTTCGGCTTGTGGCGACAGATCGCGGGGGCCGTGGGACTGCTGATCTTCGTGCAACTGATCAACGTGGTTGCAAGTTCGGCGGGGCCGCGCGTGGCGGGGGGATGGGCGTTGGCCTATGCCGCGCCGGTGATCGGCATCGCACTGGGGCTTGGCATCCTGTGGCTGTCGCAACGACCGCGGCGGAGGGGCTGCGCATGATCCTCAGCTTCTATATCGCGCGACGATTCCTTCGCATGACGGCCCGCGTCACGCTGATCTTCGTCGGTATCCTGCTGCTGATCGACCTTCTGGACCAGCTTCGCCGCTTTTCCGGGCGGGTCAGCTTTGGTCAAGCGATGGAGCTGGCCGTGCTGCATGTGCCGTCCAGCCTCTATACCATCCTGCCGCTGATCTTCGTTCTGGCGGCCATCGCGCTGTTTCTGGGGCTGGCACGGTCGTCGGAACTGGTGGTGATGCGGGCGGCGGGGCGCGCCGGGCTGCGGGTTTTGGCCGCCCCCGTGATCACGGCCTTCCTGCTGGGCGTCCTGATCGTGGCGGTCCTGAACCCCTTGGTCGCGGCCACCTCCAATCGGTATGAGGAAGTGTCCGCCCGCCTGTCCCGCGACGAGGCGCAGTTCCTGTCCGTCCTTGGCGAAGGGCTGTGGTTGCGCCAGGGCAGCGCGGAGGGCCAGACGGTCATCCATGCCGAAGAGGCGAACGCGAACGGATCCTACCTGCGCGACGTGACGATGATGGTGTTCGACGCGAACGGCCAGTTGACGGAACGCATCGCCGCGACCGAGGGGCGTCTGGGGAACGGGGAATGGACGCTGCGCGATGCCAAACGGTGGGCGTTGAACGACCCCACGCCCGAAGCCACCGCGGTGACCGAACCCAGCATGACCGTCCCGTCCGAACTGACGTCCGAGACGATCCGCGCGGGCTTTCGCGAACCGTCCGAGATCGCGTTCTGGAAACTGCCGCAATACATCCACGGGTTGGAAACCGCAGGTTTTCAGGCCCGCGACCACCGCGTCTGGTTCCAGAGCGAGATGTCGCTGCCCTTCTTTCTGGCCGCGATGGTCCTGATCGCCGCCGGCTTCACCATGCGCCATGCGCGACAAGGGGGCACGGGCAGCAAGGTGATGCTGGCGCTTCTGGTGGCTTTCGTCGTATTCTTTCTGCGGAACTTCGCCCAGGTTCTGGGGGAGAACGGTCAGATCCCCGTCATTCTGGCCGCGTGGATCCCCTCGCTTGCCGCCGTTCTGGCCTCGCTTGGCCTTCTTTTGCATCTGGAGGATGGCTGATGCGCCTTCGTTCCGCCATCTTCGCGCTGGCGCTGTCCAGCCTTCCGGCGCTGGCCCAGGATCGGGCGACCCTTGTGGCCGACGATCTGCAGATCAGCGGCGACAATGTCCTGACCGCGCGCGGCGCGGTGGAGGTGTTCTATCAGGGGCAGCGCCTGCGCGCCTCCTCGGTCCGGTATGACCGGACCAATGACAGCCTGGACATCGTGGGGCCGATCACGCTGGACGACGGGCAAGGGTCGGTCGTGCTTGCCGATCAGGCGCAGTTGTCGGGCGATCTGACCGAAGGCGTGCTGCAAAGCGCGCGTCTGGTCCTGAACGATCAGCTGCAACTGGCCGCAAACCAGATCAACCGGATCGGCGACCGCTATACCCGGCTGGGGCAGTCGGTCGCGTCGT
Organism: Falsirhodobacter halotolerans; assembly: GCF_022899245.1. NCBI lineage: Bacteria > Pseudomonadati > Pseudomonadota > Alphaproteobacteria > Rhodobacterales > Paracoccaceae > Falsirhodobacter > Falsirhodobacter halotolerans. The sequence goes on from NZ_JALJAZ010000001.1 coordinate 1,494,113, forward strand.
CCTGTCAGGTCTGCGCGTCCAACCCCACGCCCTTGTGGGAAATCCGCGCGCGGGAGATCATTCACGATCAGGAAGAGCGGCAGATCTATTTCCAGAACGCCCAGCTTCGGTTCGTGGGCGTGCCGGTCTTCTACGTCCCCCGTCTGCGTATGCCCGATCCGACCGTGGACCGCACACGAGGTGTTCTGCGCCCCTCGCTCCGCACGACATCGGATTTCGGAACGGGCATCAAGGTGCCGTATTTCTTCCCATTGGGAGAGACGCGCGACCTGACGCTGACGCCGTATTACTCCACCAAGAACACCCGCTCGCTCGACGCCCGCTATCGTCAGGCGTTCAACTTCGGCTGGCTTGAGGTGAACGGAGCCGTGTCGCGCGACCATCTGCGCCCGAACGAGACGCGCGGCTATCTTCTGGCCACCGGCGAGTTTCTCTTGCCCGAAAGCTATGTGCTGAAGATGCGCGTCGATACGGTCAGCGATCCCGGCTATCTCTACGACTACGGGCTGGAAGAGCGCGACCGTCTGGAAAGCAGCGTCGAGGTCACGCGGACCCGGCGCAACGAATACATCTCGGGTCGGATCATCAACTTCCAGTCGATCCGCGATGGCGAACCCACATCGACCATTCCGTCGCAGGTGGCCGATGCGACGTTCCATCGCCGCTTCACCGGCGGCATTCTGGGGGGTGAGGCCGGTCTGCGCTGGCAACTTCACGGCGCCAAGCGCACGTCGGACCGGCCCTTCGACACCGATGTCGACCGCGACGACATCGCCGACGGTCGCGACACGACCCGCATGTCGGTCCGGCTGGACTGGCGGCGCAACTTCGTCCTCCCGGCCGGCATTCTGGCCACGACCCTGGGAGAGGTGTCGGCCGACATCTACAACATCAATCAGGATCTGGACTATCAGGGCCGCACCGGGCGGGTGAACGGCGCCGTGGGGGCCGAGTTGCGCTGGCCTTGGGTCAAGGCGGGCGCGAACGGCACAAGCCACATCCTCGGCCCCATCGCGCAGGCTGTGTTCAGTCCCAATGACAGCCCCGACATCCCGAACGAGGACAGCACTCTGGTCGAGTTCGACGAGTCGAACCTGTTCGCGCTGAACCGCTTTTCGGGTGTGGACGAATACGAACGCGGGGCGCGGGTGAACCTCGGGCTTGGCTATGCCCGCATCGCGCCCAACGGCTGGACGGTCAGCGGCATCCTGGGGCGCACCTTCCGCGAACGCGATCTGGGGCAGTTCTCGAACGCCTCGGGCCTGGACGGATCCAGCAGCGACTGGCTGGGCCAGTTCCAGATCATGCTGCGCGACGGGCTGATCATCACCAACCGCACCCTGTTCGACGACAACCTTGAGGTGACGAAATCCGAACTGCGCATGGATGCCGCGCTGGACCGATTCACCCTCTCGGCGGGGTATATCAATCTTCTGGCCGACCCCGAGGAGGATCGTCAGGACGCGCTGTCGGAGATGACCTTCGACGCCAGCTATCAACTGACCGAAACCTGGGCCGCGCGCGCCAGCACCCGCTATGATTTCGACGCCGATCGGGCACAGCGGGCGGGCGTGGGCGCGCAGTTCCGCAACGAGTGCATGGCGGTCGATGTTTATCTCTCGCGTCGGTTCGCATCCTCGACTAGTGTGGAGCCGACCACCGAATTCGGCCTGTCGGTCGATCTTCTGGGCTTTGGCAGCAGCAAGAAACCCGGCCCCGCCGGAACCTGCCGTGGCTGACCCGTCACGGATCAAGACAAGAGAAGACAGAATGCAGCGTTTCACTCCTCTCCTTCTGGCCGCCCTTCTTGGCAGCGCTTCCCTGCAGCCTGCCGTGGCGCAAAACCTGTTCGCCCCCCATGCGATCGTGAACGGCAGCGCCATCACGAATTGGGAGTTGCAGCAGCGCGAACGCTTTCTGACCGTCCTGCGGGCGCCCGGCGACGCGCGCCGTCTGGCCGAGGATGGGCTGATCGAAGATCGGCTGAAGCTGGACGCAGGCAAGCAGATGGGGATCGAGGTTTCGGACGAGGAACTTGCCGACGGGATGGAGGAATTTGCCGGACGCGCCGACATGAACACCGACCAGTTCGTGGGTCAGCTGGCGCAAGCGGGCATCGACGAGACGACATTCCGCGACTTCGTCCGGTCGGGGATCATATGGCGCCATGTCGTCCGCGACCGGTTTTCCCAACGCGTGATCATCAGCGAGGCCGATATCGACCGCGCGCTGGAAAACGCCAGTCAATCGCCGAACATCCGCGTTCTTCTGTCGGAACTGATCCTGCCCGCCCCCCCGGGTCAGGAGCAGCAGGCCCTGAACGCGGCCGAGGATATTGCCGCGCGCGTGACGGCGGGCGAAAGCTTCGCGCGCTTTGCCGAACAGTATTCCGCCTCCCCTTCGGCCCAGAATGGTGGCGCGCTGGAATGGCTGCCGCTGGCCGATCTGCCGCCCGGTCTGCAGCCGGTGTTTCTTGGCCTTTCCCCCGGCGGGGTGACGCAGCCGTTGCAGGTGCCGAATGCCGTGGCCCTGTTCCAATTGCGTCAACTGGATGAAAGCGCCCCCACAGCCCGCGCGACCGAGGTGGATTATGCCCTCTTTCCGCTGGCCACCGCCGCCGATGGTGCCGTGGTGCGCGGACGGGTGGACAGCTGCAACGACCTTTACACCGTCGCCCGGGAAAACGGCGTGGCCGTTCAACGACAGACCCAGGCCACGGCCTCGTTGCCGGCGGATCTGAGCGGGACGATCGCGGGGCTGGACCAGTATGAAAGCGCGGTCGTGATGCGCGGGGCCTCTCTATCGCTCGTCATGCTGTGCGCGCGCCGCGCGGTGCAGGAGAACGCGGTCGATCGGGACGCGATCCGCAACCAGCTGACCAACCAGCAGCTTTCCGCCCTGGCCGATGTCTATATCAAGCAGCTTCGCGACAACGCGATCATCCGCCAGCCGTGACCCCCGTCGCCGTGACCTGTGGGGAGCCGTCGGGCATCGGCCCCGAAATTGCGGCCAAGGCGCGTCTGCGTCTTGGGGCGGAGGTACCGTTCTTCTGGATCGGCGATCCCCGGCATCTGCCAAGCGGCACCCCGATCACCGAGGTCGCGACCCCCGCCGAGGCGGCAACCGTCGCACCTGACCGCCTGCCCGTGCTGGCGCATCCCTTTCCCGAACCGGCCACGGCGGGGCGTCCGTCCCCCGCCAATGCGGCCTCGGTCATCGCGGTGATTGCCCGCGCGGTGGACTTGGTCCGCGCGGGCGAGGCTTCGGCCATCTGCACCGCCCCGATCAGCAAGAAGGCCCTGATCGACGGCGCGGGGTTCGCCCATCCCGGTCACACGGAATATCTGGCGGCGCTGGCGGGGGTGGAGCGTGTGGTGATGATGCTCGCCTCCGACCTGTTGCGCGTGGTGCCCACCACGATCCATATTCCGCTGGATCAGGTGCCCACGCACCTGACGCCGGACCTTCTGGACCAGACGATCCGCATCACCCATGCCGGTCTGGTCCGCGATTTCGGCATCGCCGCGCCGCGTCTGGCCGTGGCCGGGCTGAACCCCCACGCGGGCGAAGGCGGCACGATGGGATCACAGGAGGGATGGATCGCCCAAGCCCTGGATCGCCTGCGGGCCGAGGGACTGACGATCGCGGGCCCCTTGCCCGCCGACACGATGTTTCATGCGGCGGCCCGCGCGCGGTATGACGCGGCGATCTGCATGTATCACGATCAGGCGCTGATCCCGATCAAGACGCTCGCGTTCGACAGCGGCGTGAACGTGACGCTGGGGCTGCCCTTCGTGCGCACCTCGCCCGATCATGGCACCGCATTCGACATTGCGGGGCACGGGGTGGCCGATCCGTCCAGCCTGATCGCCGCGTTGCGCATGGCGCAAACCATGGGGGCACGCCGTGGCCATTGACCCACTCCCCCCCCTGCGCGAGGTGATCCGCACCCATGATCTGGTGGCCAAGAAACAGTTGGGTCAAAACTTCCTGCTGGATCTGAACCTGACCGCCAAGATCGCGCGGATGGCGGGTGATCTGTCGGGGTCCGATGTGATCGAGGTCGGTCCCGGCCCCGGCGGTCTGACGCGCGGGCTTCTGGCCGAAGGGGCACGCCGCGTGCTGGCGATCGAGAAGGACGCCCGCTGTCTGCCCGCGCTTGCCGAGATTGCCGACGCCTATCCCGGGCGGTTGGAGGTGGTGAACGCCGACGCGCTGTCCTATCGCCCCGAAGGGCTGACCCCGCCGATCCGCATCGTGGCCAACCTGCCGTATAACGTGGGCACCGAATTGCTGGTCCGCTGGCTGACGCCCGATGTCTGGCCGCCTTTCTGGGAAAGCCTGACGCTGATGTTTCAGAAAGAGGTGGCGGAACGGATCGTGGCGAAACCCGGCAGCAAGGCCTATGGCCGCCTGGCGCTGCTGGCCCAGTGGCGGACCGATGCGCGTCTGGTGATGACGCTGCCGCCCGAGGCGTTCACCCCGCCCCCGAAGATCCATTCGGCGGTCGTGCATTTGAAACGTCTTGACGAGCCCCGCTTTCCCGCCAACGCCGCGACGCTGTCGCGCATTACGGCCATGGCGTTCAATCAGCGGCGCAAGATGCTGCGCTCCAGCTTGAAGGGTCTGGTTCCGGGAGTGGAGGATCACCTGAGCGCCGCCGGCATCGATCCCACCGCCCGGGCGGAGGAGATTTCGCTGGAGCGGTTCTGCGCTCTCGCCCGCCAGATCGACGCATGAAAACGGGGGCCGAAGCCCCCGTCTCTCAGTCCTGCGGTGCGTCCGGCGCATCCTCGCGCTTGGTGCGGGGCCGACGCGTGTTCGTGCGGCGGGGGGCATCGCCCTCTTTCGGTTCGCGCGGGGTGCGGGGGCGACGTGCACGGGGCGCGGCAGGGGCTGCGTCTTCGGCAAGGTCCAGCTTCGGCTGCTCTTCCACCGGGGCCTCTGCCGGGGCGGGCGCGGCCTCTTCCTTCACGGGGGCGGTGTAGCGCGCGGGCAGCGCTTGGGCCGCATCCTCCGCCACCTCTTCCATGGCCGGTTCGCGACGCTCCTCACGCCGGTCGTCGCGGCGGGGCTGATGGTTCTGCCCGTTGTGGTGGTTGGAGTTGTTGTGCTGCTGCTGACGCGATTCCTGTTCGGCCGCCATCTCGCGCTGCGCCTCGCTCAACATGCGGGTGTAGTGTTCGGCATGTTGCAAAAACGCCTCGGCCGCCACGCGGTCATGCGACAGCTGCGCATCGCGCGCCAGGACGAGGTATTTCTCGATGATCTGCTGCGGCGTTCCCCGCACCTTGCCCTCGGGGCCGGAGCTGTCGAAGACGCGGTTGATGATGTTGCCCAACGGGCGCGGGCGGTTCGACTTGGAACGCGAACGGGACTTGGAGGAGCGCATCTTGTCCTTGTATCCGATTATCAGACTGTGCCGTATTTCCGCTGCGATACCTGCCGCCGCCTGTCTGGCATTGCGGTCCGGCCCTTTCGCTGCATCGGCGGAACGCATGGGGCCGTCGCGCGGTTGCGCCGCGCCCTGTGCGTTGCCTCTCACTAAACACCCGATGACCAACATGGCAAGGGCTTAATTCGGCTTTTCCGGCTCATGACGCGTTTTTGCGACCGGGTCAGCGCTTGCGCGCCATGACGACCCGGTCGCGTCCGTCCAGATCGGGGTGGACGGCCACGTCCTGCAATCCCGCTGTGTGGAACATGGCGGAGACGGCGGCGCCCTGCGTGGGCCCGATCTCCACGATCACGCGCCCGCCCGGGTGAAGATGATGCGAAACCGCCGCCGAAATGCTGCGATAGGGGCCCAACCCATCCCCCCCCGGGGTCAGCGCCATCGCCGGTTCCCACAACCGAACGTCGGGCGACAGGCCCGCCATCTCGTCCTCGGCAATGTAGGGAGGGTTGGAGACGATCAGGTCGAACCGGCCCTCGACCCCCTCGAACCAGTCCGATTGCACGAAAGCCAGTGTCACGTCATGCGCCCGCGCGTTCTGCCGCGCCACGTCCAGCGCCGCCGCCGACAGATCGGTCGCCACCCCCCGCGCCCCGGTTTCCGCGACCAGAGTTATGCCAAGAATTCCGGTCCCGGTTCCAAGATCGAGAATGGATGAGAATTCTTCGCCAAGCGCATGATGTATCAGGGTTTCCGTCTCGGGCCGGGGGTCCAGCGTGTCCGAGGTCACCCGAAAGGTCCGACCGTGAAACTGACGCAGGCCCGTGATATGGGCCACCGGGCGGTGGCGGGAGCGTTCCTCCACCGCCCGGTCCAGCCAGATCGCGCGTTCGGGGTCCAGCGGGTCGTCCGCATGCAGGATCAGCCGATCCGCGGGAAGGCCCGCCGCATGGGCCACCAGCCAGCGCGCATCGCGCGCGGCCCCCGCAAGGCCCGCTGCCTTCAGGCGGGCCGCTGCGTGGCGCAACGCCTCGGCGATGGTCATGTCTCCATCTCCGCCAGCTTGGCGGCCTGGTCATGGGTGGTCAGCGCGTCGATCACCTCGTCCAGATCGCCCGCCATGATCTGCGGCAGCGCATAGAGGGTGAGGTTGATCCGGTGATCGGTCATCCGTCCCTGCGGAAAGTTGTACGTGCGGATGCGCTCGCTTCGGTCGCCCGATCCGATCTGCGCCTTGCGGTCGGCGGCACGGGCGGCATCGGTCCGTTCCCGCTCCATGTCGTGCAGCCGAGCGCGCAAGACCTGCATGGCGATCGCCCGGTTCTGATGCTGCGATTTTTCCGAACTCGTGACGACGATGCCGGTCGGAAGGTGGGTGATCCGCACCGCCGAATCGGTGGTGTTGACATGCTGCCCCCCCGCGCCGCTGGCACGCATCGTGTCGATGCGGATGTCGGCGGCGGGAATGTCGATCTCCACCTCCTGCGCCTCGGGCAGGACCGCGACGGTCGCGGCGGAGGTGTGGATACGCCCCCCCGCCTCGGTCTGCGGCACGCGCTGCACCCGATGCACACCCGATTCGTATTTCAGACGGGCGAAAACACCCTCCCCCTGGACCAGCGCCGTCAATTCGCGGATCCCGCCCAGATCGCTTTCCGTCAGGTCGATGATCTGGAACCGCCAGCCCCGATCCTCGGCATAGCGTTGGTACATGCGCAAGAGATCGCCCGCGAACAGCGACGCCTCCTCCCCCCCGGTGCCGGGGCGAATCTCCAGAATGGCGGGGCGCGCGTCGGCGGCATCCTTGGGCAGCAGGGCCAGCCGCAGCGCCTGTTCCATGCCGGGAATACGGGCGCGGAGGTCGGCAACCTCCTCCTCGGCCAAGGCACGCATGTCGGGATCGGCCAGCATCGCCTCCGCCTCGGCCAGATCGTTCAGCGCGGACCGATGCGCCGCGATCTGCGTCACCACGGGCTTCAGGTCCGAATATTCCTGGCTCAGCGCGGCGATTTCGGACGGCGGCGCCCCAGCGGACAGCCGCGCCTCCAGATACTCGAACCGCTGCACGATCTGGGCCAGCTTCTCCACCGGCAACATTGCCTCAGCCCTCCACCGGCAGAAGGGCAAGGGCCACAAGCCGCCCTTCGGTCAACAACAGGTTGTAGGTGCGGCAGGCGGCGGGCGAACTCATGACCTCCACCCCGATGCCGGCCGTTTCCAACGCGGCGCGGAAGGTCCGCGGGGCATGGGCGATGTCGCCCCCCGTCCCCAGAAACAGGACGTCGATCCGCCCCGCCAGCGTCAGCGGCGTCGCTGTGTCCGTCAGACCGCCCCACCCCCGCACGCTCCAAGGCGAGACGAGGAGCGGTTCATGGAACAACCGGTCCATGATGCGGAAGAACCCCGGGCCATAGCCGTCGATAGGCTGCGCCTCGGCATAGGTGATTTCCTGCATCACGCGTCGATGTCGGCGAAGGTCGTCCCGGCCTTGGACTTCACCTTCGGCTCACGGTTGATGCCGATCCACAGCACCAGGTTCTTGGCCATAAAGACCGAGGAGTAGGTGCCCAGAAGAACGCCGAACAGAATGGCGGACACGAAGCCGCGCAACACGTCGCCCCCGAAGATCAGCAGCGCAACCAGCGCAATGGCCGTCGTCATGACCGTCATCACCGTCCGGCTGAGCGTTTCGTTGACCGAGATGTTCATCACGTCGCGCAGCGGCATCGTTTTGTATTTCCGCAGGTTTTCCCGAAGCCGGTCGAATACCACGACCGTGTCGTTGACCGAATAGCCCAGAATGGTCAAAAGCGCCGCGACGGTGGTCAGGTCGAAACGGAACTGGAACAGCGAGAAGATCCCGACCGTGACGACCACGTCGTGCAACGAGGACATGATCGTGCCCAAGGCGAACTGCCATTCGAACCGCAGCCAGATATAGATCATGATCCCCAGCGAGGCGAGACCCACGGCCAGGATCGCCGACCAGACCAGTTCGCCCGACACTTTCGGCCCGACCGTCTCCACCGAAGCGAAGATGAGCGAGGGGTCGACGGCGGTCAATGCGCTCTGGACCCGCGTCAAGGTTTCGGAATTGGTCGATGCCTCCCCTTCCGATGCGGAAAGGCGAATGGTGGCGACGTTCTGATCGGCACGGAAGGCGGGGTCGAACACCTCGGTGATGACTACATCGCCCAGATCCAGCGGGGCCAGCGCCGCGCGATAGGCGCCGACATCCACCGGCTGCTGCGCTTCGGTCCGAATGGTGGTGCCGCCGCGGAAGTCGATGCCGAAGTTCAATCCCATCACCGCCACGATGACCAAGGACAGGACCATGGCCGCGATCGAGGCGCCGAACGTCGCCCACTGCCAGCGGAAGAAGTCGATCTTGGTGTTGTCGGGAACGAGTTTCAGACGAAAGGCCATGACATGCGTTCCTTACACGACGATTTTCTTGGGCCGCCGGATGGCGTACCAGGTGGCGATCAGCGACCGCGTGACGAACACGGACGTGAACATCGAGGTCAGGATCCCGACGCCCAGCGTGACCGCGAAACCGCGGATCGCGCCACTGCCGAACGAGAACATGACGATGGCGGTCAGCAGCGTCGTTACGTTGGCGTCGATGATGGCCGACAGGGCCTTGCTGAACCCTTCGTCCAAGGCGCGGACCGCGCCCCGTCCGGCGCGCAACTCCTCCCGCACCCGTTCATAGATCAGGACGTTGGCATCCACCGCCATGCCCATGGTCAGCACGATCCCCGCGATCCCCGGAAGGGTCAGCGTGGCCCCCAGAAGCGACAGGATCGCCAGGATCGCGATGACGTTCACGGCCAGCGCGACATTCGCCAGCACGCCGAACCAGCCGTAACAGGCGATCATGAACACCACGACGGCAACCATCCCGACGATGGAGGCCATGCGCCCGGCGTCGATGCTGTCCTGCCCCAGTTCCGGCCCGATGGTCCGTTCCTCAAGGAAATTCATGCCGGCGGGCAAGGCCCCCGCGCGCAAGAGGACGGCCAGTTCGGTCGAGCCTTCGACGTTGAAATTGCCGGTGATAATCCCGGATCCACCCGGAATGGCCGAATTGATGACGGGGGCCGAAATCACCTGATTGTCCAGAACGATGGCGAAGGGACGGCCGATGTTCTGCGCGGTGTAATCGCCGAATGCCCGACCGCCCGATCCGTTGAAGCGGAAATTCACCGCCGGACGGTTGTTCTGATCGAAGGCGGGCTGCGCGTCGACAAGCTGTTCGCCCGTCACGACCGGCGTCGTCTGCACGACATAGAACACGCCCGGTTCGTCCTGCGAGGGCAGAACCTCCTGCCCCGGCTCCACCGGCGCGTTCGCGTCGTTGGTGCGGTTGATGACCGGATTGAAGGTCAGCTGCGCGGTGGTGCCGATCAGGGACTTCAGTTCCTCGGCCGACCCGATGCCCGGCACCTCGATCAGGATGCGGTCGTCGCCCTGACGTTGGATCGTGGGCTCGCGGGTGCCGACCTCGTCCACCCGGCGGCGGACGATCTCCACGCTTTGCAGCATGGTGCGCTGATCGGTGGCGGCGCGTTCGGCTTGCGACAGCTGGATGGTGATCGTGTCGCCTTGCGCCTGCACGTCCAGGTCGCTCTGGTTGCCGCCGGTCATGGAGGCGATGGGCTGGGCCAGACTGCGCGCGACCTCGGCCGCGCGGGCCAGCCCCTCGGGGTTGGAGATCTGCACCTGCAACACGCCGGGTTCGGAGGCGACGCGGCGCACCCCGCCCACCTCGGCCCGCGCGTCGCGCAGCGCGTCGCGCAATTGCGGCCACATCGCGTCGATACGGTCGGCATAGACGTCGGCCAACTGCACCTCGGCCAGAAGATGCGCGCCGCCGCGCAGGTCCAGACCCAGATTGACCAGGGACGACGGCAGATAGCCGGGCCACCCCGCGATCGCCGCCTCCTGTTCGGGCGTGGGAACGGCCCCCGCCTCCACCTCGGCCACGGCATCGTTATGCTGCTCCACCCTGTCGTAGAAGGCATTCGGCAACGCGATGATCACCGCCACCAGGCACAGGGCCCAGATGATGATCCGTTTCCACAAGGGGATTTGCAGCATGATGATGGTCCGGGTCGGAAAGTGGGATCAGGCGACGGGTTCTGTCTTGGAGATGACCTGCGCGATGGTCGAACGGATGACCTTCACCTTCACGCCGTCGGCGATTTCCACGTGGATCTCGTTGTTTTCACCCACATGGGTCACCTTGCCGACGATGCCGCCCTGCGTCACGACCTGATCGCCCCGGCGCAGCGCGTCGATCATGGCGCGGTGCTGCTTCAGCTTGCGCTGCTGCGGACGGATCAGCAGGAAATACATGATGACGAAGATCAGGACCAGCGGGACGAAGCTGGTCAGCGTCGCGGCGGCACCGCCGGTTCCGGCGGCCTGAGCGAAGGCGGGGGTTGCGAACATGCGGGTTTCCTTGCGTCTGAAGGGGGCGTTCCCCCCGGGAATTACGGTGGCGCACCCTAGCCGCCCCCCTGCCCGATGGCAAGCGCGCCCCCTGCGTCAGAAATGCACGGCGGCGTCCCGGGCGGCGGCGTGATTTTCCCGGTTTTCACATCATCCGCGATGGGGCATAGGACAGGCACAGCAACAGGAGAGCCGCCATGCACGACATCCGCGCCATCCGCGAAAACCCCGCCGCCTTCGATGCGGCGATGGCCCGACGGGGTCTGGCCGGTCTGTCGTCGCGCATCCTCGGCCTGGATGAAGCGCGGCGCGGCAAGATCCTTGCGGCGGAAACCGCACAGGCCGAACAGAACCGCGCCAGCAAGGATGTGGGCGCGGCCAAGGCGGCGGGCAACGACGCCGAGTTCGAGCGTCTGCGCGCGCTGGTCGCCCAGAAAAAGGCCGATGTCGCACGCCTGAACGAAGAGGCCGTGGCCGAGGATGCCCGCCTGCGCGATCTTTTGATGACCCTGCCGAACCGCCCCCTGTCCGACGTGCCCGACGGTGCCGACGAATCCGGCAATGTCGAACTGCGCCGCTGGGGCACCCCGCGCGCCTTCGATTTTCAACCCGTGGAGCATTTCGAGATCGCGGGCGCGAAGGGTGGTCTGGACTTTGCCACCGCCGCGAAACTGTCGGGCAGCCGGTTCGTGGTTCTGTCGGGCGCGATCACCCGCCTGCACCGGGCGCTGGCGCAATTCATGCTCGACACCCATGTCACGGATCACGGCCTGACCGAAATGTGGACCCCGGTTCTGGTGCGGGACGAGGCGATGGTCGGCACCGGCCAGCTGCCGAAATTCGCCGAAGACAGCTATCGCACCACAAACGGCTGGTGGCTGATTCCGACGTCGGAGGTCACGCTGACCAACACCGTCGCAGGCGAGATGCTGGAAGAGGAGCGCCTGCCGATCCGCCTGACCGCGCACAGCCAGTGCTTCCGTTCCGAAGCGGGCAGCGCAGGCAAGGACACGTCGGGCATGTTGCGCCAGCACCAGTTCGAAAAGGTGGAGATGGTGTCGATCACCACCCCCGATCAATCCGCCGCCGAACAGGAACGGATGACCGGCTGCGCCGAGGCGATCCTGCAGAAGCTGGAACTGCCCTATCGCGTGCTGGTCCTGTGCGCGGGGGACATGGGCTTCGGCGCGACCCGCACCTACGATCTGGAGGTGTGGTTGCCGGGTCAGGACACATACCGCGAAATCTCGTCCGTGTCGGTCTGCGGCGATTTTCAGGCGCGGCGCATGAACGCGCGGTTCCGTCCGCAGGGGGGCAAGCCCGATTTCGTCCACACGCTGAACGGATCGGGGCTGGCCGTGGGGCGTTGCCTGATCGCGGTGCTGGAGAATGGCCAACAGCAGGACGGCTCGGTCGACCTGCCGGCAGCTCTTCATCCCTATCTGGGGGGCAAGACCCGGATTGCCGCAGACGGAACGCTGGCCTAACGGCCGGCAATCCTGCGGACATAGTTCTGGGTTTCGGCATAAGGTGGGATGCCGCCGAAGCGTTCCACCGCCATCGGCCCCGCATTATAGGCCGCAAGGGCATGTGGCCAGTTGCCGAAACGGTCATGCATCATCTTCAGATACCGCGCGCCCCCATACAGGTTCGCGCGCGGATCGTTGATCGCCGCCCCCACCAGCCGCGCGGTGTCGGGCATCAGCTGCGCCAACCCCCGCGCGCCCTTGACCGACACGGCGTTCGGGTTCCAACCCGATTCCTGCTGCACCAGCCGCAGGAACAGATCTTCGGGAATGCCATGTTCCCGCGCGGCGGACCGGGCCGTTTCCAGATATTCGCCGCGGTAATTGCCGCTGTAGCGTGGGGTAGGCAGGGCGGCGGTGGCCTTGGCCTCCTCATCCTCTTTCGACGGGGGACGCAGACGGGTCGAGGCGGAGTATTGTTGCGCGCCACGCTGGTCCAGAACCTGGAACCGGGAACTTGCGCCATTGCCGAAAATATCGGCCTGCGCCACCTGCGCCGTCATCGCCACCGCCAGCGCCAGAACCGCAACCCGCATGATGTGCCCCTCTCCGTTGTCGCGGCGGACGATGCCACAGAACGGCCTTCGGCAAAAGTCTGCGATTTCACCGTCGGCGGGAAGGTGTTCTTGCGGGGCGGCGGCGTGGCGTGTAGGTCGGATCAAACGCATTTCGAAGGGGGCACGCATGGCGGGTTCGGTCAACAAGGTCATCATCGTCGGCAATCTGGGGCGCGACCCCGAGGTTCGCAGCTTTCAGAACGGCGGACGCGTGGTGAACCTGCGCATCGCCACGTCCGAAACCTGGCGCGACAAGAACAGCGGTGAGCGGAAGGAACGGACCGAATGGCACTCGGTCGCCATCTTCTCCGAACCGCTGGGCAAGATCGCCGAGCAATATCTGAAGAAAGGCTCCAAGGTCTATATCGAGGGGGCGCTGGAAACCCGCAAATGGCAGGACCAGTCGGGGGCCGACAAATACACCACCGAGATCGTGCTGCGGCCCTTCCGGGGCGAGCTGACGTTGCTGGATGGACGTGACGGCGGCGGATCGTCGGGCGGCGGATATGACGATCGCGGCCAGGGCGGCGGCGGATACGATTACGAAGGCGGCGGTTCGCGGGGCGGATCGTCGGGGGGGCGTTCGGGCGGATCGCAAGGCGGGCGCGGATCGGACTTCGACGACGAAATCCCGTTCTGATCACGGCGACATGGGGCGGCCTTCGGGCCGCCCCTTTCGCATTCAGCGGCGCAGCCCCTTCAGCGCATCGGCAAAGGCGTTTCCGCCGGTCGATGCCGGCGCTGCCTTCGCCCCCCCGCGCGGGCGATCCTTCGGGGGCGGGGCGTCCCCGCCCTTGCCGTCCTTGCGCATGGTCAGGCCGATGCGCTTGCGGGGCACGTCCACTTCCGTCACGCGCACCTTCACCACATCGCCCGCCTTCACCACCTCATGCGGATCCTTGACGAACTTGTCGGCCAATTGGCTGACATGGACCAGACCGTCCTGATGCACCCCGATATCGACGAAGGCACCGAAGGCCGCGACATTGGTGACCGTGCCTTCCAGCAGCATTCCCGGCTTCAGATCGGTGATCGCGTCCACGCCTTCGGCGAAGGTCGCGGTGCGGAACTCGGGGCGCGGGTCGCGGCCCGGCTTTTCCAGTTCGGCCAGGATGTCGCGCACCGTGGGCAGGCCGAAACGGTCGTCCACGAAATCCCGCGCGTTCACCCGGGTCAGAACGGCGCTGTCGCCCATCACCGACCGCAGGTCGCGCCCGCAGGCGGCCACGATCCGCCGCGCCACGTCATACGCCTCGGGGTGGACTGAGGAAGCGTCCAACGGCTCTTTCCCGCCGGTGATGCGCAGGAACCCCGCCGCCTGTTCGAACGCCTTCGGCCCAAGGCGCGGCACCTTCAGAAGGTCGCGGCGCGACGCAAACGCGCCCAAGGCATCGCGATGCGCCACGATGGCATCGGCCAGCGAACCGCCCAGCCCCGACACCCGCGCCAGAAGCGGGGCCGACGCGGTGTTCAGATCCACGCCCACCGCGTTCACCGCATCCTCCACCACCGCGTCCAACTGGCGCGACAGGCGCGACTGATCCACATCATGCTGGTATTGCCCGACGCCGATGCTTTTTGGCTCGATCTTCACCAGTTCGGCCAGCGGATCCTGCAGACGCCGGGCGATGGACACTGCGCCCCGCAGGCTGACATCCAGGCCCGGAAACTCCTTCGCCGCCAGTTCGGACGCGGAATAGACGGACGCCCCCGCCTCGGACACGATGACCTTGGTGGGCTTGTGCGGCAGGGCCGAGATCACATCCGCCACCAGCCGTTCCGTCTCGCGGCTGGCGGTACCGTTGCCGATGGCGACCAGATCCACCCCATGCGCGCGGATCATCCGCGCCAGATCCGCCGAAGCGCCGCGCAGATCGTTCTTCGGCTGGAACGGATAGATCGTCCCCGTTTCCAGAACCTTGCCCGTCGCATCCACCACGGCCAGCTTGCACCCGGTGCGAATGCCCGGATCGACGCCCAGCGTCACCTTACCCCCTGCGGGAGCTGCCAGCAGCAAGTCCTTGAGGTTGCGGGCGAATACGTGTATAGCCTCCGCCTCCGCCCGATCCCGCGCCTGCGCCATAAGATCGACCGTCAACGAGGTTTTCATCTTCACCCGCCACGCCCAGGCGGCCACGTCCCGCAGCCAGATGTCGGCCGGCCCTGTGCCCCCCGCCCGCAGGGCGGCGCCCGCCATGCGCTCGGCCCGGCTTTGCCCGCGCGGGGCCTCCGGCTCCACGGCGAGGTCGAGACTCAGCACACCCTCGTTCCGGCCCCGCAGCATCGCCAGAACGCGGTGGCCCGCCGCCGTCGAAAACCCTTCGTCATGCGCGAAATAATCGGCGAACTTCGCGCCCTCGGTCTCCTTGCCCGCGACCACGCGCGCTGTCAGGCGGCCGGTTTCGGCCATGTGCCCCCGCAACCGGCCCAGAAGGTCCGCATCCTCGGCCAGACCTTCGGCAACGATGTCGCGCGCGCCGTCCAGCGCGGCCTTGGCATCGGGCACGGCCCCGGTCACGAAGCGCGTGGCCAGCGCCGCCGGATCGACCGTCCGGTCCGCCAGAATCGTTTCCGCCAGGGGGCCCAGCCCGTTTTCCCGCGCGATCATCGCCTTGGTCCGGCGCTTCGGGCGGAAGGGCAGATAGATGTCCTCAAGCTCGGCCTTGGTCATCACGCCCGCGATCCGTCCCTCCAGCGCGGCGTCCAGCTTGCCCTGATCGCGGATCGAGGTGAGGATCGTCGTGCGACGCGCCTCCATCTCGCGCAGATAGGTCAGGCGTTCGGCAAGCGTCCGAAGCTGCGTGTCGTCCAGCCCCCCCGTCGCCTCCTTGCGATAGCGCGCAATGAACGGCACGGTCGCCCCCCCGTCCAGAAGCGTGATCGCCTGCGCCACCTGGCTCGGGGCGGCCCCGATCTCGGTAGCGATCAGGGCGGGAATGCGTTGGATGGTCATGAACAGGCTCCGTCTTGGGAGCGCCACCATATCCGTCGCCCCCGCCGAACGGAAGCGATGCCATCTTCCTCTTGCGGTTGCGCGCCAAGCACGATTGACTCGAGTCATAAAATTTCAGACAGACCGAAGTCTGGTCCTACAGGGAGAACCAAGAATGAAAAAACGCGACCTTTTCGCCGCCTCGGCGCTGGCCTTGGTCATGGGCGTCGCCTCTGCCAACGCGCAGGTCACCATCAACCGCGGCAACGACACCGATCCGGCAACGCTGGACCCCCATCACACGCAGACCGTGTCCGAAGCGCGCGTGCTGGCCGACCTGTTCGAAGGTCTGATCACCAAGGACGCCGCCGGCCAGAACATCCCCGGCATGGCAGAATCGTGGGAGATGTCGGAGGATGGCACCGTCTATACCTTCACCCTGCGCGATGCGAAGTGGTCGAACGGCGATCCGGTCACGGCGCAGGATTTCGAATATTCGCTGAAGCGCATCATGACGCCGGAAACCGCGGCGGGCTATGCCTCCATCCTGTTCCCGATCAAGAACGGTGAGGCGGTGGCCGGCGGCGAGATGCCGGTGGACGATCTGGGCGTCCGCGCGATCGACGACAAGACGCTGGAAATCACGCTGAACGGCCCGACGCCCTACTTCCTCGAACTTCTGACGCACCAGTCGTCGCTGCCCGTCCACCGCGCCTCGGTCGAGGAGTTCGGCGACCAGTTCACCCGCGCGGGCAACCTCGTGTCGAACGGCCCCTACATGCTGCAGGGCTTCACGCCGAACTCGCAGCTGTCGATGGTCAAGAACCCGAACTACTACGACGCCGACAACGTGGCGGTCGATGCCGTGAACTGGATCCCGTTCGAGGATCGTTCGGCCTGTATGCGCCGCTTCGAAGCCAAGGAAGTGGTGACCTGCGCCGACGTGCCCGCCGAGCAGATGGATTACGTGAAGGCGAACCTTGCGGATTCGCTGCACATCGCCCCCTATCTCGGCACCTATTACCTGCCGGTGAAGGGCGCGGATGGCAGCCCCCTGAAGGATGCCCGCGTGCGTCGCGCCATTTCGATGGTGATCGACCGCGACTTCATCGCCGAGAACGTCTGGGCGGGCACCATGCTGCCGGGCTTCACGCTGGTTCCTCCGGGCATCTCCAACTATGTCGAGGGCGGCGTGACGGTGGATTACGCCGAGGACGACCTCTTCGACCGCGAAGATGCGGCCAAGGAGCTGCTGGAGGAGGCCGGGGTCGAACCGGGCGCGCTGACGGTGGAACTGCGCTACAACACCGGCGAGAACCACAAGAACACCATGGCCGCCGTGGCCGACATGCTGTCCAACATCGGCATCAACGCCCGCCTGAACGAAGTCGAAGGCACGACCTATTTCAACTATCTGCGCGAAGACGGGCCGTTCGATCTGGCCCGTGCCGGCTGGATCGGCGATTACAACGATCCGCAGAACTTCCTGATGCTCTATACCAGCAACACGCCCTTCAACTATTCCCGCTGGAAGAACGAAGAGTATGACGCGCTGCTGGACGAAGCGGCGATGGAAACCGATCTGCCCGCACGGGCGGAGATCCTGGCCAAGGCCGAAGCGCTGCTTCTGGAAGAACAGGCGATCATTCCGATCCTGTCCTATTCCTCGCGCGAACTGGTGGCCACGAATATCAGCGGATACGAGGACAACCTCGGCTCGGACCACTATACCCGCTGGCTGTCGGTCAACTGATCCTGAACCCCTTCACGACGCGCGCCCGATCCCGGGCGCGCGTCCCTTTTATGTCATAGGTCTTCGATGCTTGGATATACCTTGCGACGAATGGCCAGCGCGATCCCGACGATCTTCATCATCGTCACGCTGACCTTCTTCGCCATCCGTGTCGCCCCCGGTGGCCCGTTCGATCTGGAACGCCCGCTGGACCCGCTGATCCTTGCCAACCTGCAACGCGCCTACAATCTGGATGCGCCGTTGTGGCAGCAGTATCTCATCTATCTTGGCAATCTGATTCAGGGCGACCTGGGTCCAAGCTTCACACGGCGCGACTTCACGGTGAACGATCTGTTCGCCCAAGGGTTGCCGGTGTCGATCCTGCTGGGCGGCCTTGCGCTTTTGGTGGCGACGATTCTGGGCACGATCCTTGGCGCCATCGCCGCCCTGCGGCAGAATTCCTGGCTGGACACGACCATCGTCGCCATCGCGACGCTGGGCATCACCACGCCGAACTTCGTCATCGCCCCCCTTCTCAGCCTGTTCTTCGGCGTGATCCTTGGCGTTCTGCCCGCAGGCGGGTGGAGCAACGCGAACCCCGCCTATTGGGTCCTGCCGATCGTGACGCTGGCCTTGCCGCAGGTGGCGGTGATCGCCCGTCTTGTGCGTGGCGCCACGGTGGAGGCGCTGCGCGCCAACCACGTCCGCACCGCCCGCGCCTATGGCCTGCCGGCCCGCGTCGTCGTGGGGGTTCACGCCCTGCGCGCCGCGATGCTGCCGACCGTGTCCTATCTGGGGCCGACCGCCGCCGCCCTGCTGACCGGTTCGGTCGTGGTGGAAACGATCTTCGGCCTGCCGGGTGTGGGACGTTACTTCGTTCAGGGGGCGCTGGGCCGCGATTACACGCTGGTCATGGGCACCGTGGTCGTGATTGCCGTCTTCGTCGTTATTTTCAACCTGCTTGTCGATCTGGCCTATGCCTGGCTCGACCCGAGGGTGCGCTATGACTGATACAACCCTGCCCATCGCCCCCAGCCGGTCGCTGTGGGAAGATGCGTGGCGCCGCCTGCGCCAGAACCGCGCCGCCGTTGCCAGCCTGATCGTGCTGGTCGTGCTGGGGCTGGCGGGGATCTTCGGTCCGATGATCTCCCCCCACCCCTATGACCGCATCTATCAACAATATACCCGCGTGGCCCCCAGCCTTGAGGCCTATCCCCGCGCCGACGCGATCACCCCCGCCTTCGAAGGCCTGATGGCCCGCGCCCGCATCGAGGGGGAGCCGGAGCTGTCCGGTCAGACCATTTCGGTCGATTTCACCTCGGCCGAGCCGGTGGACGAACGCGTCATCCGGTATTTCCAGCGGTCAGACCTGTTCTTCAACCCGAAGCTTGAGATTGCCGAGAACGGCCTGTCGGCGACGCTGTCGGCCAATGTGTCGCGCAATTATTTCCTTCTTGGGACGGACAATCTGGGGCGGGACATGCTGTCCCGCATCCTGATCGGGGTGCGCATCTCACTGGCGATCGGCATCCTCGCCTCGGCCATGGCGCTGGTGGTGGGCGTGACCTACGGCGCGATTTCCGGCTATCTCGGCGGCAGGGTGGACAACGTGATGATGCGGATCGTCGACATCCTCTATTCGCTGCCGTTCATCTTTTTCGTCATTTTGCTTCTGGTTTTCTTCGGGCGGAACCTGTTCATCATCTTCATCGCCATCGGCGCGACGGAATGGCTGGACATGGCCCGCATCGTGCGCGGCCAGACGCTGTCGCTGAAACGCCGCGAATTCGTGCAGGCCGCGCAGGCGCTGGGCGCGACCAGCGGGGCCATCGTGCGCCGCCATGTCATCCCGAACGCCCTTGGCCCCGTGATCGTGTTCGTCACGCTTCTGGTGCCCAAGGCCATTCTTGCCGAAAGCCTGCTGTCCTTCCTGGGCCTTGGCGTGCAGGACCCGATGACCTCGCTGGGCCTTCTGATCTCGGAAGGGGCGCAGAACATGCAAGGCGCCGCGTGGCAGCTGATCGGCCCCGCCGTGGTGCTGACCGTCATCCTGTTCGCGCTGAACTTCCTGGGCGACGGATTGCGCGACAGCCTCGATCCGAAGGAGCGTTGAGATGACCGATCCTGACAAAACGGGCACCATTCTTTCGGTCCGCGACCTGCGGGTCACGTTCCAGACCAATGACGGCCCCGTGGACGCGGTCAAGGGCGTCAACCTCGATCTGAAATCGGGCGAGACGCTGGCCATCGTGGGCGAATCCGGCTCGGGCAAAAGCCAGACGACGATGGCATTGATGGGGCTGCTGGCCGCGAACGGGGCCGCCACCGGCACCGTCAGCTATCGTGGGCGCGACATCCTCAACACGTCGGAACGCGCGCTGAACGGGATCCGCGGCAAGAAGATCACCATGATCTTCCAAGAGCCGATGACCTCGCTCGACCCGCTTTACAAGATCGGGACGCAGTTGGCCGAACCGCTGCGCTATCACGCAGGGATGACGCGGGCGCAGGCGCGGCCGCGGATCCTGGAACTGCTGCGGCTGGTCGGCATTCCCGACCCCGAACGCCGGATCAACGCTTATCCGCACGAATTGTCGGGCGGGCAGCGCCAGCGGGTGATGATCGCGATGGCGCTGGCCAACGATCCCGACATCCTGATCGCGGACGAGCCCACGACCGCGCTGGACGTCACCATTCAGGCGCAGATCCTGGAACTTCTGGCCGATCTTCAGAAACGTCTGGGCATGGCGATCATCTTCATCACCCACGATCTGGGAATCGTTCGCCGCTTTGCCGACCATGTGGCGGTGATGCGCGCGGGCGAAGTGGTGGAGGATGGCGCGGCGGCGGACGTGTTCGCCAGCCCCAAACATCCCTACACCCGGATGCTGCTGGATGCAGAGCCCGAAGGCCGGAAACTTCCCCCGGCCGAGGGCGCGCCCCTGCTGCTGGAGGGCGAGGATGTTCGCGTCACCTTCCCCATCGGTGGCAGTCTGTTCCGCAAGCCGGCGCCGCTGCACGCGGTGAAGGGCATCTCGCTGACCCTGCGCGAGGGCCAGACGATCGGCGTCGTGGGGGAATCCGGTTCGGGCAAGTCCACTCTTGGCCGCGCGCTGCTGCGCCTGCAGGAGTCGGAGGGCCGGATCGCGTGGCTGGGAAGCGAGCTTCCCACCGGCCTCGATGCGATGCGCCCCTATCGCGGCGATCTGCAACTGGTGTTCCAGGACCCCTTCGGCAGCCTGTCGCCGCGCATGACGGTGGGCCAGATCATCACCGAAGGGCTTTTGGTGCACGAGCCCCAGATCACCCGCGCCGAACGGGCGCAGCGCGCGTCCGAAGCGCTGGCCGAGGTGGGGCTGGACCCCGCGATGCGCAACCGCTATCCGCACGAATTCTCGGGCGGGCAACGCCAGCGGATCGCCATTGCGCGGACGATGATCCTGCGCCCGCGCGTCATCGTGCTGGACGAACCCACCAGCGCGCTGGACCGGTCGGTGCAAAAGCAGATCGTGACGCTGCTGCGCGATCTGCAGACCAAGCACCGCCTGTCCTATGTCTTCATCAGCCACGACCTGACCGTGGTGCGGGCCTTGTCGGATTACATCATCGTGATGCGGCTGGGGGAGATCGTGGAAGAGGGTCCGACCGACGCCGTCTTCGATGCGCCGAAGCAGGACTATACCCAGAAGCTGATGGCGGCGGCGCTGTCCACGACACGGTTCCGCGACGTGTCCTGACCACGGCGGGGCGCGCGGCCATCCGCACGCGCGCGCGCCCCGGACTTTCCTTCACCGACGGCGCACCCCATATCAAACGCGACGAGATCCGAGGTCCGCCCCCCGTGAAGTATGCCCTGTTCGCCCTGACCGTCCTGCTGCCCCTGCCTGCGCTGGCGCAGGACGTGCCGCCCCCCGCCGTCACCGTGACGCCGGTGACGGAACGCGACCTGACCGCCCGCGTGGTGGTGTCCGGCCTGATCGCGCCGGTGGAACGGGTGGCGGTGCAGCCCCTGATCGAAGGGCAGCCGATCGACGAACTGCTGGCGGATGTGGGTGACACCGTTCAGGCGGGCGAGGTTCTGGCCCGCCTGTCCTCCGACACGCTGACTTTGGAGAAAAGCCGCCTTGCCGCGCAGCGTGCGTCCGCCCGGGCCGCCGTGGCCCAGGCCGAGGCCGGTCGGATCGAGGCGGAGGCGGCCGCCACCGAGGCGGATGCCGCCGCCGAACGCATCGCGCAGCTTCAGGCGCAGGGGGCCACCTCGCAGGCGGCCATCGATCAGGCGCGGGCCAATCGCGCGACCACCGCCGCCCGTCTGGCCGCCGCCGCGCAACAGGTGGAGGCGGCACGGGCCGAAGAGGACGTGGCGCAGGCGCAGATCGCCGATATCGACCTGCAATTGCAGCGCACCGCCGTCACCACCCCCGTCGCGGGCGAGGTGATGGAGCGGAACGCCGACCGTGGGGCCATCGCCTCGGCCGGCAGTGGCGCGCCCATGTTCGTCCTGATCCGCGACGGGGCGCTGGAACTGCGCGCCGATGTGACCGAGGCGGATCTTGCATCCCTGCGTCCCGGCCAGCCTGCCACCCTGCGCGTCGTCGGCGGGGTGGAGATCGACGGCACCGTCCGTCTGGTCGAACCGCAGATCGACGCCACAACCCGTCTGGGCCGTGTCCGCATCGCGGTCAACGCATCCGCCGCGTTGCGCCCCGGCATGTTCGCCGAAGGCCAGATCGTCACGGCCGAGCGTCCCGCCCTTGCCCTGCCCATCGGCGCGGTGGGGCATGACGGCGACGGCGACTTCGCGCTGCGCGTTCAGGATGGCACGGTGCACCGCGTGCCCGTCGAGGTGGGCATTCGCGACGGCAGTCATATCGAGATCACCGACGGGCTGACCCAAGGCGACCGCATCGTCGCCCGCGCGGGGGCCTTCGTGCGCGATGGCGACCGCGTGACGGCGGTGGACGCGGAATGAACTTCTCCGCCTGGTCGATCCGCAACCCCGTCGCGCCCATCCTCGCCTTCGTGATTCTGGTCGTTCTGGGGATACAGGCGTTCCTCAGCCTGCCCGTCACGCGGTTTCCCAACATCGACCTGCCGTTGGTGTCGGTGACCGTCGTGCAGGACGGCGCCTCGCCCGCCGAACTGGAACGGCAGGTGACCCGAGAGGTGGAGGACGCGGTATCGGGCGTGGCCGGGGTGAAGAACGTCACCTCTACCATCTCGGACGGGCAGAGCACGACG
Source organism: Falsirhodobacter halotolerans (assembly GCF_022899245.1). NCBI lineage: Bacteria > Pseudomonadati > Pseudomonadota > Alphaproteobacteria > Rhodobacterales > Paracoccaceae > Falsirhodobacter > Falsirhodobacter halotolerans. The sequence continues at coordinate 1,516,953 of NZ_JALJAZ010000001.1, forward strand.
GTGGTGGAATTCCGCATCGAGGTGCCGACAGACCGCGCGGTGCAGGACACCAAGGACGAAATCGACCGGATCCGCGCCGACCTGCCCGCCGATGTCGAGGCCCCCATCGTGTCGCGGATCGACGTGGAGGGGCAGGCGATCCTGACCTATGCCATCGCCTACCCCGAAATGACGGTCGAGGAGCTGTCGTGGTTCGTGGACGATACGGTCATCCGCGCCCTGCAAGGCCAGCCCGGCATCGGTCAGGTGGACCGCTATGGCGGGGCCGAGCGCGAGGTGCGTCTGACCCTCGACCCGGTGGCCTTGGGCAGTTACGGCATCACGGCCGATGAGGTCAGCCAGCAGATCGCGGGCACCAATCTGGATCTGGGCGGCGGGCGCGGCGATGTAGGCGGGGCGGAACAATCCATCCGAACCCTGGGCAATGCCGCAGATGTGGCGGCGCTGGCGGCCACGACCATCGCACTGCCCACGGGCGGCCATGCGCGCCTGTCCGATCTGGGACGGGTGGACGACACGCATGAGGAAATCCGCTCCTTCTCCCGCTTTGCCGGCCAGCCGGTGGTGACCATCGCGGTATTCCGCGCGCAGGGGGCGTCCGAAGTGTCGGCTGCGGACACCGCGACCGCCTCGCTGGCCCGTCTTCAGGCGCAATACCCGCAGATGCAGGTGACCCCGGTCGACGACATGGTGCGCTACACCTTGGGCAACTACCACTCGGCCGTGGATACGCTGATGGAGGGGGCGTTCCTTGCGGTTCTGGTCGTGCTGATCTTCCTGCGCAACTGGCGGGCCACGGCGATCGCGGCGGTGGCGCTTCCCCTGTCGGCCATCCCGACCTTCTGGGTCATGGATCTGATGGGGTTTTCGCTGAACCTCGTGTCGCTTCTGGCGATCACGCTGGCGACCGGCATTCTGGTCGATGACGCCATTGTGGAGGTGGAGAACATCTCGCGTCACATGAAGATGGGAAAGACCCCTTACCGCGCCGCCATCGATGCGGCGGACGAAATCGGGCTGGCCGTGATCTCCACCTCGCTGACCATTGTCGCGGTGTTCGTGCCGGTGTCGTTCATGCCGGGCATTCCGGGCCAGTATTTCAGTCAGTTCGGGCTGACGGTGGCGATTTCGGTCCTGTTCTCGCTGGCGGTGGCGCGATTGATCACGCCGATGATGGCCGCCTACCTGATGCGGGGGTCGGATGCGCACGACCATCAGCCGGGCGACGGGTGGGTGATGGGCGGATATCTGCGGTTCGTCGGGATCACGCTGCGCTGGCGCTTCGTGACGCTGGCGGTGGCGATCGGCATTCTGGCCGTATCGCTGATGTTCATGCTGCGCATTCCGGGCAGTTTCATCCCGCCCGAGGATGTGAGCCGCATCCCGATCAGCGTCGAACTGCCCCCGGGCAGCACGCTGGACGAAACGGACGCCGTCACGGCCCGCATGGAGGCCGCGATCCGCGCGGTGGACGGGGTGCAGGATGTCTTCGTTCTGGGCGGATCGTCCCCTACCGGCGATCTTGACGTGCGCCGCGCCTCGGTCACGGTGCTGCTGGATGCGCCGGCCGAAGGTCTGGGCGGCCGGTTGTGGCATATCCTGAACGGGCTGGGCGGCCTGCTGCCGGAGCCTGACGGACGTTTGCGCCCGCAATGGGATGTGGAGGCGGACATTTTCGCCGCGTTGACGGGCATCCCGGATGTTCGCGCCTATAAACTCAACGATCGGGGGCAGCGGGACATCCAGTTCTCGATCCTGTCGAACGACCCTCAGGCCTTGGGTGAGGCGACGGCTCGTCTGGAGGCTGCGTTGCGGGCCGAACCCCGCCTTGCGAATGTCGCGGCGGAAGGGGCCCTGCCCCGACCGGAGGTTCACATCGTGCCGCGGCCCGCCGATGCCGCGCGTCTGGGGATCACCACCGATGCCATCGCCCGCACCATCCGCATCGCGACACAGGGAGATGTGGACGCGGCGTTGGCGAAGATCTCGTTGGACGACCGGCAGATCCCGATCCGCGTGCGGCTCTCGAATGCGGCGCGCGCCGATCTGGGCCGCATCGCCGCGATGAAGGTGCGCACTGCCGAGGGGAATCTGGTGCCGTTGGCTGCCGTGGCCGACGTGTCCTTGGCCGAAGGGCCCAGCCAGATCAAACGCTACAACCGCGAACGTCAGGCGACTTTGGGGGCCAACCTTCCCCCCGGTGTGGCGCTTGGCACCGCGACCGAGGCGTTTCGCGCCGCCACCGACCGGGTGGAGCTTCCGCCGAACGTCCGCATCGCCGAACTGGGCGATGCCGAGGTGCAGGCGGAGATGGTCGCCGGGTTTGCGAATGCCATGATCTTGGGGCTGATGATGGTTCTGGCGGTTCTGATCCTGCTGTTCCGTTCGGCGGTGCAGCCGTTCACGATTCTGTTGTCCTTGCCTTTGGCGTTGGGCGGGGTGGCCGGTGCCCTGATCCTGACGGACGAGCCGCTGTCGATGCCGGTTCTGATCGGCATCCTGATGCTGATGGGGATCGTCACGAAGAACGCGATCCTGCTGATCGACTTTGCCATCGAAATGCGCGCCCGTGGACTGGCGCGGATGGAGGCGGTGATCGAGGCGGGACACAAGCGCGCCCGGCCCATCATCATGACCTCCATCGCCATGTCGGCGGGAATGTTGCCCTCGGCGCTTGGTGTTGGCGCGGGTGGATCGTTCCGCGCGCCGATGGCCATCGCCGTGATCGGCGGCATCGCCGTATCGACCGTGCTGAGCCTGGTGGTCGTGCCGTCGTTGTTTCTGGTGATGGACGATCTGTCCCGTCTGCTTGCACGGCTGTTCGGACGGCTGATCGGCCCGAAGGAGGAGGAAGCCGCCCCCCTGTCGTCGGACGAGGTTCTGGCCCTCAGGGACCGGGTGTCGGCATTGGAGGGGGCCCCGCCGCATCCTCGGGCACCAGAGAGGTGAGGGCCGCGATCCACCCTTCGATCCGCGCCCGTTCGCGGGCCGGAAGATCGGGGAAATACCGCGCCCTGGCATAGATCGCAACGCGGGTGCCACCGTTTTCAGGGATCAGCCGGACCGAGGTGAAGGTGGGCAGCCCCAGAACACCTGCCCGCGTGGTCCACGTCCGGTGAAACCCCTCGCCCGCGAAGGCCTCGGTCCCCGGGGTCTGACGGGTCAGCGCATCCAGCCGTGCCGCCACCTGATCGGGCGGCAGGGCAATGAACGGCCCGTCGTTTCGATACAGGATATGGTTCGGGCGGTTGGGTTTGCGCACCGTCAGCGGATCGACATGCCAATCCTGCGAATCCGACGGGGTGTAGCGCAAGATCGCCCATGCGGCCAGAAGCGCCACGGCCAACAGGACAAGAAGATCGGCAAAGCTCATGGACAGGTTCCTTTGAACGTCTGTCCTTTCATATGGTTCGCCCCGCCAGCGGCGCAATATGGCGGGGCGGGTTCTTGCCGTCTCAGGCCACCTGCTCGGTCACCTCCAGATCGGGCATGACGGATTCCAGGCGGCCCGGACGGCCCAGAAGGAAGCCCTGCGCCTCGTCGCACCCTTCGCTGCGCAGAAGGTGCAACTGCTCCAACGTCTCCACCCCTTCGGCCAGAATGGGCACTTCCAGACTGCGGCCAAGGGCAAGGATGGCGCGCACGATGGCCTTGGCCTGGCGGCTGGTCTCCACCTCCCGGATGAAGCTGCGATCCAGCTTGATCTTGTCGAAGGCGAAGGAGCGCAGCGTTTCAAGCGAGGAATATCCGGTGCCGAAATCGTCGATGGCGATGGTGACGCCAAGATCCTTGATCTGCGCCAGCATATGCAGCGCCCATTCCTTGTCGGCGATGATGGCGCTTTCGGTAACTTCCAGTTCCAGCCGCCAGGGCTCCAGACCCGTATCGTCCAGGACGGCCTGAAGATTGGTGACAAAGCGCGGGTTTCCAAGCTGCACCGGCGACAGGTTCACCGCGATGCGCACCTTGTTCGGCAGACGGGCCGCCTGTTCGCAGGCCGTGCGCAGAACCCATTCCCCGATATGCAGGATCGCGCCGCATTCCTCGGCCACCGGAATGAAATCGGCGGGCGAGATATTGCCGCGCTCGGGGTGTTGCCAGCGCAGAAGAACCTCATACCCCGTGGTTTCGCCAGTGGTCACCGATTTCTGGATCTGGTGGTGCAGATACAGCTCGTCCCGCTCCACCGCGCGCCACAGATCTCGCGCCATCTGGCGACGCGTGCGCGAGGCTTCGTCCATCTCTGCCTCATAGTAGCAGATTTTTTCGGTGATGCTGGACTTCGCGCGATACATCGCCATGTCGGCATTGCTGATCAGCTTGCCCCCGACATGCCCGTCCTCGGGGAACAGCGCGATGCCGATGCTCGCGCCCACGCTCAGTTCGTTCTGGGCCAGCGGGATCGGCTGGCAGATCGTCTCCAACAGGCGCGCGGCGAAGGCCTCCACCTCCTCGCGCGTGCGGAAGGCCTTATAGGCCGCGAATTCGTCGCCACCGAAACGCGCCAGAAATTCCCCCTTTTCCAGCACATTCGTCAGGCGCGTGGCCAGTCCGATCAGAACGTCGTCGCCCACGGCATGGCCAAGATGGTCGTTGATTTCTTTGAACCGATCAAGGTCGATGCCCAGCACCGCGACCTGCATTCCGCCATCGACCCCCGCATCGTCCAGCGCCCAGGCCAGATGTTCGGCAAAGCTGGCGCGGTTGGGCAGGCCGGTCAGCGCGTCGTGACGGGCCATGTGCACGATCTGCCGTTCGGAACGGGTGCGCTCGGACACATCCTCGAAGGTGGACACCCACCCCCCTTCGGGGATCGTGCGATGGGTGACCAGCAATGTCCGCCCGTCATGCAGTTCCAGCGTCCGTTGGCGCCGCCCCTGCCCGTCCATGCGATAAAGTTCGTCCATGACCGTCGAGGACGCGGTCAATTGCGCCGAAACGTCGGTTGCAAACTCGATCAGGGTCTGTCCCGTCGGGGCCGGGCGGCCGAGAATCTGCGCCAGGCGGGTGTTGGTCAGGACCAGAGCGCCATCCGGGTCGAACAATGCGATCCCCTGGATCATGTTTTCCAGCGCGGCGGTCAGATTGCGGCTCATGCTCGCGATCTGTTCGGCATCCTCTTTCTGGCGGGTGTTGTCATGGGTGACCTTGACGAACCCGATATGCTGGCCATCGTCATCCGTGATCGGTTCCAGCAGCACATGGGCCCAGAACCGGGTGCCATCCTTGCGAAACCGCCAGCCCTCCGCCTCGAATTTGCCATCAAGAAGGGCGCGGTCCAGCATACGATAGGGCAGACGATCCTTCTGATCCTCGGGCGAGAAGAAGATGGAGAAGTGTTTTCCCACAACCTCGTCACTGGTGTAGCCTTTGTTGCGTTGCGCGCCCGCGTTCCAATTCGCGATGAACCCTTCGGGTGTCAGCATGTAGATGGCATAGTTGGTCACGCTTTGGATGAGGAAGCGGAACCGGCGTTCGGCGTCCAGCCGGGCGCGCACGATACGCTCGCTTTCCGCCTCGGCCGCCCGGGCACCCCGCAGGTCGCGCAGGGCGATCGCCTCGGCCGATCGGTTGCCAAGGGTGACAAGGCGCAACGTCGCCTCAACGGGAATGACGGTGCCGTCCTTGCTGCGGATGTCGATCTCCTGCACGCGGGTGGGGTTCGCGCGCAAGCGGTCCAGACCCCCGACATCGACCACATCGGACAAGGCGATGCCGGCATCGAACCCGGTCATGAGGACGAAGGACAGGTTGCAGCTTGTCACCATACCGTCGATGGCCGAAATCAGCCCCTCCTGCGATACATTCGCAAGCTCTCGCAGGCGGTGGGCCTGCAGTTCCATCTGCCGTTCGCGCCGGACATCCATCAACCAAAAGACCAGCGGCACGGCCAGAAGAACACAGGTCGAAAATCCGATCGTCAGCATGACGCCCAGGGGCAGCAAGCTTGTGTCCGCATCCACGACGCGCCCCGCAAACGGTGTCAGCGTACGATAGGTCAGAACATGCGCCACCAGAGCGGTGACGACCATTCCGCCCACCCCGACCGCCCGAACCCAACGTGTTGCGCTGCGCAGCACTGCAATGGCACCCGCCCCGATCATCGCAGGGATGACGAAAGCGACCAGCATCGCGTCCGTATCCCAGACGACCTGACTCCACGCACCCAAGGCGGTCAGCCCCGTCATTCCCGACGCAGCCGTCCCCAAACCATAGATCACCCCCCCGGCGGCCCCGCGTCTGCGGCCCACCCACACCATGGCCCCCGCCAGCGCGATCAGCATAAGCAGGGAGATGACAAGCGCGCCCGTTTGAAGCCGAGGCGCCGCATCCATAACGTGCGAAAGAAGGAACAGAAGCTGCGACACCCACCACCCGGCTCCCAGGACCGCTGCGGACAACACGCCCCAGCGCCGGGGCGCCCCATCCGCCCAAGCCCGCCGCAGAAAACTCGTGCCGACAAGGGTCGCGAAGCTGCACAGGCTGATCGCGGCACCGAATATCATCGGATCGTGGTGAAAGAGGTTCGTCATCCTGGTCCTCACTGTTGTTGCGAGGAGGGTTGACGCCTTCAAATGAATGGTTTGTTTATCCGCCTATGCGCCTTCAGGCAAAAATACATCGAATTGGATACATTCAGGGGTCGGAATGAAGCTTTATGGACTGGGAACGTGCGACACGTGCCGCAAGGCGATCCGCGAGCTTTCGCCCTTTGATCCCGAGTTCCAAGACGTGCGAAAGACGCCGCTGTCCCGCCCCCAGATCGACGCCCTCTTGGAAATATTCGGCGACGAGCTTGTCAATCGAAAGTCGACCACTTGGCGCGGGCTGAGCGATACGGAAAAGGCCATGACGGCGGGCGATCTTCTGGTCGCTTACCCGACCTTGATGAAACGGCCCGTCATCGAGCATGACGGGCGCCATCACCTTGGCTGGGGAGCCGCCACTCAGGCAGCCCTACTGCGTTAAAGCAGACGCAAATCGCCCGCAGAATCACGCCCGTCGCGGCCGGTCTGAAGATCGTATCCGACCTTCTGATTGTCGTTCAGCCCCTTCAGCCCTGCCCGCTCCACCGCAGAAATGTGGACGAAGACATCCTTGCCGCCGTCATCGGGTGCGATAAACCCGAACCCTTTGGTGCTGTTGAACCATTTGACCGTTCCCGTCGGCATGACCCGTTCCCTTTCCTGGTGCTGGCGACGGTTCGAACCCGTCCCCTTAACGCAGGATGCCCGAAGCCGGAGCAAAATCAAGCGTCCAGCATGAGGTGGGGCGATTTTCCTTTCGATTCCCCCCGGATGGGGCCTTGCGCATCCCCGCAAGGTCACGCTACACACCGTCGAACGGACAGGTGGCCGAGTGGTCGAAGGCGCACGCCTGGAAAGTGTGTAGGCGGGGAACCGTCTCGAGGGTTCGAATCCCTCTCTGTCCGCCACTTGCCCTCGCGAAAGCGTTCTCCCGATCCGGCTGCGGCCGGATTTTTCCGTTGTTTTCGAGGGTTGTGCGGGATGGGCTGAGCACTGACAGAGGCGCCGGGTGGCCACGAAGCGGTCTCTCCAGGCCAATATTCTCCGGACCTCATGACTGCGCAGATACGGTGAATAGCCCACACCATGCTGAAATTATTGGATTTTCTTTATTAGTCCTCTGAACACTTCGACGCCGGTGTCGTTCGCGAAGTGGGACTGAGATCGAACACTCGACAGCGAACCGTTATATAAAGTGAAGGGCTCTCCCGTCGCGATACATGGCGATTTACCGAGACTACTGATCCGCATCGCCAGGAAAATCACGGAAGAATTCCTTGAAAGCGGAGAAGGGAATCCTGAGTGTCTCCCACGCACCAGCACCTGCATCCTCAGGTACGTGCGCCCCAACTTGTTCAACCGTCAGTACGGCAAGCTCATCTTTGGCCCGTGCTATCGCCCACAGGTGAAACCGATGAGCCATCGAGCCGATAGCAGTTTGCCACTCGTTGCGCGTCAAGTGGAATGATGCAAATTCAGTGCCTTGTTCGCTTGCCTTCACTTCAATCGTCATGCGCCTAGTGTCAGAAGCCGACACACGGGAGAGCACGTCGTAGCCGTCAGATGAGCTTTCAATCGCAATCCACTTCGGCTCCACTCGGGTCCGATTTTGCTCATACTGAAGCGTTAATCGTTCGCCGCGCCGTCCGATTTCGGTCAGGACATCATCACGGAGTCCGCGCGCACGCGCCGCAAGCCCATCCCAGAATTGAACAGTTTCCTCGTCGTCTCCATAAGCAAGACCAGCCTCAACGAATACCTGACGGATGCTCGGAGGAGCCTGGAGTAACGTCTCTCGACGACCATAGGGGACTAGTTGAAGCCATGGTGGTTGTTCGACCTCAATGAAGTCGACCAGCATAGTTCGTAGCCCTGCTTGAGGACTTGCCGCTGAGGCAGCGATTTCTCCTCGCGCAGTAACAACGAGTAGCCCATTGGGCTCCACCTCAAGCCAGGACAGATCAAAGCAGGCGCGGTAAATTGCCGAGGATGATACGGAGCCCAACGAAAGAGAATGTACGCCTCCCGGGGTCAGCTGGTTTCGTTTGACGACCCCTAGAAGTTCAATACAGCCAAAGGCGATACCGGGTGACAGTGGTTGCACTACTATCCTCCGAGAGCGGCGAGCAGTGCGCGAATGTCGCCCTCATTGAGGCCCCCGGCACCAAAACCCTCGTCCATTTCGTCCGGCACGATGGGAACAGGCGATATTCTCAGACCGGAATCGTTGAGTGCTGCAGCCATTTGGCCGACTTTGAACTCCAGTCTCTGGCGCACAGTCTCATCCACGCTTCCAACACATTCCACAATCTCGATAGTCGTACCTTGGTCCGGTGGCAGACCAAGCCGGTGAATACGATCTTCGGACTGAAGGTATTGGGCAGCGTTAAAGTTTCGGTCCAAATAGATGGCGTGGTGACAAATCGTATGTAGACTGATGCCCTCTCCGGCCGCTGCTGGGTTTGCGACCATAACCATGACATTGGGGTCGTCATGGAACAGCCGAATCTTGCCTTCCCGGGTATCGTCGTCGTTCTCATCCCCGGCATCAACACCACCGTGAATGTAGACCGCGCCTAAGTCTTGAAGGCTGCTAGCAATATGCTCCACGTTCTCCACGAATGTTGACCAGATCAGCACCTTTTTCCCTTCGCGGGCCAAGCTTCGCGCTCTATGCAAGACGTAGCGCATTTTCGGGCCGCGGCCCTCTGCCAACGCCATGGACAATTCGTTGGAATGAGCGAAAGCGATCTCATGTGCCAGCAGGGCCGGGTTGGAAACAAACTGCAGAACGCGCGTTACAGACCGCCCCAAGCCCCTGAATGCCTGCTTACTTTTGATCGTCAGCGCCTGCGCGGCTTCGCGAGCCAAGGCGCTTTTCATCAATTCGTAAAGCCGCTGCTGGAGCGGATCCATCGGCAGCGTCTTCAAGACCCTGGTAACCGGAGGCAGGTTCAGCTCGCTCTTATTGGTCCGGACGTAAACCGGACTGATGAGTCCAACAACAGAATCCTCATCCGCCTGAACCTCGGGATACAAGAACCGAAACTGGGGAAGCAGGTCACTCGTCGACTGTGGCATGGGTGTGCCGCTCATAACGAGCTTGCTGACAGGCAAATGCGAGAAGCTCAGAACAGCATCCGTCGAAATGTTATTCTGGCCCTTGATCCGGTGGCTTTCGTCCAGAAAAACATGGACCCGACGGCCGACAAGATGGTTCGCAGTGACCTCTTTAACGCGCGCCAGCTGCTGATAACCGATGATCATAAGCCGCGGATCATCGAGCAGCTGGAGTGGGATTTTGTCGGTCTTTCGTAGCCGAAGAAACTTATGGCCGAAGGACGGAAGGCAGGTTTCGATTTGTTCATCCCAAGCTGCGAATGCGTTCTTGGGCGCAATCACAAGTAGGCGGTCACCCGGTTCGGCACGCACGGCAAAGGTGGCCAGGGCTTCCGTTGTCTTCCCAGCTCCCGGGACAGAAAACGTTGCTCCCGCAGGCAGAAGCGCCAGCTTAGAGACATTACGAAGCTGCTGGTCTGTCAGGTTGCGGACGAAACCGGCCGACTTAAGCCGTTGCTTCAACTCCTCCGGTTTGAGCTGGCTGGAAGCGACTGCCTGGGCATAGCCTTCGTCCCGGGCTCGCGCGAGGTGAAGATGGCCTCCCGCCCTTGCGGACACTTGATAGCCAACGCCTCGAACAAGTCCAAAGCCCCTGATCAGGTCAAAGATGGCTGGCCGCAGGCCAAGGAAAGACCACCACGGAAGCGAGATGGCGTTGCCGCCTTCCTGCAATGCCTCCTTCGAGCCGGACAACAAAATATCCCTAGCGATGCCCAACCATGGCGTAGCTTCGTCCTCTGGGTGCCATGAAACAACCGCACGCCGGTCAGTTTCCCTGTAATCGAAAACGAGCAACTCAACCCCGCTTGTTGGCGACCCAGGCCTCGATAGCGTCCAAGTTGTCGCGAATACCCTTGATCTGCAATTCGACGCCCTGGATCGTGCTCTCCGTTCGCAGCCCATGCGCTGCAATGTTCTGCACGGTGGCGTTGACCTTCTTCAGGGTCTTCAGAAGATAGTCCGCCTGCTTCAGTTCCTCTTTCTGATCGTCTTGGGCACGGATAGTCTCCAAGACCGTCTCGCGCGCCTTTTGGATCGAGCTTTCATCCTTCTTGATCTCAGCGACCAAAGCCAGATCGGAACCCGGATTTTTGGTGCTGGAAGATGGCCCTCCGAAAAGGTCTTGTGCGTCTTTGTCGGCTTCGCCGACGTTTACCGGGAAGGCTTGCGACAAGTCGCTTTTGATCTTGGTAAGATGCTCTTTGACCTGCCCCCCGGAATATCCCTCGCTCTGATGTAGAGTCTGCTTCATCACGCAGGAGCAGACGATATGAGGAAAAGCCGCTTCACCGAGGCGCAGATCATCGGAATGATCAAGGAACAGGAAGCCGGGATGGCGACGGCGGAGGTCTGTCGTCGGTATGGGCTCAGCCCGGCCACGTTCTACAAGCTTAAGGCCAAGTATGGCGGCATGGACGTATCCGATGCCCAGCGGCTGAAGACCCTTGAAGACGAGAACGGCAAGCTGAAGCGTCTTCTGGCGGACGCGATGCTGGACAACATCGTGCTCAAGGATCTGCTGGGAAAGCCCTGACGACACCGAAGGTGCGGCGGGAGGCGGTGCTCAGGGCGATGCGGGATCACGATATCTCGCAACGCCGGGCCTGCGTTCTGATCGGTGTCGATCCGAAGACGGTGCGGCGAGAGCGGCCGCCCGACAATCCGGAGATCCGCAAGGCCATGCAGGAGATCGCGGCCGTGCGCCGCCGGTTCGGCTATCGGCGGATCGGCCTGATGCTGGAGCGCAGGGGCATGCTGATGAATCCGAAGAAGCTGTATCGACTTTACCGCGAAGAAGGGCTGTCGGTCCGGCGCAGGCGTGGTCGCAAACGAGCCCGTGGCACGCGCACACCGATGCCCTTGGCCTTGATGCCGAACCAGCGCTGGTCGCTGGACTTCGTCGCCGACACGTTCGGGGCCTCGCGCAAGTTCCGCATTCTGGCGGTGATCGACGATTGCTGCCGCGAGAACCTGTGTCTGGTCGCCGACACCAGCATCTCGGGCGCAAGGGTGGCGCGCGAGCTGGACGCGCTGGTGCGGATCTATGGCAAGCCTGCCTGCATCGTCAGTGATAACGGCACCGAGTTCACCAGTCGCGCCATCCTGAAGTGGGCAGACCAGAACAACGTCGCCTGGCATTACATCGATCCCGGCAAGCCACAGCAGAACGCCTTCATCGAAAGCTTCAACGGCAGCCTGCGCGACGAGCTGTTGAATGAAGAGATGTTCGACACCTTGGGCGACGCGCGCCGCAAAATCGCCCTCTGGCGCTATGATTACAACGCCGTCAGACCACATTCCTCGCTCGGCAACCTGACGCCGCTCGAAGCGCGCCGGACGCTTGCGCTACCTGATGGCTCCGCGCCCGGCGCGCTTGCCAAGAAACTACCCGCCGATTACCAATCTCAAACCGGCAGACTCTCGTTATGAATGAGGGACCCACGGGGGGCAGGTCACGCCAAGCCAAGTTCAAGATCGATGCAGAATCGGGACGTCGATTACTGAACGATAACGGTGGCTTATGAAGGCAGATCAGAATACGCAATCATTTGGTGCTCAATCCTTTCGATACTGCTCTCCGGCAGCATTCAGCGCGGCGCGCTCGAACGCTTCCACGTCTTCAATCCTGTAGATCACACGACCGCCGATTTTTAGGAACCGAGGCCCGTCTCCAATCCAGCGCCACCGTTCCAGCGTCCTCGGGCTGATCTTCCAACGTGCTGCCAGCTCTGTCTGGTTCATACAAGTTTCACGCATCTTCGACTCCTTTCGCGCGCGCCCACATGGGCGCAGGGGAACGAAGGCGTCTGCAAAAAAGATATGCAAGTCCGATAGTTACAAGTCCTCTGGTGGGTTCTGCCTATTCGGCCCGGCTCAGAGAAGGTTCGACCGCAGTCGCGTTCCCTCCGCCATATACCCATATTGCGACCTTGTCGCGGTTCCCTCGCAGAGCCCTCTCTCGCCACGACAGCGCACCGCCCGTGTTTCGTAAGCTCACGCTTGCTTCGGCGATAATAGGATAACTTATGGACTGCGCATCACACCGCGTAGGCACCCCACGATCACCTTCGTCGTGACCGCCAGCCGAAGAACCAATTCACACAAAGGGGTTGGCTGCTTCTGTCAAAATAAGTGCTTGATTTAAATGGTACCGACTCCCCGGCTCGAACGGGGGACCCCCAGATCCACAATCTGGTGCTCTAACCAACTGAGCTAAGCCGGCACTTGGGGGTCGTTTAGCGAGGTGATGAACCGAATGCAAGCGGGTTTCGCGGCCCTGCCCCCAGAACTTGGCCGTGGGGCCGCGACCAATATCTTGCAAGTTGCGCCCCGTGGACGTAGGCCGAAAAAAAACAGGAGTTTGCAGATGAGCATCAACAAGGAAAGCGCGGTCGCCGCAAATCTTCAGATCGGCCCGACCACGCTTGGCATGGTCCGCATCTATATCGAGGCGGAGGGAATCGAGATGCCGCTTGATTTCGACCCCGAGGAGGCTGAGGAGATCGCGGAAGAACTGCGTGCCGCCGCCGAACGCGCCCGCACGATGTCCGCGCCCCCTGACACACCCAAGAAACGCCGCTAAACCCCCGGCGAAACGCCCGGGTCACGGGCCGCTTGCAGGCGAGCCGCCGCCGTTCGCGCGATCGCCAGCGTCAACGCCTTGCGCCGGGCCGGAGCCAGACGGGTTTCCGGCCCCATTCGCATGATCTCTGCATCATAGGGGTCCGCCAGGATCAAACCGCTGTCCGGCGGCAGCAACGCCTGTGGAAAGTCGGCATCCACGCCCCAGAAAAAGCGGTCGCACCATTCCAGATAGTTCTGCCACTTCCGGTCCGCCGCATAATCGGCTTGGCAGGACTTGCACTCGACGATCCACACCTCGCCCTTCGGACCGATGGACATGAGATCGACCCGCAGTCCGGGGCTTGGAACGAACTCCGCCACGCTCATGAAATCATGGCCACGTAAATGGCGGGCGATGCCACGGGCCAGCCGGACACCGGGCGGGGCAAGATCAACGTTCAGGGTCATGGCGACAAAATAAGAACATACGCGAACATATGTCCAATCGCGATTTGGTGAACATTATCGCGCAAATTTGTTGACTCTAACTGTCGTCTTTTATATCCGACAGAAAAGTTCAGGATTAGGGACAGTCATGAGATTTGAAAACACGGGGGTGCGCTGCCTTTCCGTAACGGCCTCGCTTTGCCTTGCCACGGCGCTACCGCATATGGCGCACGCGCAGGACGTCATCACTCTGGCACCGATCATCGTCACCGCATCGGGGTTTGAACAAAGCGTCGCCAACGCGCCAGCCAGCGTCACCGTCGTCACATCGGAAGAGTTGCAGAAGGGCAGTTTCACCAGCCTCTCCGACGCCCTGCGCGAGGTTCAGGGCGTGACCGTCACCGGCGTCGCGAACGAGGCGGACATCTACATCCGCGGCCTGCCCGGACAATACACGTTGATCCTGGTGGACGGCAAACGTCAAGGCACACGCGATGCGCGCACCAACGGCAGTTCGGGGTATGAGCAGAGCTTCATCCCCCCGATCCAAGCGATTGACCGGATCGAGGTGGTGCGCGGCCCGATGTCCTCGCTTTACGGCTCTGACGCCATGGGCGGCGTGATCAACATCATCACCAAGCCCGTGGCCGATGTATGGACCGGATCGGCCACCCTAGAAACGACGCTGCAGGATGCGTCCGGTTTCAAGAACAGCCAGCAGCAGTCGATCTATCTGTCCGGCCCGTTGATGAAGGACCGTCTCGGCCTTCAGATCTGGGGACGGAAATTCGATCAGAATGCGTCCACGATCGAGAATGGACCGGACGGTTCGGACGACATCGACCTGACAGGCCGCCTGACATGGCAGGTCGATCCGCAGAACGAAATCGAACTGGAGGCCGGCCGCACCCGGATCCGCAGCGAGGAACTGGGCGACCTGTCCTATCGCGATCACGACCGCGATCACTGGTCGCTGTCGCACAAGGGCACTTATGGCCTGACCGACACGCTGCTGACCTTCTCGCAGGAAACGGGAGAACGGACGTCGCAGGAACGCGTGCCGGGCGAGACCACCTTCCGCGAGGGGTTGCGGTCGCCCAAGGTCACGAACTCGGTTCTGGACGCCAGGATCGGCCTGCCGTTCACGCTGGCGGGCGAACACCGCCTGTCCTTCGGAGCGCAGTATTTCCGCGCAAAGGTCGAGGATCAGAACCCTGGCGCGCAAGCCGCCATCCCCGAAGATCAACGCTATGACGAGACGTTCGAACTGGATCAATGGGCCGTCTTCGTCGAGGATGAGTGGCAGATCCGAAACGACTTCGCCCTGACGATGGGGGTGCGTTACAATCATCACGAACTTTATGGCAGCCACGTCACCCCCCGCCTTTATGGCGTGTGGAACGCAACGGAGGCGCTGACGCTGAAGGGCGGCATTTCCACCGGCTTCAAGGCGCCCGACATCCGCACCATCACGCCCGATTACGCCCTGACGACCGGCGGTGGCGGCTGCGCACGGAACACACCGCCGTCCTGTGGGGTGATCCTGGGCAATCCGGACCTCGACCCGGAAAAGACTGTGAATGTGGAACTCGGCGCGATCTATGAGGGGCGTGGCTACAACCTTGGCGCCACGGTGTTCCGAACCGAGTTCAAGGACAAGCTGCAACAGATCCGCACGGCCGAGACGTGGACCGATGGCCCGCGATACACGGGCGCGGACGGCAACGCCTATTTCTATGACATCTTCCGCAATTTCAACGTGGACGAGGCTGTCATCAAGGGGGTCGAGCTGACAGCCGGGGTCGAGGTGACGGACAGGGTGCGTCTGCGCGGCTCCTACACCTACACCAACTCGGAACAGCGCACGGGCGATTTCCGTGGCTTCCCGCTAGCCCGCACACCGGAACATATGGCCAGCCTGCGCGCCGATTGGCAAACGCCGGTCACGGGACTGGATGCCTGGGTCAGCGCCAATTACCACGGGTCCGAAATCGCGTCGGGCCTGCGGATCGGTTCGAACGGCAGCCCCATCACGATCAACGGGGTGGAGGGGCGGAAATATGACGCCTATACCACCGTGGATCTTGGCGGCGGATACCAGATCAACGACACGGCGAGTTTCCGCGCCGCGATCTACAACCTGTTCGACAAGGACATTCGTGAAACCGACTTCAACACCGTGGTCGAGGGGCGGCGCCTGTGGCTTGGCCTGACCGCGAATTTCTGACGCAAGGTGGGGCGCCCCGACGGGCGCCCTTCACGCATAGAACAGGCTGATCCGCTTGCCGTTCACCTCCTGCACGGTGATGTCCATGTCATAGACATCCGACAGGATCTCGGACCGCATGATCGCCTCGCACGGGCCGGAATGGCACAACCGCCCCTCTTTCATCGCGACGATATGGTCGGAATACCACCCGGCGAAGTTGATGTCGTGCAGGACCAGAACGATGGTCTTGTCCAGATCGTCCGCCGCCCGCCGGATCATCTGCATCATGTTGCGCGCGTGCTTCATGTCCAGATTGTTTAGCGGCTCGTCCAGCAGGACGTAATCCGTGTCCTGGCACAGCACCATCGCGATGAAGGCCCGCTGCCGCTGCCCGCCCGACAGCTCGTCCAGGAAGCGGTCGGCCAGATCGGTCAGGTGCAGATAGGCGATCGCCTCCGCCACCTTGTCCCGATCCGAAGCCGTCAGCCGCCCGCGGGAATAGGGATAGCGGCCGAAGCCCACCAGATCGCGCACCGTCAGGCGCGAGGAGATGTGGTTGTCCTGCCGCAGGATCGACAGCCGCTTTGCCAACTGATCCGACGGGGTGGTGTCGATGTCCAGCCCGTCCACCGCCACCCGCCCGCCGCTGCGGTCGATCAGCCGCGCGATCATCGCCAGCAGCGTGGACTTGCCCGCGCCGTTCGGCCCGATGATCGACGTGACCCCGCGCGCGGGAATGGTCAGCGTGACGTCATCCACGCAAAGAACCGCTCCGAAGCGTTTGACAGCGTTCTGGATTTCAATCATCGGGCCGCCCCGCGCACAAGAAGAAGAATGAAGACGAGCCCGCCAAGGAACTCGATGATGATGGACAGCGCGGTGTCGAAGGCAAACACACGTTCCAGAAGGGTCTGCCCACCGACAAGGCAGATGATCCCCAAAAGAACCGCCGCCGGAAGGACATGCCGGTGCCGCCCCGATCCGCACAGGACATGGGCCAGACTGACGACCAGCAGGCCGAAAAACGTGACCGGCCCCACCAGCGCGGTCGCGACCGAGACCAGCACCGCGACGATGGCCAGGATCGTCGCCACCCGGCGGCGATAGGGCACGCCGAGGCTGATCGCCTGCTCCCGCCCCAGCATCAGCACGTCGAAGGAATGGGCGATCCGCCACGTGACAAGGCTGGCCGCGCCGACGATGACCGTGGACACCCCAAGCAATGTGGGATCGATCCGGCTGAAACTGGCAAAGAACATATCCTGCAACGTCTGGAACTGCACAGGATCCATCAGCCGCTGCATGAAGCCCGCAAGGTTGCGGAACAAGACGCCGAACACGATCCCCACCAGCACCATCAAATGCAGGCTTCGCTGCGCGCGGAGAAACAGCCACTGGAACAGAAACACGGCAAATCCCGTCATCACAAGGACTTCCGCGCCGAACTGCACCTTGGGTGACATCAGTGCCAAGGCGCCGAACCCGAAAAAGAACGTGACCCCCGTGCGGATCAGGATGAACAGCGCGTCGAACCCCATGATCGACGGGGTCAGGATGCGGTTGCCCGTCACCGTCTGGAACAGCACCGTGGACAGCGCGATGGACCACGCCACCAAGATCAGGCCCAGAACCTTGGTTCCGCGAAAGCCCAGAACGAAGCCCCAGTTGCCGCGCACCCCCAGCGTCATGAACGCGACGATCGCGGCCGCGGCAAGGACCGCCAGCACCGCCAGCACGATCCGGGCGCGGGCGTCAGGCCGGTGCATGATGACGCGTCCTCAGCAGAAGGAACAGGAAGATCACGCTGCCGACAACGCCCAGCGTGGTGGAGATCGGGATCTCATACGGGGCGCGGATGGTGCGACCGACGATGTCGCAGGCCAGAACGAACCCCGCCCCCGAAACCGCGACCCAAGGCACCGCCCGGCGCATGTTGTCGCCCACGATCAGGCTGACGATGTTGGGCACGATCAGACCCAGAAACGGGATCATGCCCACCGATACCAACACCACCGCGCTGACCAGCGCCACGATCACCAGCGCCAGCGCCATCGTCGGGCGATAGCCCAAACCAAGATTCGTGGTGAAATCCTTTCCCATCCCCGCGACGGTCAGCCGGTCTGCGGCGGCATAGGCGGCCAGCGTCAGCGCGCCGCCGATCCACAACAACTCATACCGACCCCGAAGGATGCCCGAGAAATCCCCCATCGACCACGCGCCCAGCGAGGGAAGAAGATCGAAACGATAGGCGAAGAAGGTCGTCCCCGCCCCGATCACCCCGCCCAGCATGATGCCGATCAGCGGAACCATCAGCACATCGCGCAACGGCACCATCCGCAGGATGCGCAAGAAAAGCGCGGTCCCCGCCAGCGCGAAGGCGGCCGCGACCAGCATCTTGCCCATCAGCGGCATCCCCGGCGCGAACAAGGTCACGACCAGCAGCCCCAGCCCCGCCGCCTCGACCGTGCCGGCGGTGGACGGTTCCACAAACCGGTTGCGAACGATGATCTGCATGACCAGCCCCGCCACCGCCGTCGCACATCCCGCAAGGATCAGCGCCAACGTGCGCGGCACCCGCGCCGCCATCAGCACCTGCCATTGCCGGTCGTCGATCCGGCCCGCCAGAAGGTCCGCCGGCGTGATCTCGGTCACCCCCACGAACAGGCTGATGACCGCCAGCAGGGCGGTCACGGCAATGGCAAGGACAAGACGCACGCGTCAGCCCTTGTCGCTTACGGCATCATGGACCTGATCCAGCAGATCGCTCAGCGCCTGATAGCCGTTCATGACGACATAGGCCCGCTGCGGGTCCAGATAGACGACCTGATCCTTCGTCCAGGCGGAGGTCTGGCGCACAAGCTCGTTGTCCAGAAGGGCGCGCGCCGCCTCACCACTTTCCTGCCCAACGCCAGCGTCGCGGTCCACCACGAACAACCAGTCGGGATTGGCCTCCAGGATGAACTCGAAACTCGCGGCATCGCCCCGGTCCGAGCGGTCGTCCACGGCGTTGGTCACGGTGGGAAAACCCACCTCGCGCTGCAGCCAGCTTGTGCGGGATTCCGCGCCATAGACGCCCAGCTTGTTGCCGCTGGTCACCAGGGTCATCGCCGTGCCCTTGCCCTGCGCCGCGGCGCGCAGCCGCTCCACCTTGGCATCAAGGTCGGCCACCATCTCCCGCGCGCGGTCCCCTCGCCCGAAAATCTCTCCGTATTCCAGGATGTTCGCTTTCACACTTGCGATGAAATCTGCATTGTCGATGGACATGTCCACCGTCGGCACGATCCCGTTCAACTGCGGCTGCGATCGGCGGGACCGGGCGGCCACGATCACCAGATCGGGGTTCAGCGCCGCGATCCCCTCGACATCCGGCTCCTGCAGGCTGCCCAGCTTGGCATAATCGTCGCCCGCGAACTTCGACAGATAGTCCGGCACGTTTGACCCCGGCACCCCGGCAATCGGAACGCCAAGGGCATCCAGCGTGTCGACATTGGCCCAATCCAGAACGACCACGGATTGCGGCGCCTTGGGCAAGGTCACCTCCCCCTGCTGGTGCGCGATGGTGACGGGCGCAGCCCAAAGGGGCGCGGCGGCGGTCATGGAAAAGGCGGCGATCACGCCAAGGGCAGAACGTTTCATGGAACACCTCATGTCGAAGGGCGGCCAGCGCCGATGCCCCGTCTCACCATATCCGAGTGTTATTGTAAACCATTCCCGACCCCTCACGAAGTTTTCGGTCGCACTTCGTTGACGAACCGCCGCGCGCGGATAAAATACGCGTCATGGATCAGGTGCGCGATCAGTCTATGGCGGGGGTTCCGCTTCGTCAGCTGCGGGCCTGCCCGCATTGCGATGCGCTGTATCATCTGCCGCCTTTGAAATCGCGCGAACGCGGGGCCTGCCCCCGCTGTGGTGCCACGCTGATGTCACCCCGGTCGCACGCCTTTCCCCGCATCATTGCACTGGCCTTGGCGTCCCTGGTTCTTCTGATGATCGCCCTCTTCACGCCATTTCTGGATCTGACGGCGGCGGGCCTGCATTCGGATGCGTCCATTTGGGATGCGGCGATGGCCTTTTCAAACGGGATGATGGTGCCCCTGTCCATCGCGGTGGCGGCCTTCATCATCGTGATCCCGGCCCTTCGGCTGGCCCTGATCATCTATACCCTCGCGCCGCTGGCCTCGCACCGCCCGCCCGCACGTCACGCGGCCCACGCCTTTCGCCTGTCCGAGGCGCTGCGCCCCTGGTCGATGGCCGAGATCTTCGTGATCGGCGTCGCCGTGGCGCTGGTGAAGATCGCGGGCATGGCCTCGGTCGCGCCGGGCGTGGCCTTCTGGACCTTCGGCGCGCTGGTGATCGTGACCTTGTGGCAGGACAGCTTTCTGGACCGCGAACAGGTCTGGTCCGCCCTCGACCCCGCCCCCGAGGGAAAGGCATGATCAACATCCCCACCGCGCGGGATCAGGGGCTGGTGGGCTGCACCCGCTGCGGCCGGGTCTTCGATGCCCGCACCACCGAATGCGCGCGCTGCGGGGCCCCCCTGTCCAGCCGGCGGGTGCACAGCGTCCAGAAGGTCTGGGCCTGGTGGGCGGCGGGGCTTGTCGCCTATCTGCCCGCGAACATCTATCCCATGCTGCTGACCAGCACCCTTGGATCGAGCAGCGAGGCGACGATCCTTGGCGGCGTGGTCCAGTTGTGGGGGCACGGCTCCTATATGGTCGCGCTGGTCGTCTTCATTGCGTCGATCATCATTCCGGTGGGCAAGTTCCTGGCCATCGCCTTTCTGGCCGCGTCGTTGAACCGGCGGCGCTTCATGTCCGAACACGCGCAGCACCGCCTGTTCGCGGTGGTGGAGTTCATCGGGCGCTGGTCGATGATCGACGTTTTCGTTGTGGCCATCACCGCCTCTCTCGTGCAATTCAGTGTGGTGGCGACGGTCAATCCGGGCATCGCCGCGCTCAGCTTCGCCCTGTCCGTGGCCTTCACCATGCAGGCCGCCCTTGCCTTCGACCCGCGCACCATTTGGGATGACTGATCCGTGACCGATACCCCTCCGACAGACCGGCAGCCGCCCGAGCTTGCGGTGAAACCGCCCCGTCGTCACATCTGGCAACGGGTGTCGATCGTCTGGCTGGTGCCGCTGGTCGCGCTGATCGTGGCCATCGCGGTGGCCGTCAACAGCTATACCAGCCGGGGCACGCTGATCCGCATCAGCTTTCAGAACGCCAGCGGGATCGAGGCGGGGCAGACCGCCCTGCGGTATCGCGATGTGAACATCGGCGCGGTGGAATCCGTCACCTTCGCGCCCGATCTGGACCGGGTGATCGTGGCGGCCCGCGTGGCCGACGACATTGCCGAATACATCGACACCGACGCCCAGTTCTGGGTCGTGCGCCCCGAAGTGTCGGTGCGCGGCATCAGCGGGCTGAGCACGGTGCTGTCCGGCGCCTATATCGCGGGCCAGTGGGACAACGTCCCCTCGGGGGAGGAGCGGACGTTCACCGGGCTGGAGGTGCCGCCCCTGCAATCGCAACAGGGCACGACGATCACGCTGCGCCTGCGCGACGGCAACCAGATATCCGCCGGGGCGCCCGTGATCCACAAGGGGATCGAAGTCGGGACCGTCGGCACCCCGCACCTGGACGAGGATGGCAATTCGGTGCTTCTCGAAGCCCTGATCCTTGCGCCCTATGACAAGATCCTGACCACCGACACGCGGTTCTGGGACGCGTCGGGCTTCGACATTCGCCTGGGCGCCAGCGGCATCGATCTGGATGTGCGGTCGCTGGCCGCGCTGATCGAAGGGGGGATCAACTTCGACACCGTCGTATCCGGCGGCACGATGGTGGAACCGGGTCAGGAATTCTTCGTCTATCGCAACGAATCCGACGCGCGGGGATCGGTCTTCACATCGGCGGCGGAGGCGTCCACCTTCGTGTCCATCCTGTTCGACGGATCGGTCGCGGGATTGAGCGAGGGGGCCGAGGTGCGCTTCAACGGCGTGACCGTCGGCAATGTCACCGACCTTGGCGCGATTGCCCAGGATGGGGAGGACGGGCCGAACGTCCGAATGCTGGCGAACCTGTCGATCGGGGTCGGCGCGCTTGGCCTGCCCGACGACGCGACCGAGGACGACGCCCGCGACTTCCTCGCCGATCTGGTGCGAGAGCGCAATCTGCGCGCGCGGTTGGCCACGGCATCGCTGCTGACCGGATCGTTGATGGTGGAACTGGTGGAGGAGGAGGACGCCCCCCCCGCCGAGTTGGACCTCGATTATCGGCCCTTCCCCCTGATGCCCACGGGCGAAGCCGCCATCACCGAGTTCCAGACGACGGCGCAAGGGGTCATCAACCGTATCGGCGGCCTGCCGGTGGAGGAGTTGATGCAGTCGGCCATCGGCGCGCTCAACAGCATCCAGTCGCTGGCGGGCGACCCGGAAACCCGCGGCGTGCCCACCGCCGTGACCGACCTGCTGGCCGAGGCGCGGGCCCTGATCTCGGGCGAGGATGTGGGGGCGACGCTGGCCAACGTCCGCGCTGCGACCGACACGCTGCGTCAGATCGCGACCGATCTGGAGCAGGGTCAGGCGGTGTCGAACCTGATTTCCGCGCTTGGCATGGCCAATTCGGCGATGGTGGGGGTGAACGACGCCTCCTCCGACTTCCCCGAAATTGCGCGGCAGGTGCGGGATCTGGCGGCGCGGGCCAACACCCTCCCGATCGAGGAGTTGGCGAATTCCACCGACAGCCTGATCCAGAGCATGGACAACATCCTTGCCAATCCCGACATGCAGCGCGTTCCGGGCACCGTGTCCGACGCGCTGGCCGAAGTGGCGCGAGTGTTGGGCGAAGTGCGCGAAGGCGGGGCCATCGGCAACGCGAACGACGCCATCGCCGCCGCCCGCACCGCCGCCGAGAATGTGAGCGCGGCAGTCCAGAACCTGCCGAATCTTGCGGCCCGCGCGGCCAACCTGCTGGATCAGGCCGGAACCACCGTGTCCGGCTACGGCAGCGATTCCCGCTTTAACGTGGAGCTGGTGACCGCGCTGCGCAGCCTGCAAGAGGCGGCGAACACCATCAACTCGCTGGCACGCACGATCCAGCGCAATCCCAACTCGATCATCCTCGGACGTTAAGGAGCCAATGATGAGACACCTTTTCGCCCTGCCCCTTCTTCTGGCCCTTGCCGCCTGCGGCACCCCCCCGGCGTGGGAGATGCAGACCGGCGCCTCGGCCACCCGCGTCACCACCGCCGCCCGCTCCATCATGGTGCGCGAGGTGTCGATGCCCGATTACGCCGCCGACGACGCCATGGCGCGCCAGGATGCGAACGGCGCGGTCAGCGTCCTGAACCGCGTCCGCTGGGCCGATGTGCAGCCCCGCGCCGTGACGCTGGCTTTGGCGCGGCAGTTGAACGACAGCCTGAGCGCCACAGTCGCCCCCGAGCCCTGGCCGCTGGCCGGCCTGCCGGATGGCGAGGTGGACGTCCGCATCGAGCGAATCCTTGCCGGCTCCGACCGGGTGTTCCGGCTGAACGGCGTGTTCTATGTCCGGGCAGAAGGCGTCAATCTGGGCGCGTCGTCGCGCAATTTCGCCATCGCGGTTCCCATGGCCGGCACCGAACCCGCCGACATCGCCGCCGCGCAATCGCAGGCCGTCGCCCGTCTGGCGCAGGATATCGCCCGGTCGGTCGCGCGCTGATCCCCCGGCTCTTGTGATTGTGGCGGGCGGCTTTTATGTCTGCCCGCGCACAGAACGGACGAGATGATGGGCAAACACAATCGCAGCCGCACCCGCGACTGGATGGAGAACGCGGCCCTGCGCGGGTTGATCGGCGGGCTGCTTTGCCTGCCCTATGCGTGGCGTGTGCCGTTGTGCGGCTGGGTCATGTCACGCGTCATCGCGCCGATCGCGGGCTATGACAAGCGGATCCGTGAAAACCTAGCCAAGGTCATGCCCGACCTGCCCAAGGCGGAGGTGGAACGTCTGGTCCGCCGCGTTCCCGACAATGTCGGCCGCAGCGTGATCGAGAACTACTCCGGCAGGGAATTCTTGGAGCGCGCCGGGCGCAGCCCCGTCGTCGGCGACGGGCTGGCGGCGGTGGAAGCCGCCCATGCCGCGCAGCGCCCCGTGATCTTCGTGACCGCCCATTTCGGCAATTACGAGGCCAGCCGTGCCGCGATGACCGCGCGCGGATACACCGTCGGCGTTCTCTATCGCCAGATGAACAACCGTTATTTCAACGATCATTACGTTCGCGCGATGGAACAGCTGGGCGAACCGGCCTTTCCGCGCGGGCGGCAGGGTCTGGGCGGAATGCTGAAGTTCCTGCGCGGCGGCGGCAAGCTGGGAATGCTAATCGACCTGCACATCTATGACGGGGAACGGCTGACCTTCTTCGACCGCCCGGCGATGACGTCGCTTTCGGCCGCGGAACTGGCGATGAAATACAATGCCGTCCTGATCCCCGCCTATGCCATCCGGCAAGAGAACGGTCTGGACTTCAAGATCATCTTCGAGGGCCCGATCCCCCATACCGACACCCGCACCATGACGCAGGCGCTGAACGATTCGCTGGAAGACCTGGTGCGCACGCATCTGGACCAGTGGTTCTGGATTCACCGCCGCTGGAAGGCGCGGGACTAGGTCAGTCCAGCCGCGCGGCGGACAGGATCGCGCCCGGTCCCGCCTCCTGAAGGATCACCACCGCGGGCTCCTCCCCCGTGACCGGAAGGGTCGCGTCCAACGGGGCGGTGCCCGCCCAGTCCTGCACCACATTCCACGACGTGACGATGTTGTGGTAATCGATGGACATGCCCGCATTCTCGCCCTTGTCGATCTCCATGCGGATTTCGGGGCGGTAACGGACAACGGTTACCTTCAATGGCCCGCGCAAGGCGCCCACGGCCTCGGCGCGGATGTGCATCTGATCGCCCACGCGGTCGGCCGTCAGGGTCACGGCCGCAGGGGTCGCCGCGTGGTGCAGGATCATCGATTCAAGATCGCGGGGCTGCGTTCCCTGGATCCGGTCGCGTCCGTTCACGATGAACTGCGGCGTGTAAAGGGTCCGGTCGCCCGTCATGCGGGCATAGGCCTTCTGGCGGTCGGTGAACGCGGCTTGCCCGAAGGCATCCTTCCAGCCGATGTAATCCCAGTAATCGACATGCAGCGCCAAGGCGATGACCCGTGGGTCATCGGCCAGACGGGCCATCTCCTCATCCGCGGGCGGACAGGCCGAACACCCCTGCGAGGTATAGAGTTCGATCACCACCGGCTGGGCGATGGCCGCGCTGCCCATGGCAAGGACGAACCCGCATGCGGCGCCAAGGATCGTGTGCATGTCGTCTCCCCCAATGGTCCCATGAGGTTCTAGACGTGATCCGCCCCCCCTGCCAATCAAGGAATTGCGAGTTTGGCGATATGGGCTTTTCCCTCTGGAATGTCGGCATACATTCGTATACAGAACAAGCCGAGACTTGCGCCGAATGCCCACGGCTGGCATCACAACGCAAGCCAAGCCATTGAACCGAGCCAGTGCCAGGAGGCCCGCCATGACCGTCACCGTCGGCCACGACAGCCAGAAGACCCGCAAGACCCTTAGCGTCAACGGGAAAAGCATCGCCTATTATTCGATCCCCGCCGCGCAGGCCGCCGGCCTTGGCGATTTCGACAAGCTGCCCGCCGCCCTGAAGGTGGTGCTGGAAAACATGCTGCGGTTCGAGGACGGCAAGACCGTCACCGTCGATGACATCAAGGCGTTTTCCGACTGGGGCAAATCCGGCGGGAAGAACCCGCGCGAGATATCCTATCGCCCCGCCCGCGTGCTGATGCAGGATTTTACCGGCGTTCCCGCGGTCGTGGACCTTGCGGCGATGCGCGACGGCATCCTCGGTCTTGGCGGTGATGCGCAGAAGATCAACCCGCTGAACCCCGTCGATCTGGTCATCGACCACTCGGTCATGATCGACGAATTCGGCAACCCCCGCGCCTTCCAGATGAACGTCGATCTGGAATACGAGCGCAACATGGAGCGGTATACCTTCCTGAAATGGGGTCAGAAGGCGTTCAACAACTTCCGCGTGGTGCCGCCCGGCACCGGCATCTGCCACCAGGTGAACCTTGAATATCTGGCACAGACCGTCTGGACCGATCAGGATCAGAACGGCGAGGAAGTGGCCTATCCCGACACGCTGGTCGGCACCGACAGCCACACGACCATGGTCAACGGCCTGGCCGTTCTGGGCTGGGGCGTCGGCGGGATCGAGGCCGAGGCCGCGATGCTGGGCCAGCCCGTGTCGATGCTGATCCCCGAAGTCGTCGGCTTCAAGCTGACCGGCAAGATGATGGAAGGCACGACGGCGACCGACCTTGTGCTGAAGGTCGTGCAGATGCTGCGCAAGAAGGGCGTGGTCGGCAAGTTCGTCGAATTCTACGGCGAGGGTCTGGATCACCTGCCGCTGGCCGATCGTGCGACGATCGCCAACATGGCCCCGGAATACGGCGCGACCTGCGGCTTCTTCCCGATCGACGCGGAGACCCTGCGCTATCTGGAACAGACCGGCCGCGACAAGGACCGCATCGCGCTGGTCGAAGCCTATGCCAAGGAAAACGGCTTCTGGCGCGGGGTGGATTACGATCCCGTCTATACCGACACGCTTGCCCTCGACATGGGCGAGATCGTTCCCGCCATCTCCGGCCCCAAGCGTCCGCAGGACTACACGCCCCTGACGGATTCGGTCACCGGGTTCCAGAAGGTGCTGGCCGATTACCGCAAGACCGAGGGCGACGTCCTTGATCTGGTGAAATCGGTGCCGGTGGAAGGCAAGGATTACACGATCAACGACGGTTCGGTCGTGATCGCGGCCATCACCTCCTGCACCAACACCTCCAACCCCTACGTCATGATCGGCGCCGGTCTGGTGGCCCGCAAGGCGCGCGCGCTCGGCCTGACGCGCAAACCGTGGGTCAAGACCTCGCTGGCACCGGGAAGCCAAGTGGTTCAGGAATATCTGGAGGCTGCGAACCTTCAGGAAGATCTCGATTACGTCGGGTTCAACCTCGTGGGCTTCGGCTGCACGACCTGCATCGGCAACTCCGGCCCGCTGGGCGACGCCGCGATTTCCAAGGCGATCAACGACAACGATCTGGTCGCGACCGCCGTCCTGTCGGGCAACCGCAACTTCGAAGGCCGGATCAGCCCGGACGTGCGCGCGAACTACCTCGCCTCGCCGCCGCTGGTCGTGGCCTATGCCATCGCGGGCGACATGAACATCGACCTGACCACCCAGCCGCTGGGTCAGGATCAGAACGGCAACGACGTGTTCCTGAAGGACATCTGGCCCACGAACGAAGAAATCGCGGATCTGGTCCACAAGACTGTCACGCGTGAGGCGTTCCAGAAGAAATACGCCGACGTGTTCAAGGGCGACGAAAAATGGCAGGGCGTGGAGACGACCGACTCGCAGACCTATGACTGGCCGCCGAGCAGCACCTACATCCAGAACCCGCCCTATTTCCAAGGGATGGCGAAAGAGCCGGGCGTGATCTCGGACATCAAGGGCGCCAAGGTTCTGGCGATCCTGGGCGACATGATCACGACGGACCACATCAGCCCCGCCGGCTCGTTCAAGCCGACGACCCCCGCCGGGAAATACCTGTCCGAACGTCAGGTCCCGCAGAAGGACTTCAACTCCTACGGCTCGCGCCGCGGCAACCACGAGATCATGATGCGCGGCACCTTCGCCAACATCCGCATCAAGAACGAGATGCTGGACGGGGTCGAGGGCGGCTACTCCAAAGGCCCGGATGGTGAGCAAATGTCGATCTTCGATGCCGCCATGGCCTATCAGGAGGCGGGCACGCCGCTGGTGATCTTCGGCGGTATGGAATACGGCGCGGGTTCGTCGCGCGATTGGGCAGCCAAGGGCACGGCGCTTCTGGGCGTGAAGGCGGTCATCGCCGAATCGTTCGAGCGGATCCACCGGTCCAACCTCGTCGGCATGGGCGTCGTCCCGTTCGAGTTCACGAACGGCGACACGCGCAAATCCCTCGGCCTGACGGGTGAGGAGACGGTCAGCATCGAAGGGCTGGCCGGCGATCTGAAGCCGCTGTCGAACCTGCCGTGCCACATCACCTATGCCGACGGCACCACCAAGACGATCCAGCTGAAATGCCGGATCGATACGGCGATCGAGATCGAATACGTCGAAAACGGCGGCGTGCTGCATTACGTGCTGCGCGATCTGGCCCGCCAGTAAGGCCCGCCGATACGTCAAAAGGCCCCGGGTGATTCCGGGGCCTTTTTTCGTTCCGCCGGGCACGGGAATCCGATAGGTCGGGGGCATGGAATTGCGCGTCACCGATCTGGCCTGCCTGCGGGGGGGGATGATTGTCCTGTCCAGCCTGACCTTTTCGGTCACGGCGGGTCAGGCGTTGATGCTGCGCGGCCCCAATGGCGTCGGCAAGACGACCCTGCTGCGGACCCTTGCCGGCCTGCAACCCCCCGCCTCGGGCCGGATCACGGTGCCGGAAGAGGCCATCGCCTACGCCGCCCATTCCGACGGTCTGAAATCAATGTTGACGGTGGGGGAGAACCTGTCGTTCTGGGGGACGGTTTTCGGCCATCCCGTCGATGCGGCGCTGGACCGGATGGACCTGGCCCACCTGCGCGACCGCCCCGCCCAGACCCTTTCGGCGGGCCAGCGGCGGCGGCTGGGGCTTGCGCGGCTGTTGGTGGCGGGTCGGCCGATCTGGCTGCTGGACGAACCGACCATATCGCTGGACGTGGCCTCGGTCACAATGTTCGAGGGCGTAGTGCGCGACCATCTGGCCTCAGGCGGCTTGGCTCTCATCGCCAGCCACATCGACATCGCCGTGGGGGCCACGGTGCTGGACCTCGCCCCCCACGCGACCCGCACCATCGAAGCGAAGGGCTTTGACGAGGCCTTCCTGTGACGGCCCTGCTGCTGCGCGACCTGCGGCTGGCCTTCCGCGCGGGTGGGGGCTTCGGCTTGGGTCTGGGATTCTTTCTGATTCTGGCGGTGCTGGCCCCGTTGGCGATCGGGCCGGACACGGCCATCCTGGGCCGAATCGCCCCGGGCGTGCTTTGGTTGGGGGCCCTGCTCGCCTGCCTTCTGTCGCTCGATCGGATTTTCGCGTTGGATCACGAAGATGGCTCGCTGGATCTCATTGCCACCTCCCCCCTTCCGCTGGAGGGGGTGGTGGCGGTCAAGGCCCTGTCCCATTGGATCGTGACGGGTCTGCCGCTTGCGGCGCTGGCGCCGGTTCTGGCGGTGATGCTGGGCCTGCCACCTTCGGGGTATGGCTGGCTGGTCGCCTCACTTCTGATCGGAACCCCCGCCTTGTCGGTCATCGGCACGTTCGGCGCGGCGCTGACCGTGGGTCTGAAGCGGGGGGGGCTGCTGCTCAGCCTTCTGGTGCTGCCGCTTTACGTCCCGACGCTGGTCTTCGGGGCCGAGGTGGTGCGCCGTGGGGCCGAGGGCCAGCCCGTGGGCAACGCGCTGGCCCTTCTGGCCGCGCTGACCTTCGGGGCGGCGGCGCTGCTTCCTTTTGCCTCGTCCCATGCGCTGCGGATCAATCTAAGATGACTTGCGCATCCGTCATGAAACCATCACTCAGGGCCCCATGTCGATCTGGACCTATGCCAATCCCGTAAAGTTCATGACCCTGTCGGGGCGCATCCTTCCATGGGCGGCGACCTTGGCGGCGCTGGCGCTGTCGGTGGGGCTGATCTGGGGCTTCTTCCTGACGCCGGACGACTTCCGTCAGGGCTCCACGGTGCGGATCATCTACATCCATGTGCCCGCGGCACTGATGGCGATCAACGGCTGGATGATCATGCTGGTCGCATCCCTGATCTGGCTGATCCGGCGGCATCACGTCTCCGCCCTCGTGGCCAAGGCGGCGGCACCTGTGGGGCTGGTGATGACGCTGGTCGCGCTGATCACCGGCGCGTTCTGGGGCCAGCCCATGTGGGGCACCTGGTGGGCGTGGGAGCCGCGGCTGACGTCGTTCCTGATCCTGTTCCTGTTCTATCTGGGCTATATTGCGCTGTGGAAGGCGATCGAGGATCCCGACACCGCCGCGGACCTGACCGCGGTCCTGTGCATGGTCGGTTCGGTCTTTGCGCTTCTGTCCCGCTATGCCGTCCTGTTCTGGAATCAGGGGCTGCATCAGGGGGCCAGCCTGTCTCTCGACAAGAAGCAGAACGTGGCCGACGTTTTCTGGTATCCGCTCGTCATCTCCATGATCGGGTTCGCGCTGATGTTCTTCGCCCTCGTCCTTGTGCGGACGCGGACGGAGATCCGGGCCCGCCGGTTGCAGGCGCTGCTGTTGAAGGAACGCATGGCATGATTCCCGATCTTGGAAAATACGCGGCGACGGTTCTGGGG
Source organism: Falsirhodobacter halotolerans (assembly GCF_022899245.1). Taxonomy (NCBI): domain Bacteria; kingdom Pseudomonadati; phylum Pseudomonadota; class Alphaproteobacteria; order Rhodobacterales; family Paracoccaceae; genus Falsirhodobacter; species Falsirhodobacter halotolerans. Next base: position 1,547,227 of record NZ_JALJAZ010000001.1, read on the forward strand.
GCCTATGGCCTGACCTTTCTGCTGATGGGCGGCCTGATCGGGCTGTCGATCTGGCAGGCGGCCCGGATGCGGCGCAAGCTGGCCGAGGTGGAGCGGAGGGTCCGGTCATGAAGCCGCTGTTGCTGCTGCCCCCCCTGCTCTTTGCCGGGCTGGCGGCCCTGTTCTATGCGGGCATGATGCGCACCGATCCGAACGCCCTGCCCACCGCCTTTGCAGGCAAACCCGCCCCCGCGCTGCAAGTGGCCGGCCTGCCCGAGGACACGTTGCGCGACGGTCGGGTGAAGCTGGTGAACTTCTGGGCCAGCTGGTGCGGCCCCTGCCGGGCCGAACATCCCATGCTGATGGAGCTTGCGGCCGAAGGCGTGCCGATCGTCGGCATCAACTACAAGGATGTGCCCGCCAACGCCGAACGGTTCCTGCGGGATCTGGGCGATCCCTTCGCCGAACGCGGGGCCGACACGGCGGGGCGCACAGGTCTGAACTGGGGTCTGTATGGCGTGCCGGAAACCTTCGTGGTGGACGGCGATGGCACGATCCTGTCGCGCATCGCCGGTCCGGTCATGGCCGAGGATGTGGAGGCGATCCGCGCGCTTAACGCAGATACTCCACCAGCTGGCGGGTAGAGCCGTCCTTGCCCTCCGCCGATGCCCCTTCCAGGATCGGTTGCAACGCCAGCGCCAGTTCCTTGCCCAGCTCAACCCCCCATTGGTCGTAGGAGTTGATGCCGAGGATCACCCCCTCCACGAACACGCGGTGTTCATAGAGCGCCACGATCTGACCCAGCACGAAAGGCGTCAGCTTGGGATAGCAGAGCGTGGTCGAGGGCCGGTTGCCGGGGAACACACGGTGGCGGGCCTGACGGTCCAGTTCCGCGCCCTCCAGCCCCTTGGCCTTCATAATCGCCGTCGCCTCGGCCAAAGACCGCCCACGCATCAGCGCCTCGGATTGGGCGAGACAGTTCGCAACAAGAAGGCGGTGCTGATGGGCGAGGTCCGGCTCGAACCCCTCACGCCCCACCATGAATTCGCACGGGACCACCCGGGTGCCCTGATGGATCAACTGATAAAAGGCGTGCTGGCCGTTCGTCCCCGGCTCCCCCCAGACGACAGGACCGGAATGGATGGGCAGATCCGCCCCATCGACCGAGACGCGCTTGCCGTTCGATTCCATCTCCAACTGCTGAAGATAGGCCGGAAGGCGGGCCAGCCGTTGTTCATAAGGCAGCACGGCGCGGGTGGCGTAATCGCAGATCTGGTTGTGCCAGATCCCCACCAGCGCCAGCAGCACGGGCAGGTTCTGCGCCGGATCGGCGTTGCGGAAATGCGCGTCCATCGACGCCGCCCCCGACAGGAACCCGTCGAAATCCTTCGGCCCCACGGCCAGCATGATCGCAAGCCCGATCGGCCCCCACATGGAATAGCGTCCGCCAACCCAATCCTCGAACCCGAAGACGCGGGCCGGGTCGATGCCGAAGGCCGCCGTCTTGTCCATCGCGGTGGACACGGCCACGAACTGCGCCGCGGGATCCGCAACCTTCGCCCCCATCCACACCTTGGCGGTTTCGGCGTTGGTCATCGTTTCGATCGTGGTGAAGGTCTTGGAGGCGACGATCACCAACGTCGTTTCGGGGTTCAGAACCGCCAGCGTGTCGGCGATATGCGCCCCGTCCACGTTCGACACGAAATGGCAGCGCGGGCCGTCGGCAAACGGCGACAGCGCGATACAGGCCATCGCCGGCCCAAGATCCGACCCGCCGATGCCGATATTCACGACATCGGTGATCGCCCCGCCTGCGCCGGTGAAGCGGCCTGTGCGCACATCCTCGGCAAAAGCCGTCATGCGGCCATGCACCTCGCGCACGGCGGTCATCACGTCCGCCCCATCCACCATGACCGGCGTATCCAGATTGCGAAGCGCGGTGTGCAGCACGGCGCGATGTTCGGTGTCGTTGATCCGCGCGCCCGAGAACATCGCCCCACGCTTGGTGGCCAGATCGGATGTGTCCACCAGCGACAGCAACAGGTTCAACCCCGTCTCGCAGATGTTGGTCTTGGAGAAGTCGAACAGCAGATCGTCGGCGCGCACCGAGAACGCCTCCGCCCGCGCGTCGTCGAACAGGGTCAGGATCGGGCGATCGGCGACCATGCGGTGATGGTCGCGAAGGGCTTGCCAGTCGTTCATCGTCATATCCTTCATTCGGCCCAGTGGACGGACAGGTCAGGCAGAAAGGCCCGGATCGGCGCCTCGATGGGGGGCAGCTTCTCGGCCCGCTCCAACGCGTCGCGCTTGTCCTGCCCCGTGATCAGAAGATGCGACGACAGTGCCTTTTTCAGCGGGCGCGCGGTCAGGGTGATGCGGGGTTCCCCCGCCCCGTCGGCCCGCATCGGCAGCAGAAGCGGGGCCTTGTCCGACAATCCCTCCTCCAGCCGATCGGCACCGGGGAACAGCGAGGCGGTGTGCATGTCCGTGCCCATCCCCAGCAGCAGGACCGAGATCGGCAGATGCGGCTCGATCCCCTCGGCCAGACGCGCCACCCCCTCTTCGGGCGTGGGGGCTTCGGCATAGAGGGGCACAAGCGTCGCCGCCGCCGCCTTGCCCACCAGAAGCCGCTGACGCAGCAGGCGGGTGTTCGACCGCGCATCGCTTTCGGGCACCCAGCGTTCGTCGTTCAGGAACACGGTCACATTAGCCCAGTCGATGTCCACCCCCGACAGCGTGTCGAAGATCGGGCCCGGCGTGGTGCCGCCGGGAACGCACAGGGTCGCCTTGCCTTCGCGCCGCAGGAAATCGGCCAATTCGCTCGCGATCTTGTTCGCGAGGCTCAGGAACAGAAACTCGCGGTCGGGATATTCGTTGAAATTCATTCCTTCACCTCGCGCCAGCGGCGTCCGTCGCGGTGCAGCAGCATCAGCGCATCGTCCGGCCCCGCCCCACCGGGGTGATAGCCCTGAGGCCGGTCGCCCCGCTGCTCCCACCCTTCGATGATCGGGTCGGCCCAGGCCCAGGCGGCCTCCACCTCGTCCCCACGCATGAACAGGGTCTGGTTGCCGCGGATCACGTCCATGATCAGCCGTTCATAGGCGTCGGGAATGTCCGTCCCCTCGTCGCCCAGCGCCTGCGCGAAGGACATGTCAAGCGGCACCTGCACCAGACGCATACCGCCCGGCCCCGGCTCCTTGATCATGACCTTCATGTTGATCCCCTCATTCGGTTGCAGCCGGATGACGAGGACGTTCTGCTGGCCGTCCACCGCGTTGTCGAAAATCGAATGCGGCGGACGGCGGAAGAAGATGGCGATTTCGGAGGTGCGGGCGCGCAGGCGCTTGCCCGTGCGCAGATAGAAGGGCGTGCCTTTCCACCGCCAGTTGGCGATGCCCACCTTCAGCGCGATGAAGCTTTCGGTGCGGGAATTGGGGTTTTCGGAATCCTCGATATATCCCGGCTTGCCGCCCCCCTCCAGATACTGCCCGCGCACGATATCTTCGGGGCGCACAGGTTCCAGCGCGCGGATCACCTTCAGCTTCTCATCCCGCACGGCGTCGGGGTCGAAGTGATAAGGCGGCTCCATCGCGATCAGGCACAAAAGCTGCATCAGGTGGTTCTGGACCATGTCGCGCATCGCGCCCGACGTGTCGTAATACGCCCCCCGCCCGTTCACGCCCACCGTTTCGGCCACGGTGATCTGGACGTGGTCGATGTATTCCGTTTTCCACAACGGCTCAAACAGGATGTTGGCAAAACGGATCGCCATCAGGTTCTGGACGGTTTCCTTGCCCAGATAATGATCGATCCGGTAAATCTGCTGTTCGTTGAAATGTTCGGCCAGAACCGCGTTCAACGCCTTGGCCGAGGCGAGGTCATGCCCGAAAGGCTTTTCCACCACGATGCGGCTGTCGGCGTCGGCGATGGAATGGGCCAGCAGCCGCTCGGCGATATTGCCGAACAGCGAGGGCGCCACCGAGAAATAGAAGGCGTGGACCATGCCGGGCCGGATGACGCCGCGCAGCTCGTCCCAACCCTCCTGCCCCGTAGCATCGACGCGGACGTAACGTATGTGGCGCAAGAACGCCTCGACCGTGGTGTCGTCCCGCTTTGCCGCGGGCAGGAACTCCATCAGGGCGTCGCGCGTCATGTCGCGGAACGCCTCCTCGCTCAGTTCGCTACGGGCCGCGCCGATGATGCGGCTTTCCTCCGGGATCTGCCCCGCAAGATAGCGGCGGTAAAGGCTGGGAAGGATCTTGCGACGGGCCAGGTCGCCCGTGCCGCCGAAAATGACCAGATCGAACGCGTCGACGGGAATTGTCCGTGATACCATGCCGGGCCTCCTGTCTTCCTGCATCAGGTCCGAGAGTTAGCCCCCGCCCTCACCCATGTCCAGCGTCACGCGCGCGCCGGTTTTCCGCCACCCACCCGAAAGGGCATCTCGACTATTCCATCCCATCAAGAGTATGGAACCCCAATGTCACGGATAATCGCTCTTGACGGCCTTCGTGGCTGGCTTCTGATAAGCATGACGCTGAGCCATATCGTGCTTGGCCGGAACCACTGGGTGTCGGAATTCCACTTCCGCCATTTCATGTTCGTGGAAAGCGCGCAGGGGTTCATCTTCATCTCCGGCCTGCTGTTTGGAATGATCCAGTATCGGCGCCTGCAGCGGATGGGGCCTGGACCGGTCTGGATCAGCGCGGGGCGGCGCGCGGCGCAGTTGTGGATCGCCACCGTCCTGCTGACCTTCGCCTTCATGATCCTGCGCGATACCTTGCCCGAAGGTGTGGACACGTTCCGGTATTGGCTGGCGGTCAGCAGCCTGCAGGAAAACATGCGGATGCTGGCGGTGATGCTGCTGGCGTTCCAGCCGACATTTCTGGACATCCTGCCCCAATACATCCTGTTCCTGCTGATGGCGCCGGCCGTTCTGCTGCTTGTGCGCAGGGATATGTGGCCGGTGGCCGCCGCCCTGACGACGATCTGCTGGATGGCGTCGCAACTGGGGCTGATGCTGCCCTTCTACAACATCTTCAACGGCGTCTTCATGGCCAGCGACGGCCAGGGCCTGCGCTTTGCCTTCGATCCGATGGGGTGGCAGCTTCTGTTCATGACGGGCGTGATCTTCGGCAGCCTGATGCAGCGCGGATCCTATTCGGCGGCGGATTTCTTTCCCAAGGGCGCGGGCTGGCCGGTGGCGGCGTGTCTGGTCCTGCTGTTTTTCGCACCATTGCGCATCGCCACGGCGCATGGGTGGCTTGACGGCGACACGATCAGCGTCTTCGTCATGATGGAGAAGCGCGCCGATTTCGGCCCGGTCTATGTCCTGAACTTCATCGCCGCCTGCTGGTTGATGGGCTGGCTGCTGTATCGGGGGCCGAACCTTGCCAGCCCGATCCTGCGGCGCGTCGCCAACGGCCTGCAAAGGGCGGTGCATGTCGGGCCGGTGGTGGTGCTGGGGCAGCACGCGCTGCTGACCTATGTCTGGCATGTCATCCTGATCTATGCGCTGCATTATGTGGACCGGAACGTGGTGTCCCTGACGGGCGCGACCGGGACCGCCGTTCTGCTGCTGCTGTTCGGCCTTCTGTTCGTGCCGGCGACGATCCGGCAACGACTGGGCCGAGCGGGCGTGACAGCCCCCGGCGCGTCGCGCCTTGCGCGTGACGGACGGTTGCGCTAACGCACGGCCATGCAGATAGCCGCCATCACCGTCCTAACCGTTCCCCATGGCTCCGCCCTGTGCGAAGCAGCCTTTGCCCTGCGGCACGAGGTGTTCGTGCTGGAACAGAAGGTCGATCCCGCGTCCGAGATCGACGCCTACGACCCCCTTGCCACGCATTTCATCGCGATTGCGGCCGGGGAGGTTCAGGGGACCCTGCGGCTGATCGAAACGGACGCGCATATCAAGATCGGGCGCGTGGCGGTCCGCGCGACCGCCCGAGGCACCGGTATCGCCCAAGCCATGATGCGCGTGGCGATGGAGGCCGCCCGGGCCGAGGGCCACACCCGCTTCTATCTCTCCGCGCAGACCGACAAGGTCGGCTTTTATGAAAAGTTCGGGTTCACCGCCCACGGCGCGGAATACCTGGATGAGGGCATTCCGCACCGGGACATGCACACCTATTGATCCGTCAGAGCGAGGCGGCGCCGAACGTGTCGCAGCTTGCCAGCTCTCCGCTGTCATAGCCTGCCTGGAACCACCGCGACCGCTGCTCGGACGTGCCGTGGGTGAAGGTGTGGGGGAATGGCACCCGGCCCGCATTCTCTTGCAGCGTATCGTCACCGATCTGCCGTGCGGCGTTCACCGCCTCTTCCAGATCGCCGGGTTCGATCGTGCCGAACTGCGCGTCCGCCTGCCGCGCCCAGATGCCGGAGAAACAATCGGCCTGAAGTTCGATCATGACGGAAATCGCATTGCTGTCGGCGGTGCTGGCCTGCCGCTGCGCATCCTGCGCGGCGGACAGGATGCCCAACTCGTCCTGCACATGATGCCCGATCTCGTGGGCCACGACATAGGCGGCGGCGAAATCGCCCCCGGCCCCCAACTGACGCTCCAGCGTGACGAAAAACGCGGTGTCGAGATAGACCTTCCGGTCCAGCGGACAGTAAAACGGCCCGGTGGCCCCGCTTGCCCCTCCGCAGGGCGATGACGTCACACCCTTGTAGAGGACCAGCGTCGCGGGGGTGTAGACCTCGCCCAACTGCTCCTGAAAGACGCGGCCCCACACATCCTCGGTATCGGCCAGGGTGACGGAGACGAACTGCCCCGCCTCTTCATCGGCGGCGGTGATCTCGCCCCCGCCCCCGCGCTGCGTGTCATCCAGCAGGGGCGTCAGATCGACCCCGAGGAAATATCCGATCACCACGATCGCCAGAATGCCGACGCTTCCACCCCCGACGACCAGCCCACCGCCGGACGCGCGCCGATCTTCGATGTTCCGGCTGCCCCGCCTGCCTCGCCACTGCATCTTTGCACCTCATATCCCGATATGGGGGGACATAGCGCGGCCGGGCCCGGATCATCGGCCCACAGGCAATAAAAAAGCCCCCGGCGCGGGAGCTTTCCCGTCGGCTCAGACGAGCGGGGGAACATAGACGGTGTAGCCGTCCCCTTCCTCAGGCCGCACGAATTCGGGCCTCTGCTTTAACTCATCCTTCGTCCAGGAAATATGGGCGTGGATATCGCCGCCCTTGCCGTCATGGACGAAGTTCAACGTCTCGAACGGCACGGCGACCGGCTTGGCCCCGATACCCAGGAATCCACCGACATCGATCACCGCCGAGCGCACGGTTTCATCCCCCGAGAGCATCAGATCGCCGATGGTCCCGACTTTTTCATGCTCCGGTCCGTAAACCGGCGCTCCGGTCAGGTTTTCCACCGTCAGCTCCGCACCGGTCAGTATAACGTGTTCATGCGACATGGGTTGTCTCCTTCCACCCGATGAACGGGCACGGCGGGTCGAAGGTTCCAGAATCGAAAAAAGCGCGGCACCCTGCCGGGTCCGCGCCTTCCGCTGTCATATTCGGTCGGATGTCCGACCGACCCGTCTTAGACGAGTTTCAGGTTCGAAGCCGACTCACGACCGTTGCGGTCGGATTCGATATCGTAGGACACAGCCTGACCGTCGTTGACCGAACGCAGACCAGCGCGCTCAACCGCGGAGATGTGCAGGAACACGTCCTTGCCGCCCGTTTCCGGCTCGATGAAGCCGAAACCTTTGGTGGCGTTGAACCATTTGACTTTTCCGTTTGCCATTTGGGTGGCCTTTCTCAGATAAACCCGCTCGCATCATGCAGCGGTGTGGCACAGATGAATATCGAAACCTGTGCCCAAGGGATCAGATGCGAAAACGACGATGCAGAAATTACAGTAGCGCCAAAACATCACAGTTTCAACTGTGGAATGCCAATGGCGCGGATTGAAACCCGGAGTGCAAAAAGGATGCGGCGCGCATGTCGCGAACACGTCTGCCAAACAGGATGGTGGTCGGGGCGATAGGATTCGAACCTACGACCTACGGTACCCAAAACCGTCGCGCTACCAGGCTGCGCTACGCCCCGAACACGGTCTGACTAGCGGCTTCGATCCCGGTTGAAAAGGCCTATTCGCAGGGCCAGGCGGCGGTGTCCTGCGGGATGGCGGGATGGCGCAGCATCGCCCCCTCCTCGATTCCCAGCTTCGTCGCCAGACCGCCGTTGATCTCCAGCACGGTCAGGACCTCGTCGCCGCCCGGGATCGGCGTTTCATCATGCGGCTGCGCCATGCTGTGCACATGCCGAACGGTCCCGGTTTCATCGGTGAACACCATGTCCAGCGGGATAAGCGTGTTCTTCATCCAGAAACTGGCGGGCTGAGGCCGCTCATACACGAACAGCATACCGGCCGATTGCGCCATCGTCTCGCGCCCCATCAGCCCTTGGGCACGCGACTGGACGGTGTCGGCCACCTCGACATGGAACCGCAAGGTCTGGGTCGGCGTGCGCAATTCCACCTGATCCGCCCGACAGGCGGCGAAGGCCGAAACCGGCGTCATGATCAGGCATAGAAGACAGGCAATGGCTTTCATTCGGTCCGCCGCGCGGCGCTCTCCCATGACATCAGTTGAACGGCCATGCGGCCGCGCTTTCCATCCATGATACGCAAGCACACCGCCTCGCCCGGCGCAATCTCTGCCAGACCCGATGCCCGGAGAATCTCCATGTGCAGGAACACATCTTCGGGACGTCCGAACACATTGGCGAAGCCGAAGCCCTTGCCGCGATCGAACCACTTTACTCGCGCAGGTTCGATCTCCAACGCGCCCAGGGCGTCGATGTCCAGCACCTCGTCATCTATGCGCGGTGGCAGGCCTTCCGGGATGTCGATCGCCACCAGTTCGGTCGCCTGCGTGCCCCGCGACGTGGACAGGACGCGCAGCCGAACCCCCGCGCCATCCGCGATGGAGCTTTGGCCGAAGTTTCGCAGAACGTTGGCGTGCAGCAGAATATCGTGCGGCACGTCATCGCTTATCACAAATCCAAACCCGCGCGCCGGGTCGAACCATTTGACGTATCCCGCCACGATCCGGGTCAGGTCGTCTTGAACATCATCGGTCGGCACGTCGGCAAAACCCTTAACCATGTTCTTTGGGTTTTGCGGTAACAGAACAATAATTCAAGGCGTTTCGACAACTGTGGGATATATTGCAATTTCAGGTTGAAAATCGCCAGACTATCCTCACGGACTCAGCCTTCTCACGTCCCAATCCGCGTCCAGATCCTCGCGGCGCCACTGGAAGCGGTCATGCAGACGAAACGCGCCATCGGCCCAGAACTCGATCTGAACGGGGCGGATGCGAATCCCCCCCCAGAAGGGCGGGCGCGACGGGTTTCCGACAGACCGGGCGGTCACCTTCGCCACGTCGGCCATCAGGGTGGCGCGGCTGTCCAGCGGGCGGCTCTGGGCCGACGCCCACGCCCCCAGACGGCTTTGCAACGAGCGGGAGGCGTAATAGGCATCGGCCTGCAGCCCCTCCTCCCGCTCGGTCACGCCGCGCACGCGGATCTGACGCCGCAGGGATTTCCAGTGCAGGACGAAGGCCGCGTTTCCGGTTGCCGCGATCTGCGTCCCCTTGGCGCTGTCATAATTGGTGTAGAAGACAAAGGCGTCCGCCTCGATCTCTTTCAGCAGGACCATGCGCACGTCGGGCATCCCCGCCGCATCGACCGTGGCGAGCGCGATGGCGTTCGGGTCGTTCGGCTCCACCGGCTCGGCTTCGGCCAGCCAGGCGCGGGCCAGTTCGAAGGGGTCGTCGCCTGCAAAAATGCCTGTGCGCTTTTCCATGAAGGTCCCCTGCCCGTGGCGTTTGCGCCAGACCCTAGGGGCTTTCGGCCGAAACGCAAGTGCGGCGGCTTGATGCGGCCCGAACTATGGCCTAAACCCACCAGATAATGAATAATGTGGCGAGGGAAGCCGGAATGAACGGATTGCTGGCTGGAAAACGCGGTCTCATCATGGGACTGGCAAACGACAAATCCATCGCCTGGGGCATCGCGAAGGCCTGCGCGGACCAAGGCGCGGAGCTTGCCTTCTCCTATCAGGGCGACGCGCTGAAAAAGCGGGTGGAGCCCCTGATCGCCACCATCGGCGCCGACCTGATGGTCGAATGCGATGTGGCCAACGAGGCGTCGATGGACGCCCTGTTCGCCCAGCTGCAGGAGAAATGGGGCAAGCTGGATTTTCTGGTCCATGCCATCGGCTTTTCCGACAAGAACGAATTGCGCGGCCGCTACGTGGACACCTCACCCGCGAACTTCGCAAACACGATGAACATCTCCGTCTACAGCTTCACCGCCGTGGCGCGGCGGGCGGCGGCGATGATGCCGGATGGCGGCAGCCTGCTGACCCTGACCTATTACGGTGCCGAAAAGGTCATGCCGCATTACAACGTGATGGGCGTCGCGAAATCCGCATTGGAAACCTCGGTCCAGTATATGGCCGAGGATCTGGGCAAGGACGGCATCCGCGTGAACTCCATCTCCGCCGGTCCGATCAAGACGCTGGCCGCTTCGGGCATCGGCGATTTCCGCTACATCATGAAGTGGAACGAATACAATTCGCCCCTGCGCCGCAACGTCACGCAGGACGAGGTGGGGAAATCCGCGCTCTATCTACTGTCGGATCTGGCGTCGGGCGTGACGGGCGAATGCCTGCATGTCGATGCGGGCTATCACGTCGTCGGCATGAAGGCCGTGGACGCGCCCGACATCGAAGCGCCGAAAAAGGACTGACCCGATGATCCCGACCGGAGCGGAGGCGGGCATGACGCCGGCGGCCTTCGTGGCGGTCGGGCTGATCCATCTGGCCGCCGCCGCCAGCCCCGGCCCCGCCGTGCTGATGGCCGCCCGCACCGGCGCGGTCGAAGGCTTCCGCACCGGGCTGTTGCTGTCGGTCGGACTGGGTCTGGGCGCGGTCTTCTGGGCGGTCGCCGCGCTGTTCGGCCTTTCGGTGCTGTTCGTCGTGGCCCCCACGCTTTTGTGGGTGTTCAAGCTTCTGGGCGCCGGTTTCCTCATCTGGACCGGATGGAAGATGTGGCGCCACGCGAAGGATACGCTGGTTCTGGGCGCACGTCCCCCGCGCGGCTGGATGTCGGCGTTGCGGCTGGGGGCGGCCACGCAACTGGCCAACCCCAAGCCCGCGATCTTCTTCGGCGCGGTGTTCATCGGCCTGATCCCGCCCGGCACGCATCCCGTGACCCTGGCCGCGCTGCTGCTGGTCGTCTTCGTGAACGAGGCGGGGTGGAACGCCCTTGTCGCGCGCGCCTTTTCGTTCGACCGTCCGCGTCGTATGTATATCCGCCTGAAATCCACGCTCGACCGTGTGTTCGGGGGGGTGTTCGCCCTTCTCGGCCTCCGTGTCGCCACAAGCTAAGAGGTCGCCATGTCGCCCGATCGCCTGCCCCATGAAAAGGGCTTCCACATCAGCTGGGACCAGATGCACCGCGATTCCCGCGCGCTGGCATGGCGTCTGGACGGGCACGGCCCGATGGATGGCGGCTGGAAGGCCGTGGTCGGCATCACGCGCGGCGGTCTGGTTCCCGCGATGATCGTCGCCCGCGAACTGGACCTGCGCGTGGTCGATACGATCAGCATCCGCAGCTACAGCCAGCAAGAGCGGGGCGAGGTCGTGGTGACCAAACCGCCGCAGGCCGACATCATGGGCGACGGGGAAGGCATCCTGATCGTCGACGATCTGGTGGACAGCGGCAAGACGCTGGAATTCGTCCGCAAGATGTATCCCAAGGCGCATTTCGCCACCGTCTATGCCAAGCCGTCGGGCCGTCCGCAGGTCGATACCTTCATCACCGAGGTCAGTCAGGACACGTGGATCTTCTTCCCTTGGGACATGGCGCTGCAATACGTCCAACCCTATCGCGGGACCGACTGACGCGCGGCTTGCCCCCTTCCCCGCGACCGATTAGGAAGACGCGGACACGGGGATACGAGGGCGAGCGATGACGAAAAGCATGAAGCGCGGCAACAAGGCCATGAACGCCATCGTCTGGGCGCTGATGGCCATGCTCATCCTCAGCCTCGGCGGTTTCGGGGTCAGCAATTTCGGCACCACAACCGCCACGGTGGCGGAGGTGGGGGACGAAAAGATCGACTCCCAGACCTACGCCAACGCGCTTCAGCAGAACCTGCAAAGCATTTCGCAACAGACGGGTCAGGCCTTCACCCTGGCGCAGGCGCGCCAGTTCGGTCTGGACGCGCAGGTGCGCCAGCAACTCTTCACCTCCGCCGCCCTGCTGAACGAGGCCGACCGGATCGGCATTTCGGCCGGAGACGCCGCCGTGGCGAACGAGCTGCGCCAGTCGCAGGCCTTTTTCGGCGCGAACGGCCAATTCGACCGCAACACCTATGAACTCGTCCTGCGCCAGAACGGCCTGACCGCGTCGGATTACGAACAGGACCTGCGGGACGGCATCGCCCGGTCGCTGGTCATGGGTGCAGTCGGCGGCGGTTTCGTGGCGCCGGCGGCGGCGACGGACACGCTCTATGCCTATGTCGCGGAACGCCGCGCCGTCTCGGCCCTGCGCGTGACCCAGGACATGCTGGAAACCCCGCCCGCCGCCCCGACCGAGGATGACCTCCGCGCCTATTACGACGCCCACACCGACGCGTTCCAGTCGCCGGAAACCCGCACCGTGACCTATGCCGCGCTGCTGCCGGACGATCTGGCCCCCACCCTGCCCGTGGACGATGCGGCGCTTCAGGCGCTCTATGACCAGCGGATCGACGAATTCCAGCAGCCCGAGCGCCGTCTGGTCGAACGCCTTGTCTTTCCCGACCGCGCCACGGCCGAGGCCGCCCGGACCCGCATCGACGAGGGGGCCGCCTTCGAGGATATCGTCGCCGAACGCGGTCTCGCGCTCGAAGACACCGATCTGGGCGACATGGCCGAAGCTGATCTGGGGGTGGCGGGCGCACCGATCTTCGCCTTGACCGAACCGGGCGTCGTGGGCCCGATCGACACAAATCTCGGCCCCGCGCTGTTCCGCATGAACGGCATCCTGTCCGCCCATGACGTGCCCTTGGCCGAGGTGCGCGACGATCTGGCCCGCGAATACCAGATCGACGCCGCCCGCCGTGCCATCGCCGACACCCGCGCGACGCTGGACGACGCGCTGGCCTCGGGCGATACCGTGGCCGATATCGGCGCGGCCAACCAGATGACGACCGGCACGGTCACCCTGCCCTCGGACGACCCGATCGCCGGGTATCCCGCCTTCCGCGATGCGGCAGCCGCGGCCCAGACGGGCGATTTCCCCGAACTGATCGATCTGGACGATGGCGGGTTGGTGATCCTGCAACTGGACGCGATCACCCCGCCCGCCACCATCCCCTTCGAGGACGCGCGCGCGGCGGTGGCCGCCGCCTTGCAGGCGGAGACGCTGCAAACCGCCCTGTCCGCCCGCGCCGAGGAGATCGCGACCGCCGTGACCGGCGGCGCCGCGCTGACCGATTTCGGCCCCGTCACCGAAACCCCCGCCGTGGCGCGCGAGGGCGTGGTGGACGGCGCGCCCCCCGCGGCCGTGCAGACCGCCTTCGCACAAGGCGAAGGTCAGGCGCAGGCCGTCACCACCCCCGACTGGGTGGGCGTGGTGCGGACCGACGGCATCACCGCCGCCGACACCCAGGGCGATGCGGCTGCGGCCCTGCGCGCGCAGATCGCCGCGCAGATCGAAGGTGCCATCGCGCAGGACGCCCAGCAGCTTTACACCCAATCGATCGCCAACGAGGCGGGCATCCAGATCAACCAGGCGGCCATCGACGCCGTGCACGCGCAAATTCCCTGAGGGCATCATGAACATCACCCCCTCGTTCGCGGAGTTCGAAGCGCGGTACGCCGAAGGCCGCAATCAGGTTCTCTATGCCCGGCTGGCGGCCGATCTGGACACCCCGGTGTCGCTGATGCTGAAACTGGCCGAGGCGCGGCCCGACACGTTCATCCTCGAATCCGTTACGGGGGGCGAGGTGCGGGGGCGGTATTCCGTCATCGGCATGAAGCCCGACCTGATCTGGCGCTGCGACGGGGATACGGTGTCGATCAACCGCGACGCGCGGGTGGATGCCGAGGCGTTCCACCCCGACCCCGCACCGCCGCTGAACAGCCTGCGCGCGCTGATCGCGGAAAGCCGCATCGACATGCCCGAAGGCCTGCCCCCCATCGCGGCGGGGCTGTTCGGCTATCTCGGGTACGACATGATCCGGTTGGTGGAGCGTTTGCCCGAGGCCAAGCCCGACACGATCGGCGCGCCCGATGCCGTGTTGCTGCGCCCCTCGGTCGTGGCCGTGCTGGACGGCGTGAAGGGCGATGTGACGGTGGTCGCCCCGGTCTGGGCCGCCTCCGGCCTGTCGGCCCGCGCCGCCTATGCCCAGGCGGCGGAACGGGTGATGGACGCCCTACGCGATCTGGACCGCACACCCACCATTCCCCACGCACTGGGGGCCGCCGCCCCGCAGGGGGAGGCCACGTCGAACTTCACCCGCGACGGGTTCAAGCAGGCGGTGGAGGCGGCCAAGGATTACATCCGCGCGGGTGACATCTTCCAGGTCGTCCCCTCGCAGCGGTTCTCCCAACCCTTCACCCTGCCGCCCTTTGCCCTGTATCGCAGTTTGCGGCGCACGAACCCGTCGCCGTTCATGTTCTTCTTCAACCACGGCACCTTCCAGATCATCGGCGCCAGCCCCGAAATCCTCGTCCGCCTGCGCGACGGCGAGGTGACGATCCGCCCCGTCGCCGGAACCCGCAAACGCGGGGCCGATGCGGTCGAGGATCAGGCGCTGGCCGACGACCTGCTGGCCGACCAGAAGGAGCGGGCCGAACATCTGATGCTGCTGGATCTGGGCCGCAACGATGTGGGCCGGGTGGCCCGGATCGGCACCGTGAAGCCGACCGAGACGTTCATCATCGAACGCTACAGCCATGTGATGCACATCGTGTCGAACGTGGTCGGCGAATTGGCCGAGGGGGAGGATGCTTTGTCGGCCCTCTTGGCCGGTCTGCCGGCGGGCACCGTGTCGGGCGCGCCCAAGGTTCGCGCGATGGAAATCATCAACGAGCTGGAGCCGAACAAGCGCGGCGTCTATGGCGGCGGCGTCGGGTATTTTGCCGCGAATGGCGAGATGGATTTCTGCATCGCGCTGCGCACCGCCGTGCTGAAGGACCAGATGCTGCACATCCAGTCCGGCGCGGGCATCGTCTATGACAGCGATCCCGACAGCGAATACGAGGAAACCGTCAACAAGGCTCAGGCGCTGCGCCGGGCGGCGGCGGATGCCGGTTTGTTCGACACAGGCAACCGTTAACGCAGCACCGCGCTGACCGGGGCCAGAACCACACCCTGCGCCCCGGCCGAGGCGGCGAACCGCTCCAACGCGGCCACCGTCTCGTCGCGCACATCGCCCACGACGACGGCGCGCCCATCGCGCAAGGCGACCGCCGCCGCCGCATCCAGCGCCGCAACGATCTGGTCCGCCGTTTCGCCCTGACCGTCCAGAACGGCGGTGATCGCGGCCTGGGGGACGTCCCGTTCCATGGGCCGCCAGGTGATCAGACCTCGCCCTTCGGCCTGCATCGGGGGGGCAAGATCCAGCGGGCCCACACGCGCCTCCATCCCGGCCACGGCTTCGGGAAGGCGCGGGTCGTCCACCGCCCCCAGGACCATCAGCACCTCCTGCCCGCCGTCACGCCGCGCCTGCGCCAACGCGGCCGCGTCCGCCACGCGCGGCGGAATGGCGAAGGACACCGGGAAGGGCAGGTTGACCGGCCGATCCCCCAGAGGCCCCGTGTCGATCAGGATGATCGACAGCATCGGGCGGCCTTCGGGATTCGCGAACGGACGGGCATAGAGATCCAGCGCGCGCGGACGGTCCGCCACCCCCCCGGCCACCGGCGCCGGTTGGTCCCCCGGCATCGTCGGCGCCGCGCCCGCGGGCGGCACGGTTCCCGCGCCGGGGGCCTGAACGGGAACCTCGGGCGCGGGGCCCGTCACCGGCGGCAGGCTGCGCGACAGCAGGGCCAGCCCCGCCACACCCAGTATCGCCCCGCAGACAAAGCCAGACACCAGCCGCGCACCCATCCGATTTCCCTTCCGCTCTTGACGCCCCACCGCGCCCGGGGCCATGTATAGCCCGACCGCCGCGGCGGTTCACCCCCCTAACGACGGTCCCGCCCGCATGCTGCTGCTCATCGACAATTACGACAGTTTCACCTATAACCTCGTGCATTATTTCGGGGAATTGGGGGCCGATGTCGTTGTGAAACGCAACGATGCGCTGGATGTGCAGGCGGCCATGGCGCTGAACCCCGCCGCCATCGTGCTGTCGCCCGGCCCCTGCGATCCGTCGCAGGCCGGTATCTGTCTGGCCCTGACCGAAGCCGCCGCCGAAACCCGCACCCCGTTGCTGGGCGTCTGTCTGGGCCATCAGACCATCGGTCAAGCCTTCGGCGGCAAGGTCGTGCGCTGCCATGAGATCGTGCACGGCAAGATGGGGCAGATGCATCACGAAGGCCACGGGGTCTTTGCCGGCCTGCCCACCCCGTTCGAGGCGACTCGCTATCACTCGCTGGTCGTGGACCGCGCCACCCTGCCCGACGCGTTGGAGGTGACGGCGTGGCTTGAGGATGGCACGATCATGGGCCTGCGCCACCGCGACCTGCCGATCGAGGGGGTGCAGTTCCATCCCGAAAGCATCGCCTCGCAGCACGGACACCGGATGCTGCGGACTTTTCTTGCCACCGCGAACGTCCCGCTGACGGCATGAGCGCGCTGAAACCCCTGATCGGCCTGGCTGCGGAACGCCCGCTGACCGAAACCGAGGCCCGCACCGCCTTTGCCGCCCTGTTCGAGGGCGAGGCGACGCCCGCCCAGATCGGCGGCTTTCTGATGGCCCTGCGCACACGGGGCGAGACGGTGGACGAATACGCCGCCGCCGCCGCCGAGATGCGCGCCCGCTGCGTGCCCGTTCGCGCGCCCGACGGCGCGATCGACATCGTGGGCACCGGCGGCGACGGCAAGGGCACGCTCAACATCTCCACCGCGACGGCGTTCGTCGTGGCGGGCGCGGGCGTGCCGGTGGCCAAGCACGGCAACCGCAACCTGTCGTCGAAATCCGGCGCCTCGGATGCCCTGACGTCGCTGGGCCTGAACGTGATGGTCGGCCCGGATGTGGTGGAACGGTGTTTTCATGCGGCGAATATCGGCTTCATGATGGCCCCGATGCACCACCCCGCCACCCGCCATGTGATGCCGGTCCGGGTGGAACTGGGCACGCGGACGTTGTTCAACATTCTGGGGCCGCTGACCAATCCGGCGGGGGTGCGGCGTCAGTTGACGGGCGCCTATTCCCCCGCCCTGATCCGCCCCATGGCCGAGGTTCTGCACAAGCTTGGGTCCGAGAAGGCGTGGCTGGTCCATGGCGGCGACGGCACGGACGAGCTGGCGATCTCTGCCCCCTCCCGTGTGGCTGCGCTGGAACATGGCGTGGTGCGGGAGTTCGAGATCACACCCGAGGAGGCGGGCCTGCCCCGCCATCCGTTCGAGGCGATCATCGGCGGCACGCCGGATGCGAACGCGGCGGCATTGCGGGCGGTGTTGGACGGCGCGCCGGGGGCCTATCGCGATGCGGTCCTTTACAATGCCGCGGCGGCCTTGCTGGTGGCCGACCATGTGACGACCCTTCCCGAAGGGGTCGAACTGGCCCGCCACAGCATCGACAGCGGGGCCGCGCGAACCGCGCTGGCCGCGCTGGTGACAGAGACGAACGCCCAAACGAACGGGGACATGGGATGACCATTCTGGACCGCATCAAAGCCTATAAGCTGGAGCATGTGGCGGCCTGCAAGACCGCCCGCCCGCTGGCCGAGGTGGAGGCCGCCGCAAAGGAGGCCGACGCCCCGCGCGAATTTTATCGCGCGCTGGCGAACGCCCCCCGCCAAGGCCTGATTGCCGAGATCAAGAAGGCCAGCCCGTCCAAGGGTCTTATCCGCCCCGATTTCGATCCGCCCGCCCTCGCCCGCGCCTATGAGGCGGGGGGGGCGCATTGCCTGTCGATCCTCACGGACGGGCCAAGCTTTCAGGGCGCGGATGCGTTCCTGACGGCGGCGCGGGCCGCCGTGTCGCTGCCCTGCCTGCGCAAGGACTTCCTTTACGACACCTATCAGGTGGCCGAGGCGCGGGCCTTGGGCGCGGATTGCATCCTGATCATCATGGCCTCCGTTTCGGACATGCAGGCGGCGGATCTGGAAGACGCCGCCCGGCACTGGGGCATGGATGTGCTGATCGAGGTGCATGACCGGCCCGAACTGGATCGCGCCCTGCACCTGAACAGCCCGATGATCGGCATAAACAACCGCAATCTCAAGACCTTCGAAGTTACTCTTGATACAACGCGCGAACTTTCGCGCCATGTGCCGGGGGATCGGATGATCGTGTCGGAAAGCGGACTTCATACCCCTGCGGATCTGGAGGCGATGGCGGAGGTGGGGGCGAAAGCCTTCCTGATCGGCGAAAGCCTGATGCGGCAGGACGACGTGACCGCCGCCACCCGAACGTTGATGGAGGCGTGATGCTGACCCATTTCGACGGCAAGGGCGATGCGCATATGGTCGATGTCTCGGCCAAGCCTGCGACGGCGCGGCTGGCCACGGCCGAAGGCTTCGTCCGCATGACACCCGCGACACTGGCGTTGATCACCGAAGGTCAAGCAAAGAAGGGCGACGTTCTGGGCGTGGCGCGGTTGGCCGGGATCATGGGGGCCAAGCGCACCGCCGATCTGATCCCGCTGTGCCATCCGCTGCCGATCACCAAGGTGACGATGGACCTGATCCCCGACCCCGCACTGCCCGGCATCCGCATCACCGCCATGGTCGGCACCACCGGCCAGACGGGGGTGGAGATGGAGGCGCTGACCGCCGTTTCGGTCGCCGCGCTGACCATCTATGATATGCTGAAGGCGGCGGAGCGGGGGATGGAGATCGGCGCGATCCGCGTCACGATGAAGGAGGGTGGCGCCTCGGGCCGCTATGACGCGCCATGATCCCGGTCGATCAGGCGCAGGCGATGGTGCTGGACATGGCCCGCCCGATGGGGACCGAGGTCGTGCCGCTGCATCGGGCCAGCGGGCGCCTTCTGGCGGTGGCGGTGGCGGCGCGGCGCGACCAGCCGCCCTTCGACGCCTCGGCCATGGATGGCTATGCCGTGGGGGGCGACCCAGAGATCGGCGCGGTTCTGCCGGTGATCGGGGAATCCCGCGCCGGGGCCGCGTTTCATGGTGATCTGACGGGGGCGATCCGCATCTCCACCGGGGCGCCGGTGCCGGCGCAGGCGACGCGCGTCATCATGCAGGAACACGTTCGCCGCGACGGGGATACGATCACGATCACCGAACTGTCCGAAGGCCGCCACATCCGCGCGCAGGGGCAGGATTTCCGCGCGGGCCAAACCTTCGCCCCCCGCCGCCTGCGCCCCGCCGATATCGGCCTTCTGGCCGCCATGGACGTGGCAGAGGTGTCGGTGTTTCGCCGCCCCGACATCGCCATCATCTCCACCGGGGATGAGCTTGCGGCCCCCGGCAGCCCGATGCGGGACGACCAGATCCCGGCCTCCAACGCGTTCACGCTGCAGGCGATGATCGAGGAGGCCGGAGCCACGGCCCGCGTCCTGCCGATCGCAACCGACGATGCCGACACCCTGCGCGCGGTCTTTGCGCTGGCGAAGGGGGCGGATGTGGTGGTGACCATCGGCGGCGCGTCGGTGGGCGATCACGACCTGGTCGGCCCCATCGCGCGGGAATTGGGGATGGACCTCTCGTTCCACAAGATCGCCATGCGCCCCGGCAAGCCGCTGATGGCGGGGCGCATGGGCGACGGGGTGATGCTGGGGCTGCCCGGCAATCCCGTCTCCAGCTTCGTCTGCGCCCAGATTTTCCTGCTGCCGCTGATCCGCGCGATGACGGGGCAAACGGCCCTGCCCGACGTGCAATCGGCGCGCTTGGCAGCGGAGGTGCCCGCAAACGGCCCCCGCACCCATTTCATGCGCGGGCGGCTGGACGCGGGGGGCCTTGTGCCCTTTTCGGAACAGGACAGTTCGCTGATGCTGCGCCTGACCGAGGCGAACGTGCTGCTGATCCGCCCGCCGAACGACCCCGCCCGCCCTGCGGGGGACGAGGTGTCGGTTCTGCCGATCTGATTACCGGCCCATCGCCGCCGCCTGACGGCGGACCACGGCGATGCGGTCGGAGTTGGCCGGGTGGCTGCCCAGGAAGCGGTCGCCGGGATCGGGCAGGCGCTGGAAGAACCCAAGGCCCCGCACCGGGTCATAGCCGGCGCGAATGGCAATCTCGGCCCCCAGACGGTCGGCCTCCAGCTCATGGTTCTTGGAATAGACGCGGCCCCCCAGCCCCGCCCCCACATCCGTCAGCGCGCTGGGGTCCAGACCGCCGATCTGCGCCACGAGCCCCCCCAGAATCGCCCCGGCCGCCGCGCTTTGCGACTGGCGGTCCAGATGGCCGAGGATGTGGTGCGCCGCCTCATGCCCCAGCACGAAGGCCAGTTCGTCGGCATTGCGCGCGTCGTTCACCAGCGCCGTGGTGAAACGGATGATCGGACGCCCCTGCGCGTCGCGCGATTGATAGGCGTTGGCGATATTGCCCTGCGTCCGGTCGATGGAGATGGCGAAATCGCAATTCGCCCCGCGGGTGCGTTCGCGGCAGATCTGCTCGGCCACCGGCTCCACCCGTGCGCGGGCGGTGTTGAAGGCGGCCTGCGCCGCCGCCGGGCTCAGCTTGGCTCCCGCCTCGACCTGCGGCAGCGGCGCCAAAGGTGGGCCGGTATCCGGCGGCGGCAGGGGTTCGCACGCGGCCAGGGCCGCCATCGCCAGCAGTGCCGCACCAATTCGTCGCATTCGTCCCTCCGTCGGTCGTGCCATTCGGGGTATATAAGCGCATTGTGCCCGTTCGCCCATATTCCTGTGGCGTGATCGGCGTGCATTCCTTAACGTGATGGAATGTTCACCATCGAGCACACCTTCGACGCGACCGTGATCACCTTGGTGGATGAAGGGGCGCGCGTCCTGCAGGAGGATGTGGGCATTCACGCGTTCGAGGATCAGGTGACCATCGAACAGGTGGACGCCCTGACGAACGAGGTCATGCGCATCACCTTGTCGCTGACGCAGGTTCGGGATCTGGCGGCGGCGTTGAACCTGCCCGAAGGGTCCTATCGCCGGGCCGCGAAGACGTGAATTGCACGGCCCCTTCGGCGGGGGTATGAGCGCGCGATGAAATGGATCCTTGTCCTCCTCGCCCTGATGATTCCCTCTGCCGTCCTGGCGGGAACGGAAAGCTGCGCGACCTCGGTCGGGGGGCAGCGGATCAATCTGTTCTATGAGGCGGATGACAGCCAGCTTGCCGCCAACCGCACCCGGCGCGAGGCGTGGCTGGGCGGTTGGGGCGCGGTGGACTGCCCCGGCTATGTCACGCTGCGCTATCTTACGCCCGATCTGGATGACGACCAGCGTCAAGCCTTCTGCCTGCAATGGGACGATCGGGCCAAGACCTATTCCGGGTATTCCGAAGGGGCGCGGGACGCCTGGCTGCAATGCCGCGCGCCGCGCCGGACGTTTTGCGAACGGGTCAACACCTCCACCCAGACGGCGATGGCGATTGCCGGGTTGGGCGATGCGCCCGAAGGCACGGCGGGGGTCGTGAACGGGGTGCAGACGGTGACCCGGCCGGGCGGTGCGGTCGTCCTGTCCGGCGCAGGGGCGGCGGTGCAGCAGACCATCGCCTCCACCAGCGCGACGGCCGGGGCGGCATTGGCCACACCCATCGGGTTGGCGGCCGCAGCCGTGTCGGTCGTGGCCGTGGGCGGCGCGGTCTACTTGTGCAGCGAGTGACTTGACCCCGCGGGGGTCCGCCCTCATTCCTGTCGGGCAAAGGAGATGCCGATGCCCGTTCCAAATCCCGCCGTCACCGAATTCCTGATGAGCCGCCGGTCGCGCCCCGCCAAGACGCTGGCCGCCCCCGTGCCCACGCGGGAGGATCTGGGCCCGATCCTGACCGCCGCCGCCCGCACCCCCGATCATGGCATGTTGCAGCCGTGGCGGTTCATCGTGCTTCCCCCCGCCGCCATGCCCCGCATCGCCGATCTGGCGGAATCTTTCGGCACGGATGACACGTCCCGCAAGAAGGGCCGCAAGCAGTTTGAATTGGGGACCTTGGCCGTCGCGGTCATCGCAAGCCCCAAACCGTCGGACAAGATCCCGCAGATGGAACAGATCCTGTCTGCCGGGGCCGTCTGCCTCGCGCTGCTGAACGCCGCGCAGGCGGCGGGCTGGGGGGCGAACTGGCTGACGGGCTGGGTGTCGCATCATGCGGCGTTCGGCGCGGCCTTCGGGTTGACGGAAGGGGAGTTCATCGCGGGCTTCATCCACATCGGCACGGAAACGATGGAACCTGCCGACCGCCCGCGCCCTGACATCGATGCCCTGACCACCTGGATCGGCGCATGATCCTCGCGTCGTTCTTCAAGGCGCTTGGACAGGTGTTCGATCCGCGCTTTCGCGGCGTGCTGTTGCGCGGGATCGGATTGACGGTGCTTTTGCTGGCGGCGCTGACCGCCCTGTTCCTCTGGGGGCTGGAGACGGTGGTGCCCGACAGCGTGACGCTGCCGTGGATCGGTCCGGTCGGGGGGCTGGACTGGGTGGCGGGGGCCGGCGGGCTTCTGGTCATGCTGCTGGCCTCGGTGTTCCTGATGGTGCCTGTCGCCTCCGCCTTCACCGGTCTGTTTTTGGAAAACATCGTCGGCGCGGTTGAGGGGCGGCATTATCCCGCCCTGCCCGAGGCGGAAGCCCTGCCCCTTGGCGATCAGATCCGCGAATCCGCGCAGGCCTTCGCGCTGTTGATCGCGGCGAACATTCTGGCGCTGGCCGTCTATGCCTTTGCGGGGCCATTGGGGCCGGTTCTGTTCATCGCCCTCAACGGCTATCTGCTGGGCCGGGAGTATTTCATTCTGGTCGCCATGCGCCGCGTCGGGCGCGCTGCGGCCAAGCGGCTGCACCGCAAGCATGTGGGCCGCGTCTGGCTGGCGGGGGCGCTGATGGCGGCGCCGCTGTCGGTGCCCATCGTGAACCTTGTGATGCCGGTGCTGGGCGTCGCGACCTTCACCCACCTCTATCACCGCCTGACGCGTTAGAGCGTCGGATCGGAGGCAACACGGATCGGGGCGGTCAGATCCGCAAGGCGGGTCTTCTGCACCCCGTCCGAAAAGTTGTCGGGCGACAGCCATGTGGTGAAGGCGGCCTTCAGCGCGGGCCATTCGGCGTCAATGGCCGCGAACCATGCCGTGTCGCGGTTGCGCCCCTTATAGACCAGCGCCTGCCGGAACACCCCCTCATAGCTTAATCCCAACCGTTGCGCCGCACGGCGGGACGGGACGTTCAGGCTGTCGCATTTCCATTCGTAACGGCGGTAGCCCGCCTCGAACGCCCATTGCATCATCAGGAACATCGCCTCGGTCGTGGCGGTCTTGCGCTGGACGCTGGGGGCGAAGGTGATGAACCCGACCTCGATCGACCCTGCGGCGGGCGCGATGCGAAGGTAGGAGGCGACGCCGACCGCCTGCCCCGTGTCCCGATCAATCAGGGTATAGAAGAATGGATCGACGCTGTGCGACGCCTCCGCCACCCAGGCGCGATACCCTTCCAGATCCGTCCGCCCGCGCGGCATATAGGTCCAGAGGGCATCGCCCCCCGCCTCGAACGCGCGGTGCAGCGCGTCCGCATGGGCCAGCGTCAGCTTTTCAAGACGGGCGGTGCGACCGACCAGCGTTTCTCCGGTCGGTGGGGGCGGCGGCGTCCAGTCGGGAACCGAAAATCCGATCTGCTGCATCCGCCCCTCCGTTTGTTTATGCGTCCTTAGGGATCACACGAAGGCGCAGGTCGCGCAACTGTTCGTTGGTCGGCTCAGATGGGGCGTTCATTAGCATGTCTTCGGCCCGCTGGTTCATCGGGAACATGATGACCTCGCGGATGTTCGGCTCGTCCGCCAGAAGCATGACGATCCGGTCGATCCCCGCCGCACAACCACCATGGGGCGGTGCGCCGTAACGGAAGGCCTTGACCATGCCGCCGAACCGCTTCTCCACCTCGGAATTGGGATAGCCCGCGATTTCGAACGCCTTGAACATGATCTCGGGCTTGTGGTTGCGGATGCCGCCCGAGATCAGCTCATACCCGTTGCAGGCAAGGTCGTATTGATAGGCGTGAACCTTCAGCGGATCGCCTTCCAGCGCCTCCATCCCGCCCTGCGGCATGGAGAAGGGGTTGTGGCTGAAGTCGAGCTTGCCCTCATCGTCCTTTTCATACATCGGGAAATCGACGATCCAGGCGAACTTGAAGCTGTCCTTTTCGGTCAGGCCCAAATCTTCGCCGATGACGTTGCGGGCGCGGCCCGCCACGGCTTCGAACGCCTCGGGCTTGCCACCAAGGAAGAAGGCCGCGTCGCCCTCGCCCAGACCAAGCTGCTGACGGATCGCCTCGGTCCGCTCGGGCCCGATATTTTTCGCCAGCGGACCTGCAGCCTCCATCGAGCCGTCTTCGGCCTTGCGCCAGAAAATATAGCCCATGCCCGGCAGGCCCTGTTCCTGCGCGAACTTGTTCATCCGGTCGCAGAACTTGCGGCTGCCGCCCGTGGGGGCGGGAATGGCGCGGATCTCGGTCCCGTCCTGCTCCAGCAGCTTGGCGAAGATGGCAAAGCCGGAGCCCGCGAAATGCTCGCTCACCACCTGCATCTTGATCGGGTTGCGCAGGTCGGGCTTGTCCGAGCCATACCACGCCATCGCGTCCTTGTAGGGGATGAGCGGCCAGTCGCTGTCGACCTTCTTGTCGCTGAACTCCTCGAACAGGCCCTGGATCACCGGCTGCACCGCGTCGAACACGTCCTGCTGTTCAACGAACGACATCTCGATGTCCAATTGATAGAAATCGGTGGGCGAGCGGTCGGCGCGCGGGTCTTCATCGCGGAAACAGGGGGCGATCTGGAAATAGCGGTCGAAGCCCGCCACCATGATCAGCTGCTTGAACTGCTGCGGCGCCTGCGGCAGGGCATAGAACTTGCCCGGATGCAGACGGCTCGGCACCAGAAAGTCGCGCGCCCCTTCGGGCGAGGACGCGGTGATGATCGGCGTCTGAAACTCGTTGAAGCCCTGATCCCACATCCGGTTGCGGATCGACCGCACGACGTTCGACCGCAGCATCATGTTGCGGTGCAGCTTTTCCCGGCGCAGGTCGAGGAAGCGATAGGTCAGGCGCGTTTCCTCGGGGTAATCCACCTCGCCGAAGACCGGCATGGGCAGTTCGGCGGCCTCGCCCAGAACGGTCAGGCCGCGGGCATAGACCTCGACCTCCCCCGTCGGCAGCTTGGGGTTCACCAGAGACGCGTCGCGGGCCAGCACCTTGCCCTCGACCCGGATCACCCATTCGGCGCGCACCTTCTCCAGGTCGGCAAAGGCCGCGCTGTCGCTGTCGCAGATCACCTGCGTGATGCCGTAATGGTCGCGCAGGTCGATGAACAGCACGCCGCCGTGGTCGCGGACGCGGTGGACCCACCCGGCAAGACGAACCTCCTGCCCCACGTTCGACGTGTTCAGGTCGGCACAAGTATGGCTGCGATAGGCGTGCATCACGCTCCCCTTTTCCGAGGTGTCTTCCGTTTGGGCCGGATGAATACCGCCCCGCCCACGAAGTCAAGCCAAAGAGGGTTGCGCCCCGCCCGTCGTTCAAGATAAACCGCGTCAATTTGCAAACACTCCGCCCTCCGAATCCGGCCGTCACCTGCGGTTTCGGGGGCAAAGCCATGGGGCCCGTCATGCCGAAAAGAACCGATATCACCTCCATCATGATCATCGGCGCGGGGCCCATCGTCATCGGTCAGGCGTGCGAATTCGACTATTCCGGTGCGCAGGCGTGCAAGGCGCTGCGCGAGGAAGGGTATCGCGTCATCCTCGTGAATTCCAACCCCGCCACGATCATGACCGATCCGGGGCTGGCCGACGCCACCTATATCGAACCGATCACCCCCGACGTGGTGGCCAAGATCATCGAGGCGGAACGCCCCGACGCGCTGCTGCCGACCATGGGCGGGCAGACCGGCCTCAACACGGCGCTGGCGCTGGCCGACATGGGTGTGCTTGAGAAGTTCAACGTCCAGCTGATCGGCGCCAACCGCGACGCCATCGAGATGGCCGAGGACCGCAAGCTGTTCCGCGAGGCGATGGACCGTCTGGGAATCGAGAACCCCAAGGCCACCATCGTGTCGGCCCCCAAGGTGAACGGCAAATACGACATCAAGGCCGGCGTGGCCGAGGCGATGGAGGCCATCGAATATGTCGGCCTGCCCGCCATCATCCGCCCCGCCTTCACCCTTGGCGGCACTGGCGGCGGCGTGGCCTACAACCGCGACGATTACGAACGCATCGTGCGCTCAGGCCTCGACGCCTCGCCCGTGGCGCAGGTTCTGGTAGATGAAAGCCTTCTGGGCTGGAAGGAATACGAAATGGAGGTCGTGCGGGATCGCAACGACAACGCCATCATCGTCTGCGCCATCGAGAACGTCGATCCTATGGGCGTTCACACGGGGGATTCGATCACTGTCGCCCCCGCCCTGACCCTGACCGACAAGGAATATCAGGAGATGCGCAACGGCTCCATCGCCGTCCTGCGCGAAATCGGGGTGGAGACCGGCGGATCCAACGTGCAATGGGCGATCAACCCCGCCGATGGCCGCATGGTCGTGATCGAAATGAACCCCCGCGTGTCGCGCTCCTCGGCGCTGGCGTCCAAGGCGACGGGCTTTCCCATCGCCAAGATCGCGGCCAAACTGGCCGTCGGCTATACCTTGGACGAGCTGGACAACGACATCACCAAGGTCACGCCCGCCTCGTTCGAGCCGACGATCGATTATGTCGTGACCAAGATCCCGCGTTTCGCGTTCGAGAAATTCCCGGGATCGAAGCCCGAACTGACCACCGCGATGAAATCGGTGGGCGAGGTCATGGCGATCGGCCGGACCTTCCACGAATCCATGCAGAAGGCGCTGGCCAGCCTTGAAACGGGCCTGAGCGGCTTTGACGAGATCGCGATCGAGGGCGCTCCGGACAAGGCCGCCATCGTCAAGGCGATCAGCGCCCAGACCCCGGACCGCATCCTGCTGATCGCGCAGGCGATGCGCCACGGGCTGACCGATGACGAGATCGTGGCCGCCACCAGTTTCGATCCGTGGTTCCTGGCCCGCATCCGCGAAATCATCGAGGAGGAGGCGAAGGTTGCCGCGAATGGCCTGCCCACCACGGCCGAGGGCCTGCGCCGCCTGAAGATGTTCGGCTTCACCGACGCCCGTCTGGCCAGCCTGACGGCCCAGACCGAGGGCGCCGTTCGCAAGGCCCGCCGCAACCTTGGCGTCACGGCGGTGTTCAAGCGGATCGACACCTGCGCCGCCGAATTCGAGGCGCAGACCCCCTATATGTATTCCACCTACGAATCCCCCGTGATGGGCGATGTGGAATGCGAGGCGCGCCCCTCCAACGCCAAGAAGGTCGTAATCCTGGGCGGCGGTCCGAACCGGATCGGCCAGGGGATCGAGTTCGACTACTGCTGCTGCCACGCTTGCTTTGCGCTGACCGAAGCTGGGTATGAGACCATCATGGTCAACTGCAACCCGGAGACGGTCTCCACCGATTACGACACGTCGGACCGGCTGTATTTCGAGCCGCTGACCTTCGAGCATGTGCTGGAAATCCTGCGCGTGGAACAGGACAACGGGACACTGCATGGCGTGATCGTGCAGTTCGGCGGGCAGACGCCCTTGAAACTGGCGAACGCGCTGGAGGCGGAAGGGATCCCGATCCTTGGCACCACGCCGGATGCCATCGACCTGGCCGAGGACCGCGAGCGGTTCCAGAAGCTGCTGAACGATCTGGACCTGAAGCAGCCGGTGAACGGCATCGCGTCGTCGGACGAACAGGCGCTGGACATCGCGGGCCGCGTCGGCTTTCCGCTGGTGATCCGTCCGTCCTATGTTCTGGGGGGCCGCGCGATGGAAATCGTGCGCGATATCGAACAGCTTCGCCGCTATATCACCACGGCGGTGAACGTATCGGGCAAGAACCCGGTGCTTCTGGACAGCTATCTCTCCGGCGCGATCGAGGTCGATGTGGACTGTCTGTCGGATGGTGAGAATGTCCACGTCGCGGGCATCATGGAGCATATCGAGGAGGCGGGCGTCCATTCCGGCGACAGCGCCTGCTGCCTGCCGCCCCACTCGCTTGGCGCCGACATAATCAAGGAGTTGAAGCGCCAATCGGTGGCCATGGCCCGCGCCTTGGGCGTGGTCGGCCTGATGAACGTGCAATTCGCGATCAAGGACGGTGTGATCTATGTGCTGGAGGTGAACCCCCGCGCATCCCGAACCGTGCCCTTCGTGGCCAAGGCCACCGACAGCGCCATCGCCTCCATCGCCGCGCGCCTGATGGCGGGAGAAAAACTGTCGGCCTTCCCGCTGCGCGCCGCCTATCCCGCCGGTGTGGGGCCCGACACCGCCCTGCCTTTGGCCGATGCGATGACGCTGGCCGATCCGATCACGCCCTGGTTCTCGGTCAAGGAATCGGTGTTGCCCTTTGCCCGCTTCCCCGGTGTGGACACGCTTCTGGGGCCGGAAATGCGGTCGACCGGCGAGGTGATGGGCTGGGATCGCACCTTCGCGCTGGCCTTCCTGAAGGCGCAGATGGGCGCGGGCGTCCAACTGCCGGAAGACGGTCGCGTGTTCCTGTCGGTGCGGGACGCCGACAAGACCGACGCCTTGGCGGATGCCGCCCGTGGCCTGATCGATCTGGGGTTCGAGATCGTGGCGACCAAGGGCACGGCCGATTGGCTGAAGGCGCAGGCCATTGCCGCCACGTCGGTCAACAAGGTCTATGAAGGCCGGCCGAACATCGTGGATCGCCTGAAGAACGGGGATATCGCGCTGGTCCTGAACACGACCGAAGGGGCGCAATCGGTGGCTGACAGCCGCGAAATCCGCTCGGTCGCGCTGTATGAAAAGATCCCCTACTTCACCACCGCCGCCGGCTCCATCGCCGCCGTGGCGGCGATGAAGGCGCGGGATGAGGGGATCGGCGTGCGCACCCTTCAGGGCTGACGCCTAGCCCTGACCACGGGCCAGGGCGGTTTCCAACCGGATGCCGTGGTTGATGATCGCCATATGGGTGAACGCCTGCGGGAAATTCCCCAGATGTTCGCCCGTATGGGGGTCGATCTCTTCGGCGAACAGGCCAAGGTCGTTCCCCCGGGCCAGCAGGCGTTCGTAAAGCGCCTGCGCCTCGGCCTTCTCGCCCAGTTCAGCCATCACGCCCACGCGCCAGAAGGCGCAGGCGGTGAAGGTGCCCTCATCCCCCTCCAGCCCATCCGGCATCCGATAGCGCCAGGTCAGGTCGCCCATGCTCAGTTCCCGCTCGATCGCGCGCAGGGTGGAGGCCACGCGCGGCGAACGGGGGTCCAGCGCATCGAACAGGGCCGTGCGCAGGACCGAGGCGTCCAACTCGTTGCAATCGTAAGACTGGACATAGGCCTGACGGCTTTCGGACCATGTCTCACGCTCATACTCCGCCCGGATCTCCGTCGCCGCGTCCCGCCACTCCGCCACTTTGGTGGGATCGAACCCTCCCAGACCTTCAGCCAACCTGCAGGCGCGGTCCAACGCCACCCAGATCATCGCCTTTGTATACTGGAAATGCTCCATCCGGTCGCGGAATTCCCAGATGCCGTGATCCTTGTCGTGCCGATGGCCCAAGGCACGGTCGGCAATCGTCGTGATCGCCTCGACCAAGCCCTTCGCAATGCGCGGCGGGGGATCGAAGTCGGTCGCCGCGACATAGCAGAGAAGCGCGACCATGAACTCTCCGAACAGGTCATACTGGTGCTGGTCGGAAGCGGCGTTGCCGATCCGCACCGGCCCCACACCCCGCCAGCCGGGAAGGTGGTCCAGCTCCGTCTCCGGCGGAATTTCACCGTCGACCGGATACAGCAGATGCAATTCCCGCCCCTTTGTCCCGTCGGCGTTGCGCAGGAAACGGATATACTCCTCCGCCTCGCGGTGCTGACCCAGATTGCAGAAGGCCGTGACGGTGAAACTGGCGTCCCGCACCCAGCTGTAGCGATAGTCGAAGTTGCGGTTTCCGGGCACCGCCTCGGGCAGGCTGGTGGTCGCCGCCGCCACGATCCCGCCCGTCGGGGAATAGGTGAGGGCTTTCAGCACCAGCGCGCTCCGCTCCATCGCGTCGCGATAACGGCCTTCGTATTTCAGGTTGCCGCACCACCGCTGCCAATAGGCGGCCGTGTGGCGGATATCATTCTCGGCATCGTCCAGCGTGCGGGTCGGGCAGACGTCGGGCACACCGTCACAGGCCAGCGCAAGGAACGCCGCTTCCCCCGCCGCCAGATCGAAGCGCATCACGATGGACTGCCCCTCCACCCGCAGGGGGTGCGACCCGTGGGCGTGCAGATCCAGATTCGGCACACGCACATCGATGCCGTCATCATGGGCCGTGAACGTGGCCCGCGCACGGCCGAAGTCCGGGGTGAGGCTCAGCCGCAGCTCTCCACGCGCCCGGCCCGAATCGCACGTGACCCGGCGCAGCAGACGGCTTTGCACGAACCCGTCCGGCCCGTCATCCTGTTCGGTGGACGGGGGATGGACCGGCATGAGGTCGGTCAGCGTCGCCGCCCCGGCATCGCCTGCAAAGGACGTTTCCAGGATATTCGTGCCGGGAATGTAGCGGCGCCCGACCGATGCCAGACCGTCGAACCGGATCGCGGCATGGCCGCCACTGCCCGCATCCAGCAGGCGGGTGAACAGGGCCGGACTGTCGTGGCGTGGCCAGCAAAGCCAGTCGATCGACCCCGCATCGCAGATCAGCGCGTTGGAATGGGTGTCCCCAATCAGGCCATAGGCGGCGATGGGTTTGTTCATGAGGCGGCGGGATTTGAAATTGTCATGCGGCTTCAACTACTCTGGGGCCGGAAAGTTTCCTGAAACCTTTGGTCGCAGGACAATGCGTCCACTTGCGACAAGGCGCGTGACCGGGCACAACAACGGCATGACCCGCACGCCCCCCATACGCATGGCCCTGCTGGCGCTTGTCGGCGCCCTGGCGATGGCCTTTGCCGCCTTGGGCGCGGGCCACGCGACGCCGCGCGCCTCCGATCCCGCGTATGAGGCGTATTTACTGGGCGGCGGGGCGATGGGCGATCTGTGCCCCGCCGGTCCGCTGGAAAGTGCGGCGCACACCTGTCCGGTCTGCACCTTGATCGGCAAGATCGCCCTCCCCTCCAGCCCGACCCCGACGCATCAGGCGCGTGGCGGATACACGGTCGTGTCCGCCCATCCCGCCATCCGCATGGCCCCGTTGCGGGTCACGGCCCCCTATGCCGCGCGGGGCCCGCCGGTTCGGATCTGAGCAGCCCTCGGTTTCAGATCATCACAGGATACGCCATGCTTCGCCCCATCACCCTGACCGCCGCACTGTTCTGTGCCGCGCCCGCCCTTGCCCATGTGTCCTTCGACACACGCGCCCTTCCCGCCGACCAGGCGCTGGCCGCCGCGCTGATCGTGCCCCATGGCTGCGACGGCGCCCCCACGCGCGAGGTGCGCATGACCGTCCCCGAGGGCGTCCGCGTCGTCGCGACCGCGCCCGATGGCTGGACCATCGCGCAGGTCAGCGGCGGCATCACCTGGCAAGGGAATTTGCCCGCAGATGTCCGCGGCGTGTTTCCCGTCACGGTCACGCTGCCCGCGTCCGACATCGGCACGGAATTCGCCTTTCCCACCGAACAGGTCTGCGACACGACGACCGAGGTCTGGGGCGACGGCGGCGCAGGTCCGGCCCCGACGCTGGTCACCGCCGATCCCGCCATGGCCGCAGGCGATCTGCTGATCGGCGAGGTCTTCGCCCGTGCGACCCTGCCCGGCGCGCCGGTGGGCGGTGGATACCTGACCATTCGCAACACCGGCACCACCGATGACGTGCTGCTGGCCGCCGGATTGGACGTTGCCCAGACCAGCAGCCTGCACAAGATGGAGATGACGGACGGGATCATGCGCATGGCCCCTCTGGACGGTGGATTGCCCATTCCCGCAGGCGGCACGGTGGATCTGCAACCTTCGGGCAACCATATCATGTTCGAGCGGCTGACCGGCCCCTTGGTCGAGGGGGAGACGCTTCCCCTGACCCTGACCTTCCGCGACGCCGGAACCGTGACCGTGCCGATGACCGTTCGCGCCATCAACGCGGGCGGCGGCTCCGGCCATCATCACCACTGAGGCCATCACCAGAAAGGAGGGACCCATGTCCCGTTATCTTCCCATTTTTGGCGGTGTGCTGGCGGCGCTGGCGGTGTGTGCGGCGTTGTGGTTCATGCTGGCCCCCCGCATCCTCGACCGGGCGGACGGGGGCATCGGCCGCGGCGATTATGTCCTTGAAACCACCGCAGGCGAGAAGTTCACCCAAAGCTGGCTTGCGGGCAAGCCGACGGCGGTGTTCTTCGGTTTCACCCACTGCCCCGATGTCTGCCCAACGACCTTGGGTGACATCATGGGCTGGCAGGAAGCGTTGGGCGACCGGGCGGACGGACTGCGAATCGCCTTCGTGACCGTGGATCCGCAGCGCGACACGGTGGCGATGTTGAACGACTATGTCTCGTGGTTGCCGAACGCCGTGGGGGTCACCGGGTCGGAGGAAGAGGTGAAGAAGGCCGAAAAAGCGTTCGGCGCCTATTCCCGCGCGGTGCCGATTTCCGGCGGGGATTACACGATGGAGCACACCTCCAAGGTAATCCTGTTCGACCGCAACGGAACCTTCAACAGCCTGATCTCCTATCAGGAAGCGACCGACAGCGTCTTGGCCAAGATCGAGCCGCTTTTGTGACAGGTGGGGCGGGTGGAACCATTTCCGCCCGCCCTTCGTTTCATGAACATTGAATGAACATGAGGCGATTATGGAAAATCCGAAATCCCATCCGACCGGCAATGCCGAAAAGGACCCCGAAGATTGGGTCACGGGCGACGAGGCAATGACCGGCGCGCAAGCGAGCTATCTCAAGACCCTATGCGAAGAGGCGGGGGAGGAGTTCGACGAGACGTTGAGCAAGGCCGAGGCCAGCAGCCGCATCGACGCGTTGAAAGAAAAAACGGGGCGCTAGGCCCCGTTTTCAGCTGTCCATCTTCAGCGCGCTGATGAAGGCTTCCTGTGGGATCTCCACCTTGCCGAATTGGCGCATCTTCTTCTTGCCGGCCTTCTGCTTGTCCAGCAGCTTGCGCTTCCGGCTGGCATCTCCGCCATAACATTTCGCCGTCACGTCCTTGCGCATGGCCGACAGGGTTTCGCGCGCGATGACCCGCCCGCCGATGGCGGCCTGAATCGGGATCTTGAACATATGACGGGGGATCAGCTCTTTCAGCTTTTCCACCATCACGCGCCCGCGCGATTCGGCCCGGTCGCGGTGCACCATCATCGACAGGGCGTCCACAGGCTCGTCATTGACCAGGATCGACATCTTCACGAGGTTGTCCTCGCGGTATTCGCTGATCTGGTAATCGAAGCTGGCATAGCCCTTCGTGACGGATTTCAGGCGGTCATAGAAATCGAACACCACCTCGGCCAGCGGCAGGTCATAGACGACCATCGCCCGCGATCCGGCATAGGACAGGTCCAGCTGGATGCCGCGACGGTCCTGACACAGCTTCAGGATGTCGCCCAGATAATCGTCGGGCACCATGATCGTGGCCTTGATGCGCGGTTCCTCGATATGGTCGACATAGGTCAGGTCGGGCATGTCGGCGGGGTTGTGCAGATCGCGCACCTCCCCGTCCTTCATGTGCAGCTTGAATACCACCGACGGCGCGGTGGTGATCAGGTCCATGTCGTATTCACGCTCCAGCCGGTCGCGGATGACCTCCAGATGCAGCAGGCCGAGGAAGCCGCAGCGGAACCCGAACCCGAGCGCGGCCGAGGTCTCCATTTCGAAGCTGAAGCTTGCGTCGTTCAGGGCCAGCTTCTCGATCGCGTCGCGCAGATCCTCGAAGTCGTTCGCATCCACGGGGAACAAGCCGCAGAACACCACCGGCTGCGCCGGCTTGAAGCCCGGAAGCGGCGCCTCGGTCCCCTTGCGCTCGGTGGTGATAGTGTCGCCCACCCGCGTGTCGCGCACCTGCTTGATGGAGGCGGTGAGAACCCCGATCTCGCCCGGGCCAAGTTCGGCGATATCGACCATGGCGGGCTTCAGAACGGCCAGCTTGTCGATGCCATAGACGGCGCCGGTCTGCATCATCTTCACGCGGTCGCCCTTTCGGATGACCCCGTCCATCACGCGGATCATGACGACCACGCCCAGATAGGGGTCATACCACGAATCGACCAGCATCGCCTTCAGCGGCGCGTCGCGGTCGCCCTTGGGCGCGGGCAGACGGGTGACGATCGCCTCCAGCACGTCGGGAATGCCCATGCCCGATTTCGCGGAAATTGGAATGGCGTCCTGCGCGTCGATGCCGATCACATCCTCGATCTGCGCCTTCACGCGGTCGGGTTCGGCGGCGGGAAGGTCGATCTTGTTCAGCACGGGAACGATCTCGTGGCCGGCGTCGATCGCCTGATAGACGTTGGCCAGCGTCTGCGCCTCGACCCCTTGGGACGCATCGACCACCAGAAGCGAGCCTTCGACCGCGCGCATGGATCGGCTGACCTCATAGGCGAAATCGACGTGGCCGGGGGTGTCGATCAGGTTCAGGACATAGGTGTTGCCGTCCTTGGCCGGATATTCGATCCGCACCGTGTTGGCCTTGATCGTGATGCCCCGCTCCCGCTCGATGTCCATGCTGTCGAGCATCTGGGCCTTCATATCGCGTTCGGCCACCGTTCCCGTCAGCTGGATCAGCCGGTCGGCGAGCGTGGATTTGCCGTGGTCGATATGCGCCACGATGGAAAAATTGCGGATGCGATCAAGCTGGGTCATGCGCGCATATGACCATGAAACAAAGGGCGGTCAATGGGGATCGCACACGCACACCCGCGCGAGGGTGCACATGTCCCCGATCTGTGCCGATTGAAGCGTGGCGGGATTCGCCTATGATGCATGGATCGACACACAGGGCGGCATCAAGACCGCCCCCGGAACGAGGCAGAGACATGAAACCCACGACGCTTGCGGCGGCGGTCCTTGCGATGGCCGTGACGCTTCCCACCCTTTCCCTTGCCGGTCCGATCGACAGCGCGTGCCTGCGCTCGGAACGGTCTTCGGCCAATGCTCGCACCTGCGCCTGCATTCAGGCGGCGGCGGATGCCACGCTGAGCCGCGCCGATCAGCGCAAGGCCGCGCGCTTCTTCACCGACCCGGACCGCGCGCAGGAAGTTCGTGTGTCCAAGGGGGCGGCGGACAGCGCCTTCTGGCAACGCTATCGCGCGTTCGGACGCACGGCTGAAGCTTATTGCAGCTGATCCAACGGAGGCCCCGCCACGCGGGGCCACGCCACATGAAAAAAACCCCGCTATGCGGGGTTTTTGGCCGTGCGGAGCTCGACGCTGGATCAGGCGGCGGTCTGCGCTTTGGCGATGTCTTTTTTCACCTTCAGCGCGCGGGCCGACAGCTCGTCATCCTTGGACTTCGCCAAAAAGGCGTCCAGACCGCCACGGTGATCGACCGTGCGCAGCGCCGCAGCCGACACGCGGAACTTGAACGACTGACCCAGCACGTCCGAGATCAGCGTCACGTCGTTCAGGTTCGGCAGGAAGCGACGACGGTTCTTGTTGTTGGCGTGGGAGATGGTGTTGCCCGACATCGGGCCTTTCCCGCTGAGTTCGCAGACGCGCGACATGATGTTGATCCTTCAAACATGATGGGCACCGCCAAAAAGCAGCGCGCCGAAAATCCGTTGGGGGTCCATAGAGGCATTCGCCCCCCGCGTCAAGCGGTTCGCCTTCCGCCCCCCGGCACTTATATGTGGCCCAGACCGAAAGGAGCCGCAATGCGCATGATCCCGACCCTGGCGCTGGCCGCCATGATGGCCCTTCCCGCCCTGCCCCAAGCCACCGAGCAGGCGACCTATGCCCTGACGATCCGCGGCATCTCTGCCGGAACCCTGCGCCTGTCGGGACGGGTGGAGGGGGGGCGTTACAGCGCCAATGGCACGCTGCAAAGCGGGGGGTTGGTGGGGATCCTGCGCACCTTGCGCTATGATGCGGCGACGCAGGGGCGCGTGTCGGGGGACCGCTTCACGCCCGACACCTATTCCGAACGCGCCGACAACAACGGACGCAAGCGGCAGGGCACGATGGAATACCGCGCGGGCGTGCCGCAGGTGAAGGCCTACGACCCGCCCCGCCGCGCGGACGAGGATGACGTGAACCCCGCCACCCAGGGCGGCACCGTCGATCCGCTGACCGCGCTGTTCGCCACGCTGCGCGATGTGCCGCCGGGGCAGGAATGCGGGCAATCGCAGCGCATCTTCGACGGGCGCCGCGCGACGGAGGTGGCGCTGTCCCGGCCTTCGCGCCAAGGGGATTCGGTGACCTGCGCGGGGGAATATCGGCGCGTCGCAGGCTATTCCGCGCGAGAGATGGCCGAAAAACGCGTCTTTCCGTTCACGCTGCGGTATGATCCCGCGCCGAACGGGATGATGCGCGTCACGCGCGTCACCACCGACACGCCCTACGGCCAGGCGCGCCTCACCCGCCGCTGAGGGACTTGAGGCACGGCCCCGCCATTGCTAAGCGAGGGGGCAAAGGAGAGCCGCGATGCCCCAGTTCCTATCCACGACCGATGCGGGGTTCGAGGCCGCCTTCACCGCCCTTCTGGGCATGAAGCGCGAGGACAGCCCCGATGTGGATGCGGCGGTGGCCGACATAATCGCCGATGTGCGCGCGCGGGGCGATGCGGCGGTCATCGACCTGACCGCGCGCTTCGATCGGCTGGACCTGACGCCCGACACGATGGCCTTCACGACGGAGGAGATGGAGGCCGAGATCGCCAAGGTCTCGGCCGAGGATCGCGCCGCGCTGGAACTGGCGGCGGAGCGGATCCGTACCTATCACGCCCGCCAGATGCCCGAGGATGCGCGCTGGACCGATGACAGCGGCGCCACGCTGGGGTGGCGCTGGACGCCGGTTTCGGCGGCGGGCCTCTATGTGCCGGGGGGGCTGGCAAGCTATCCCTCTTCCGTCCTGATGAACGCCATTCCGGCCAAGGTGGCGGGGGTGGCGCGGCTGGCCATCGCCTGCCCGACGCCGGGCGGGGTGGTGAACCCGCTGGTGCTGCTGGCCGCGCGCCTTGCGGGGGTGGATACCGTCTATCGCATCGGCGGGGCGCAGGCGATCGCGGCGCTGGCCTATGGCACGGACAGCGTGGCCCCGGTGGACAAGATCACCGGCCCCGGCAACGCGTTCGTCGCGGCGGCAAAGCGGCGGGTGTTCGGCAAGGTGGGCATCGACATGATCGCCGGCCCCTCCGAGATCCTGGTGATTGCCGATGCCGACAACGATCCCGACTGGATCGCGCTGGATCTGCTGAGCCAGGCCGAACATGACGAAAGCGCGCAGTCCATCCTGATCACGACCGACGCCGCCTTTGGACAGGCCGTCGCGCGGGCGGTGCAGACGCGGCTGCAAACGCTGGACCGTCGCGCCATCGCGGGGCCAAGCTGGCGTGACTTTGGTGCGGTCATCACCGTGCGCGATCTGGACGAGGCGGCGGCGCTATCGAACCGCATCGCCCCCGAACATCTGGAACTGTGCGTGGGCGATGCCGAGGCGCTGGCCGAAAAGATCACCCATGCGGGTGCGATTTTCCTTGGCGCATGGACGCCGGAGGCGATCGGCGATTATGTCGGCGGGCCGAACCACGTCCTGCCCACGGCGCGGTCGGCGCGGTTTTCGTCGGGACTGTCGGTGATGGATTTCCTGAAACGCACTACGCTGGCGCGGATGACCCCCGAAGCGCTGGCCGCCATCGGCCCCGCGGCCGAACGGCTGGCCATGTCCGAAAGCCTTGAGGCGCACGGCCTGTCGGTGCGCGCACGTCTGGACCGGCTGAACCGGGGGGCGTCATGACCCTGCGCAGCATCGAGGTGGACGGGGCGGATCTTGGGGGCGAACGCGGCGTCGCGATCCGCGATCTGTTGGAGGAGAACGACTTTCGCCTGATCAGCGCCCCCGGCCCCCATGCCCTGCGGCTGGCCATGCGGGAGGGGCGCATCGTCTTTGCCCTCGGTTCGGCGGAATTCCATCTCTCTCTCGGGCCCTTCCGTCAGGTGATGAAGGATTACGCCCAGATCCGCACGGCCCATGCCGAAGGGGTGAAACGCCTCGCCCCCGCCCAGATCGAGGCGATCGACATGGCGCGGCGCGGCATCCACAACGAAGGCGCGCGTCTGTTGCAGGAACGGCTGGAGGGCAAGGCAACCATGAACCTCGATACCGCGCGGCGACTGTTCACCCTGATTTGTGCGATGCAGAAATAAGATGGCGCAATTCCCCTCCTCCGTTCTGTTTTGCTGCGATCACAACGCCGTCCGGTCCCCCATGGCGGAAGGGTTGATGAAGCGGCTTTACGGCACCCGCAGCTATGTCCAGTCGGCGGGCGTCAAAAGCGATCTGGAGATCGACGGCTTCTCCATCGCCGTGTGCCATGAGATCGGGGTGGAACTGGACCGCCACCGCGCCCGCACCTTCGAGGAACTGGGCGAGGATGTGGCCGGGTTCGACCTGATCGTCGCACTGTCCCCCGCCGCGCGCGCCGCCGCCCAGGGTCTGGCACACGAGACCGACATCGCGATGGAATACTGGCCCATCGACGATCCCACCGGCACCGGGGAATCGCGCGAGGCGAAGCTGGACGCCTATCGCCAGACGCGCGACCAGATCCGCGCGCATATGGTGGAGCGTTTCGGCCCCCCTAATTCCTGATGAAGCGCAGGGTGCCGATCAGGCCGCCGCTTTGGCCGTCGGACGGGTGATGCACCCCGTCCGTTACCGGAACCTCGGCGAAATCGAAGGGGCTGACACCGGACAGACAGGCCGCGTTGATCCCCAGCTGATCGGGGTTGGAGCGGCGCTGATGGTGGGTATAGATGCCGCAGCGCGAACAGAACCAGTGCTTCGCCACCTTGGTGTTGAACTGATAGAGCGTCAACAGGTCCTCCCCCGCCGTGAAGGTCACCCCGTCCAGCGGCGCCGTCACCGCAATCGCGCCGCGCATCCGGCAGAACGAACAATCGCACCGTCGCGCCGTGCTCAGACCGTCGCTCAGCGTCACGCGAAACCGCACGCTTTGGCAATGGCAGGCGGCGTCATAAGTGTCGGTCATCGGGTCTTCCCCTCTTCGAATCGCTTTTTCGCTTGAAAATATCGGCGGACCGGCGCATCTACCCCGCACGTCCCAAGGGACATCATCCGTTTTGGAGAGACCATGGCCAAGGAAGACATTCTCGAATTCCCCGGTGTCGTCAAGGAACTCCTGCCGAACGCGACATTCAGGGTCGAACTCGACAATGGCCATGAATTGATCGCGACGATGGCAGGCAAGATGCGCAAGAACCGCATCCGCGTTCTGGCGGGCGACAAGGTGCAGGTGGAAATGACCCCCTACGACCTGTCGAAGGGGCGCATCAACTATCGCTTCAAGTGATGCAAGACGACGTGCAGGACAGCCGTATGCGGCTGATCCTCGGCTCGGCCAGTCCGCGCCGCAAGGAATTGCTGGGCCAGATCGGCATCACCCCCGATACGATCCTGCCGCCCGATATTGACGAAACCCCGCTGAAGTCCGAACTGCCGCGCCCCTATTGCGCGCGGATCGCGCGTGCCAAGGCCGAAGCGGTGGCCGCGGGGCCGGAGGATATCGTGCTGTGCGCCGATACGACCGTGGCGTTGGGGCGGCGCATCCTGGGCAAGCCTGCGGATGCGGCACAGGCGGCGGAGTATCTGCTGGCACTGGGCGGGCGGCGGCATCAGGTCATCACCTCGGTCGTGGTGCGGCGGGGCGACCGGATCTGGTCACGTGATGTGATCAGCGCCGTGAAAATGAAGCGCCTGTCGGACATGGAGCTGAACGCCTATCTCGCCGGGGGCGAGTGGGAGGGGAAGGCCGGCGCCTATGGTATCCAGGGCGCGGCGGGCGCGTTCATTCCGTGGATGTCGGGATCCTTCACCGGCATCGTCGGCCTGCCCCTTGCCGAAACCGCCGCCCTTCTGGCCGCCGCAGGCTGGCCTGTCTGGAGATTAGCATGACCCATCGCGCCATTCACCTCGGCACCATCAAGGGGCGGGAGGCCGCCGCGCTGGTGGTGGACGGTGTGTTGCAGGACCTGCTGATCGACGCGGGGGACGAGGCCGTGCGTCCCGGCGCCATCTATCGCGGGGTGGTGGACCGCCCGATGAAGGGACAGGGCGGCGTTTTCGTTCGCCTGCCCGACGGGTCGGGGTTTCTGCGGCAGGCCTCGGGCCTGCGCCCCGGCCAGGCCATTCTGGTGCAGGTGACCGGCGCGGCCGAGGATGGTAAGGCCGCCCCCGTGACGACGCGCCTGCTGTTCAAAAGCCGCTTCTGCATAGTGACGCCCGGCGCGCCGGGTCTGAACGTCTCGCGCCGCATCACCGAAAGTGGGGTGCGCGAGCATCTGACCGGCCTTGCGCAGGTGGCGATGACGGGCGCGGAGGAAGACCTTGGCCTGATCGTCCGATCTGCCTGCGCTGAGGGGGATGAACACGAAATTGCCGAGGACATCGCCGCCACCCGCGCGCTGGCCGAAGCGGTTCTGGCCGACACCTCTGGCAAGCCGGAACTTCTGGTCGATGGCCCCGGCCCCCATGACACGGCCTGGCGCGACTGGACCGACCTCGCCCCGGACGAGGTGACGGAGGACGCCTTCGGCCCGCAGGGTGTCTTGGACATGGTGGACGCGGTCCTGACGGCCCATGTGCCCCTGACCGGCGGCGGAAGCATGGTGATCGAGCCCACCCGCGCGCTGGTGGCCGTGGACGTGAACACCGGCAACGACACGACGCCCGCCGCAGGGTTGAAGGCCAACGTCGCCGCCGCCCGCGATCTGCCCCGTCAGTTGCGTCTGCGGGGCTTGGGCGGTCAGGTCGTCGTGGATTTCGCCCCCATGGTGAAACGCGACCGCGCCACGTTGGATCAGGTTCTGCGTGCGGCCTTCAAAGGGGAGGCGGCGGAGACCAGCCTTGTCGGCTGGACCGGCCTTGGTCTTTACGAACTGGTCCGCAAACGCGACCGCGTGGCCTTGGTCGAGGCGTTGAAATGAGCTGTCCGATCTGCGGAAAACCGACGGTGCAGGACTATCGCCCCTTCTGCTCCAAACGCTGTGCCGATGTGGATCTGGCGCGCTGGCTGAACGAAAGCTACGCCCTTCCCGCAGAAGACGAGACCCCTCCGCCGCCCGACGATCCCCCCACCCGACATTGAGCGAAACTTTTTCCATAATCGCTCTGGACAGCCCCCGCGCCCTGCCGTATCAGGTCGCCACCAAGCGCGGCACAGCCCGCAAGGCTAAGTGCCCGGATAGCTCAGTTGGTAGAGCAGCGGATTGAAAATCCGCGTGTCGGCGGTTCAAATCCGTCTCCGGGCACCACTTAAATCAAGTACTTAGCAGACCGCCGCGCTGCACAGTCAAAAGTTGTGGCAACTCTCGTGGCAACATTCGCTCTCTGTGCCCCGCCCGTTCCCATCATCATCTCCGCATCCGCTGCGCTTTGATCGCGCGGGAGTTGTTGGCGAACCAGTGCTCTGTCACGTAGCCTGTAACGGCCGCGATCCGTTCATTGGCGCATCCAGCTTCCGCACGCTTGGATGCCGCCGCAAAACGTAAGTCATGGATATCGTAGGAGTTGGCACCGATCCCTACGTCTCCCGGGTGGACATGGCCGCCACGCAAGAGGCAGCCGATGTCAGAAATTACCGCTGACCAGCTTAGCACCGTCATTTTCGCCGTCTCTCGGACGATCATCCCACTGATGGGGGGAAGATGGGAAGGAACATGGTACACGGGCAACGATCCGCGATCGTTGGGGACATCATCGACGTGGAGGGCGCGATTGCCAGCGACCGGGCCATTGCAAAATGGGTGAAGTCGAATGGCGCGCTGACCTCTTTGACCATGATGTTGGCGCGGCCAGTAGGTCGGAACACCTGCGATGTTGAGGATTCAATGCAAACCGAGCACAGCGCGGTGAACGAAGTTCGGGTTTTACGCGTGAGGCAATCCGCTTGCAGACGACATCGGCCCAGATGCACTTTGGCAATATGCACCTCAGTTCCCTGCCTTGTAAGACATATCGTATAAGTTGCATTATTATCACACACACAACTCCAGATTGTTTTAATCTTTCTTTAAGCTTTGGAATTATTTCGCCGCCACTTAAGCGCACATAGGGCCTTGCAGATGCGCTCAAGTTATATTGCGGTGGTAGGATATGGTACTTGCGACAAAACTTCCTGTGGACACATCGGCAGATGCCTATCGTCTCGCGGATAATATGTTTGGTGAGGGTGTTCAGCTGGTCTCTGCCAGCTATACCGGCGATCCTCTTTCCAAGGGTGTCTATACCGGTGCCAGTTCGATCTCGCCCGGCGCCGTGCCTTCCGATAGTGGCATTATCCTGTCCACGGGGCGCGCGGATGGTTTTACAAACGCAACTGGTTCGGGTGACGCAAACCAAAACGATGGGTACGGAACGGATGTCGATGGCGGAGTAGATGGCAACCCCATTCTGGACGATGCCGCGGGTGTCGCTACCTTTGACGGCTCGATCCTGGAGGCGGAATTTATTCCCCAAGGACCAACACTGACGATGCAGCTGGTGTTCTCGTCGGATGAATACCCCGAATATGCTGGCA
This sequence comes from Falsirhodobacter halotolerans, assembly GCF_022899245.1. Lineage (NCBI taxonomy): Bacteria > Pseudomonadati > Pseudomonadota > Alphaproteobacteria > Rhodobacterales > Paracoccaceae > Falsirhodobacter > Falsirhodobacter halotolerans. Next base: position 1,590,210 of record NZ_JALJAZ010000001.1, read on the forward strand.
CAGGCTACAACGATGTCGTTCGTATTATTGTGAATGGACAGGTCGTACAGCTCTCAATCGGATCTGGCGAGGTATCAATCAACAATATAACCAACGGGGGCGTGAACGTTGACGGGAATGATGTTCCTGCCAGCAATCCGAACCTGTATCTCGACAACACTGGCAGTCAGTTCAACACGGAGATGGATGGGCTAACCATCACCCTGACCATGAAAGCGCCAGTCGTGCCCGGTGAGGTGAACTCCATATGGATCGGCATTGCTGATGCCGGCGACGGTCTATACGATTCCAATCTTATGATCGTTGCAGACAGTGTCCAGACATCCGTCATTGCCAACGAAGATTTTGGCGAGACGAAGCTTAAAGATTCTCTCACCATGGATGTATTGGCAAACGATACCGTCTCGGGTGAAAATATCACGTTAACAATAACCCAGATCAACGGCCAGAATGTTTCCCCGGGCGACAGCGTGACATTGCCGTCTGGTTCTGTCGTGATGCTGAACCCCGATGGAACACTCACATTTGACGGCTCTGGCACTGGCACTGAAACGTTTACTTACCAGATCAGCAACGGAGCGGGCACGACCGACACCGGGTTCGCCACGGTCAATGTCACATGTTTCGTAAAGGGCACATTGATCGAAACACCAAACGGCCCCGTCCCGATCGAAACATTGAAGGCGGGCGATCTTGTCCAAACGCGAGATAGAGAGCCGCAGCCCATCGTCTGGATCGGTCGCAGTCATCTTGACAGGAGTGTTCTGGAACAGCACCCCCGGCTTAAACCGATCCGCATCATGGCAGGAGCCTTGGGTCCCGCTCTACCCTTGGCGAATCTGACAGTTTCCCCTCAGCACCGTATATTGATTTGTTCAAAGATCGCGCAAAGCATGTTTGGCATTGGCGAGGTTCTCATTGCGGCCAAGCAGTTGCTTGCAATCGATGGGATTGAGACAGTCGAGGATGGTGATGGCGTAGAGTATTTTCACATTCTCCTCCCTCAACACGACATCGTCTTTTCGAACGGCGCATGGACCGAGTCACTGTTTACGGGTGCTCAAGCTCTCCAATCGCTCTCCGACGAAAATCGCGAAGAAATTCGACAAATTTTCCCTGAAATTACGGATGAAAGGTGGCAGCCAGACGCAGCTCGTTTCGTTCCGAAAGGCCGGCTTTCTCGAGATCTCGCGGAACGTCACGCCGCATGCGGTCTGGCCCTCGCTTACTAAGCGGTCGAGATCAGCATAGTGACTGCGACGCGCGCCAGCAGTCTGACGTTGAAAACGGGACTCAGCCCCGCCTTGTGCGGGGCTTTTTCATTTCAGGTGACGATCATGATCCCAGTCGGATTCCCGGGTCGCGCGCTCGCGCGGCGTGTAATCGAGGTGAAAACCTCGGGCGGCGGGTTCGATTGACAGGGCCGCCCCAGGATGTTGCTCAAGGCGCATGGCGCTGTAGGGCTGGGTTAGATCATGGACTCCAACCTCAAGGCGGAGAGCTATCCCAATGCCGGCGATATGGTGGCGACGTTCTGCGAGATGGAGACCCGGCATCCCCGGGCACCACTTATCTCCCCACCCGCGAGCTTGATCGCGCGCCCAAGACGTCGTGGGTCTACAGGATCAGCACGGCGCGGAAATCGTTGACATTGGTCAGGGTCGGGCCGGTGCGCACGGCGTCGCCCAGCGCATCGAACAGCGTCAACGCATCATGGCGGTCCAGAAGGTCGCGCGGCGCAAGGTCCAGGGCCGCCGCCCGCGCCAGGCTGTCCGGTGCAATCAGGGCCCCTGCGGCATCGTCGCTGCCGTCGATGCCGTCCGTATCCCCGGCGATGGCATGGACGCCGGGCAACGCCTCAAGCGACAGCGCCAAGGACAACAGGAACTCGGTATTCCGACCGCCACGGCCCGTCGGGGCGGTGCCCAGGGTCACGGTCGTCTCGCCCCCGGACAAGAGCACGGCGGGGCGCGGCACCGGGACGTTGTGAAGGACACAGCTTCGCGCGATGCCTGCCATCATGATGCCCATCTGCGCCGCCTCCCCCTCCAGCGCGTCGCCGAGGATCAGCGGTGTGACGCCCGCCTGCCGTGCAACCCGTGCCGCCGCCTCCAAGGCAAGCCTTGGGGTGGCGATCAGGCGGACATCGGCGTCAAAGCGCGGCACCGGCGCGGGGGGCGCGCAGAGGATACGGCGGGCGGCGGCGGGAAGCCGATCGCCCAACCGCGCCACCACCCCGGCCAGATCGGTCTGTGACGACGGGTCCGGCACGGTGGGGCCCGATGCGATGGTGGCCGGGTCATCCCCCGGCACGTCCGATATCGCCAGCGTCACGACCCGGGCCGGATGCGCCGCCCGCGCCAGCTTGCCCCCCTTTACCGCCGACAACCGGCGGCGCACCTGGTTCATCACCGAAATCGACGCGCCCGAGGCCAGAAGCACCCGGTTCGTTTCGGCCTTGTCCTCGATCGACAGCCCCTCGACCGGCAAGCTCATGAGGGCCGACCCGCCCCCCGACATCAGGGCGATCACCAGATCGTCGGCGGTCAGGTCGCGCACAAGGTCCAGCATCACCCGTGCGGCGCGCACGCTGTTGGCGTCCGGCACCGGATGGGCGGCCTCGATCACGCGGACGCGCCGCGTCGGGACCGCGTGGCCGTAACGGGTGACGACGGCCCCTTCCAGCGCGACATCCGGCCAAGCGGCTTCCAGCGCGGCGGCCATCGCGGCCGACGCCTTGCCCGCCCCCACCACGACCACCCGCCCACGCGGCAGGTCGGGCAACGCGGCGGACAGGACGTGTTCGGGCCGCGCGCTGTCGATGGCGGCATCGAACATGGCGCGCAGGAGCGTGGCGGCATCGCGGGTCACGGGCCCACCAGCACACGCACCGGAGCGCCCGCCAGAAACCCGTCGATGCTGGCGACGACCTGATCCCACAGCGCGGTCATGGCGTTGTGGCTGGCCCAGGCGACATGCGGGGTCAGGATGACATCGGGACGCGCGCAGATGCGCAGGATCGGGTTGTCTCCGGCAGGCGGCTCGGTCGTCAGCACGTCAAGCCCGAGGCCGGAGATCCGCCCCGCCTCGATCGCGCGCACCGCCGCCGCCTCCTCCACGATCCCGCCCCGCGACACGTTGATGACGATCGGACGGCGCGCCATCGCGGCGAACTCCGCGTCCCCGATCATGCCCTTGGTCTCCGACGTCAACGGGCAATGAACCGTCAGGACATCCGCCCGGGCAAGCACGTCGTCGAACGCGGTCTTTCCGGGGCGAAGCGTTGCGGCCCCCTTACGCTCGGCCTGAAGGACGCGCATCCCGAACGCCTCCGCCAGCCGCGCGACGGATGCCCCGATCGACCCCGCCCCGATCAGGCCCAAGGTGGCCCCCGAAAGATCGCGTATGTCATGGTTGAAAAAGCAGAACTGGCCGGACGCCTGCCAGTCCCCGGCGATCACGTCCCGGCGATATCCCACCACCCCCCGGGCAAGGGCGAGGATCAGCGCCATCGTATGTTCCGGCACGCTGCCCACGGCATATCCCCGGACATTGGACACGGTGACGCCTTTTTCCCGGCAGGCGTCCAGATCCACGATGTCATATCCGGTCGCGGCAATGGTGACGAAGCGCAGATCGGGCAGCGCGTCCAAGGTCGCGCGGGTGATCGGCACCTTGTTCGTTATCGCCACCTGCGCGCCGCGCAAACGGGCCACCACCTGATCGGGCGCCGTCCGGTCATGTTCCTGCCAACAGTGCGGAACATGGGGCCGCGTCAGATCGACCTTGGGGTCGATGGTCGCGCGGTCCAGAAACACGATGCGCGGAGGGGTGGTCGGCGCCGTGTCCATCCTCACCTCCCCGCCGGATCGTTCAAGGCGAATTCGGGCCGCCCACCGGACAAGGCGGTGGCGATCTGGGCCACGGTCGCCTGCCCCACACGGATCAACGCCTCGTCCGTCTGGCCCGCGACATGGGGCGTGACGATCAGGTTCGGCAGCCCCGCGATGTCCAGCCGGTTGTGCGCCATGGGCGCGATCATGTCGGTATTCTCTGCCTCCAGCACATCAAGGCCCGCCCCGCCCAACTTCCCCGAAATCAGGGCCTGGGCCAAGGCCTCCTCATCCACCAGCCCCCCGCGTCCGGTGTTGATCAGGATCGCCCCGGTCTTCATCGCCGCGATCGCCTGCGCGTCGATGATGTGGCGGGTGGACGGCAGAAGCGGGACATGAAGCGACAGGACATCCGCCTCTGCCAACAGCCGGTCGAACGTCACGACACCGGCCTGCGCCGGATCCGCCGCCGGATCGCAGACCAGAACCGTCATGCCCAGCGCACGCCCCACATCCGACACGATCCGGCCGATGGTGCCCTGCCCAAGCAATCCCAGCGTGCGGCCATGAAGCTCGGCCCCGTTCAACGCGGCGCGGTGTTCGGACCACGCGCCGCCGCGCGTCTGTGCGCTGGCGATGTCCAGCTTGCGCGCCAGCGACAGGACAAGCGCGAAAACATGTTCGGCCACCGCACGGCTGTTGGCGCCCGGCGTGTTGGTGACCCAGATGCCCCGGGCGGTCGCCGCCGGAATGTCCACCGTGTCAAACCCCGCCCCGTGACGCGCGACGATGCGCAGACGCGGACAGGCGTCCATCTGCGCCGCCCCGAACGCCCCCGCCCGCAGCAGGACGGCGTCCACCCTGTCCTGCACTTCGGCAAAAGGAACGGCGTCGGGACCATAGCCGAGGACCACATCTCCAACCCGGGCCGCATGGGCAAGCGTGTCGGCGTGAACCGTGCTGGTGACATAGATGAGGGGCAAGGGATGTTCCTTATGGTTTCACGGTCCGCGCCGGACCGTCATTGCGTATCGTCCCCGCGCAGGAACCGTTCGGTCGCGGCGCTGAGATGGCAGGCCATGACCGCCCGCGCCCAGTCGCCGTTTCCCAGCGTCAGCGCCTTGTGAAGCTCTCGGTGGTGGCGAAGGCTTTCTTCCACATCGGGGTCGGAATAGATGAAGAACCCGCCCATCACCATCTGCACGTCCAGAAGGTGCCGACCCGACAGCCGAAGATAGGGACTGCCCGACGCGTCATACAAAAGCTCGTGGATCACCCGGTTGCCTTCGTCCAGCGCCTTCTGCCACCCCTCGTTTCGGGCGGCGAAAGCCGCCTCCATCGCATCGCAGGTGCGCTCCATCAGGTCCAGCTGTTCGGGCGTCGCGTGGCTGGCGCTCAGATACGCGCCCTGCCCTTCCAAGAGGATGCGGAGGGAGAAGATTTCGGCCACATGTTCCTTGCGCCATTCCGTGACGATCGCCCCCCGTTTCACGCCCGAGGACAGCAGACCTTCGGCGATCAGGCGGGCAAAGGCCGCGCGCACGGGGGTGCGGCTGACCCCCATGTCGCCTGCAATGATCTCTTCCTTCAGATGGGTGCCGGGGTCGTAGCGGCCCGCCATCAGCTTGCGGCGCAGGTTGGTATAGACGGTTTCGGTGACGTTCATGCAATCGGTCCGTGCCAAGGGTCGTATCGTCGGGCCCGACGCCGCCAACCGGACGGCATCCGGTTGGCGGACGGTCATACCGGAGGGGCCGACGCCTTCCGCCGTTTCGCGCGCATCCGGGCAACGATGGGCAGCGTGACGGACAGCGCAATCATCGCGATCAGTATCCATGAGATGACCCCGGTGAACAAGGCGCCGAAATCCCCGCCCGAGATCAGCAATGTCCGCCGCAGCGCCGCCTCGGCCATCGGGCCCAGAATGACGGCCAAGACCGTCGGGGCCGTGGGGATCGACAGCTTCTCCATCGCGTATCCCAGAAGGCCGAAGCCCAGCATCATCCACACCTCGAACAGGCTGTTGTGGATGGCATAGACCCCGATCACCGCCATCAGCATGATCATCGGCGCCAGAATCTGCGAGGGCATCCGCAGGACATAGATGAACGCTTTCGCCCCCACGGTTCCCAGCACATACATCATGCCCGCCGTCAGCAGCATCGACAGCATGAAGCCATAGGTGATATCGGCATTCTCGCGGAACAGCTGCGGGCCGGGGATCAGGCCATGCACCAGAAGCGCGCCCAGCATGACGGCCGCCACCGCGCTGCCCGGAATCCCAAGCGTCAGGGCCGGGATAAGGGTCGCCGCCGTGTCGGCGTTGTTGGCGCATTCGGGGGCGGCCACGCCTTCGGGCGCGCCCTTGCCGTATTTCTCCTTGTCCGGGTCGCCACGGCGTTGTTCGTTCCACGCAAACAGCGCGGCGACATTGCCGCCCAAGGCGGGAATGATGCCCGTCACAACCCCGATCAGGGATGCCTTCACCCAGACAGGAACGAGGCTGGACCACCGGAACCCGGCGGGGCGTCCGTCCAACTGGCGCAACGATCCGTCCATCCTGGGCGGGTTCAGCGCAAGGTCGATGGCGGGCGGAATGGCATAAAGACCGGTCAGCAGCACGACGATGTCGATCCCGCTCAGCAACTCCAGCTGGTTGAAGGCGAACCGCTCCACCCCGGTGATGGAATCGATGCCGATCATGCCGATCACCAGCCCCAACCCGGCGGCCAGAAGCCCCTTGGCCACATTGCTGGACAACAGAACGGCAATCGTCAAAAGCCCGAAGGCCGACAGCCAGAAATAGTTGGCGGGGCTGAACTTCAGCGCGATCATCGCCAAAGGCGGAGCCAGCAGCAGCAGCGCCACGGCGCTGACCGCCGATCCGATGGCCGACGACGCGAGCGAGATGCGCAGCGCCAGCCGCCCCTCGCCCTTCTGGGCCATGGGATAGCCGTCGAACACCGTCGCCACACCCGCAGGCGTGCCGGGAATGCGCAGCAGGATCGCGGGAATGGACCCGCCATACATCGCGCCGTTATAGATCCCGGCCATCATGCCCAGCGCCGTCAACGGCTCCATCGTGAAGGTCAGGGGGATGAGGACGGCGATGCCCATCGTGGCCGACAGGCCCGGAAGCGCCCCGACCGCGATCCCGACCGCCGTGCCGACCAGCATCCCCAGAAGCACGGGAAGCGTGAACATCTGCGGAATGGCGGCGGCAATGTTGTGAAGAATCTCGATCATGACATCACCCCAATCGTGACAGGATGGCTTCGGGGGGCAGCGGAATCTTCAAGAGCAGGTGGAAAACGCTGTAAAGAAGGCCGATGAAGGCCAGGGTGCCGATGGCCAGACGCACGGGATCGCGATACCCGATCGCCACCGCCATCAGCGGCAGCAGGACGATGGCCGTGGTGAAGAACCCGATCATCGCCGTGCCGACGATCACCAGCGCCGTGCCACCCACCGTGACGCAGAACCGCATCACGGTGGGGCCGTGAAAGTGGATCGCGGCCCCTTGGGTGGTCCGCATCTTGGACAGGCTCTGCCCCAGCCAGACCAAGGACAGCGCGATGCAGATTCCCAGCACGGCGCGGGGCATCAGCCCGCTCGTGCCGGAATAGCTCCACGCGGCGGTCATCCCCGCGATGGAGCAGATCAGTGTCAACGCAGCGGCGCCCGTTTCCAGATGTGTCGTCCTCATGATGGGATGCTCCGATGGCGGGTGAACCGGGAAACGTCGCTTATTGCTCCATCCACGGGGAGTCGTTCCACAGGGTGGAATAGCTTTCGTGCATCGCCTGCAGATCGGCCGCGAAGGTCGCCCCATCGGCGTAATCCAGCGCCAGCTTCTGCTGTTCGGCGCGGGCGCGGAACTCCGGGTCGGCCACGGCATCGGCCACCGCCTTCTCCAGCTTGGCGGCCACATCCTCGGGCAGACCGGCCGGGGCGCCAATCCCGCGCTGGGAGCCGGACACGACATCATACCCCTGCTCGCGGAAGGTCGCGATCTCCGGCGCGCCGTCCCACCGCTCCACGGCCATCTGGCCCAGCGGGTGCAGGGTGCCTTCCTCGACATCCGCAATGGTTTCCGAGATGTTCATGTTGGCCAGCATGATGTGGCCGCCCAGCGTCGCCGCACGCACATCCGCGTTCCCGCCGAAGGGCACGTGCGAGAATTTTACGCCGGCCACCTTCTCGAACTCCAGCGCGGCCAGATGGTCGTCCGAACCAAGGCCGGTCGTGCCATAGGTGACCGCACCCGGATTTTCCTTGGCATAGGCCACAAGGTCGTCCAGCGTCTTGATGTCGCTGGAGGGCAGGACGCTGAACGCGCCCGGATCGTCGATCACGCGGCCAATGGGCTGAAGATCGTCAAGACCGTAGCGGGCCTCGCGCTGGATCGGCACCGTCACGACGTTGGGCGTGTTGATGAAGCCGATGGTATAGCCGTCGGGGCTGGCTTTGGCGAGTTCGGCGAACCCGATCTCTCCGCTGGCACCGGGGCGGTTGACGACGACGATGGATGCCCCGCCGCCCAGATGTTTCTCGATGAAGGGGGCCAGCGTGCGGGCGGCGATATCCGTGCCACCCCCGGCACTGTAGGCGACGATCATCGTGATCGGGCGTTCGGGATATTCGGCGAACGCGGCACCGGCGGCGAATGTGGACACACCAGCGGCGATGGCCGCGAGAATACGCTTTTTCATGAACAGTCCTCCCATATGCGCGCAACCCTCCCCGGCTGTGCGATCCGTACATGACGAATACATAAGTGATGTCATCCAACCAAGAACAACACAATCGAAATTTTTCGATCTTTCAGATTTTTCCGTTATACCCCTGTAAATACGGGGTATAACGACCCCCTCCCTTCCCTCGCCGCCAAACAAACGAAAAACAAAACGATTGATTTGTTCTTTTTCCGTATTTAGCGTCGACCCCGGTTCAGGAGAGGGGAGGCTGCCTTGGACAAGCGGACATCAGAGGAAAACTTGCGTGTTCTTGTTGTGGGATACGGGGCTGCGGGTCGGCCGATCGCGGACGGCCTGGCCAGCTCGGGCGCGAATGTGACGGCGGTGGACGGGGTTGTGCCCGACGATTCGAATGTGCCGGTCCTGCCACGCCTGCCCGAGGATCTGGGCGCGTGGGATCTGGTGATCACCGTGGTGACCTCGGCGGCGACGCTGGCGCTGGCCCGCGACATTGCCGCGCGGCCGGGAACGCCCCCGGTTCTGGACCTGTCATCCTCGCCCGCCGATCTGATGGCACAGGTTCATCGCCTTCTGGGCGACCGTCTGGTCGATGGGGTCATTCTGGGGGCCGTCGCGTTGGGACGGCATCGCACGCCCTTGTTGTTCGCGGGCGGCCCTGCGGGGCAAGTGGCCGACATGCTTGCGCCGCTGGGATGCCGGATCACCGTTCTGCCCGATGCGGGCATCGGCGATGCGGGCAAGCTGAAACTGCTGCGCAGCGTGTTCACCAAGGGGATCGAGGCGCTTGTGGTGGAACTGCATCAGGTCGCCTCCGCCATGGGACAGGTCGAACGGCTGCCCAAGGTGCTGGCCGATCTTGAGGAAGGCTCGTTCCACGCGCTGACCCAGGAGATGCTGCGGACCCACCCCCGCCACGCCGCCCGCCGCCTGCACGAGATCGAGGATGCGCAGGCCGCGATCCACGGCGTTGGCCTGGCGTCGCCGATGACGGATGCCGCCCATGCGGTGTTCGAACGCACCTCCAAGGCCGGACCCGGGCCGGACACATCCCCAGCCCAAGCCCTTGAATGGCTGGTCGCGCGGGCCTGACGCCCGACGCAATTGCACATATTTTCGAAGGACATTTCCCATGACACTTGGATTTCAGGTCAAACGTCGCCACCGCCGCATCGCCCCCGCCACGGTCGAGGCGTTCCGCGCCCTTCCCGTCGCCAATGTCAGCGACTGCATGGCGCGCATGTTCGCGGGCGGTCCGACGCTGCGCCCCATTCACGACGTCACGGGCGTGGTGGCGGGCCCGGCCCTGACGGTTCGGGCGCGGCCCGGCGACAATCTGATGCTGCACCACGCGCTCGACATCTGCGAGCCGGGGGATTTCATCGTCGTCGACGCGGGCGGTGACCTGACGACCGCCATCATGGGCGAGATCATGGCCGCCATCGCGTTGAAACGCGGCGTGGCGGGGATCGCGATCCTTGGCGCCATCCGCGACGCGGACGAAATCCGCAGCATGGGCCTGCCGCTTTACGCCAGCGGCGTCACCCATCGCGGCCCCTACAAGAATGGCCCGGGCGAGATCAACACCCCCATCGCCCTTGGCGGCAACGTGATCGAGCCGGGTGATCTGGTGCTGGCCGACGGGGACGGGCTGCTGTCGGTTCCCTTCGACAGCGCCGACCGGATCCTGACGGCCGCCAAAGCGAAATACGCCGCCGAACAGGAGGAGATCGCCGCGATCGCCGCAGGCACTAACGACCGGTCCTGGGTGATGGCCGCGCTGCGCGACGGGGGCTGCGCCTTCGATGACTGACCCCATCGCGACCGACGCGATCGCCACGCGCAAGGTGTCGGCCACCCCCCGCCACCTGCGCCGCTATCTTGCGCTGGACGATTTCGAACGGCGGGCGCGCCGGTTCCTGCCGAAAGCGATCTACGGCTATGTCGCAGGCGGGGTGGAGACGGATCAGAGCCTGACGATGAACCGGTCGTCCTTTACCGACCTGTCCTTCGTTCCAAAGGTGTTGCGCAACGTGGCCGGGCGCGATCTGTCGCATCCGCTGCTGGGGGTGACGCAGTCCCTGCCCTTCGGCATCGCACCGATGGGGTTCAGCGCCCTTGTGGCCCCCGACGGCGATGTCGCGCTGGCCCGCGCGGCGCAGGAGGCGGGGACGCTGGCCATTTGCAGCGCGGCCTCGCTGACCCCGCTGGAACGCGTGGCGCAGGCGGGGAAAAGCCGCTGGTTCCAGGCCTATCTTCCGGGGGATGAACGGCGGGTTCTGGCCCTCCTGGACCGCCTGCAGGCCGCGGGGTTCGAAACCCTTGTTGTGACCGCCGACGTTCCGGTCGCTGCCAACCGCGAAAACAACGCCCGCAACGGCTTTGACGCGCCCTTCCGCATGTCCCCCGATCTGGTATGGCAAGGCATCACCCATCCCGGCTGGACCATGGGCACCCTGCTGCGGGGGATGCGGCGCACCGGAATGCCGCATTTCGAGAATATGGAGGCCGTCCAGGGCCCCCCGCTGTTTTCACGCACCCTCGTGCGGTCCACCATCGCCCGGGATCGGCTCAGCTGGGACGAGGTGGCGCTGATCCGGCGCAATTGGCCGGGCAAGGTCGTGCTGAAGGGCATTCTCGCGCCCGACGATGCCCGCCGCGCGGCGGATGAAGGCATGGACGGCATCATCGTGTCGAACCATGGCGGACGTCAGTTGGACGGGGCCATTGCGCCGCTTCACGCGCTGCCCGCCATCCGCGTGGTCAGTGGGGATATGTCGGTGATGCTGGATGGCGGCATCCGGCGGGGAACCGACATCCTCAAGGCCCTGGCCCTGGGGGCGGATTTCGTCTTCGTCGGGCGTCCGTTCCTGTTCGCCGCGGCGGTGGCGGGGGTTGACGGGGTGCGTCATGCCCTTACGCTGATGCGCGATGAGATCGACCGCGACATGGCCCTGTTGGGGATCACGCGGCTGTCCGACCTTTCGCCCGACCTGCTGCGCACACGGGCATAAGCCACCTTACGGCAGGGGGATGAATTCGGCGTCGTCCCCCGGCGGAAGGCGAAAACGGCCATGCTCCCAATCCCCCTGCCGCCAGGCCTCTTTCGCCGCGTCGATCTTTTCCTGCGATGACGCGACGAAATTCCACGAGATGTAACGCGGCCCGTTCAACGTCTCGCCCCCCAGAACCATCAGCCGCGCCCCCCGATCGCCGGCGTGCAGGGTGATGCGGTCCCCGGGGCGGAACACCATCATGCGCCCCGCCTCGAACGTATCGCCGGCAATGGTCACCGACCCTTCGGAGACATAGACGCCCCGATCCTCATGATTGTCCGGCAACGGCAGTTTCGCCCCCGCCGCCAGAACCGCATCGGCATAGAAGGTGTCGGTGAACGTCCGAACGGGCGAGGTCGCGCCCCAGGCCGACCCCAAAATCAGCCGGATGTCCTTGCCCCCGTCCGACAGGGTCGGCAACGCCGCACGGCCATGGTGTTCGAAACTGGCCGGACGGTCTTCGGCGGATTCCGGCAGGGCCACCCATGTCTGGATCCCGAACAACGCGCCGGGCCTTGTCCGCATTTCGACGCTCGTCCGTTCGGAATGGGTGACCCCGTTGCCCGCGATCATCCAGTTCACCTCCCCCGGGCGCACGGTCTGATCGGCCCCGGTGCTGTCCCGGTGATGAAATTCGCCCTTGTAAAGGTAGGTCACGGTGGCAAGCCCGATATGCGGATGCGGCCGGATGTCGATCCCGCCCCCGGTCAGGAACTCCGCCGGCCCCATCTGGTCGAAGAAGATGAACGGCCCCACCATCTGACGCTTCGGGGCCGGCAGGGCGCGCCGAACCTCGAACCCGCCCAGATCACGGGCGCGGGGGATGATCAGCGTCTCGATCGCATCCAGACCTTCGGGGCCATCGGACGCTTGGGTGGGATTCCAGCTCATGACGCGCCTTTCCGGGATGAGTTGTGCCAAGGATGCCATCGGACGGGGGGTGCGGCAAGGCCTGGGGCGGTGTCACCAAGGATTGACAGCGCAAGGTATGTGAACGAATAGTGAACCACCAAGACTGATTCCATATATCGGAGCCTGACACTGCCATGTCCGTGCGCCCCTCGCCCGCCGCGCTGACCGCGCTGCGCCAGAAGATTCATGCCCTGGAGGGCGTAGGCCATGCCCCGCACGGCAGCCTGCCCTTCGGGGTGCCGGAACTGGACCACCATCTGCCCCATGGAGGATTGGCCACAGGGGCGCTGCATGAAGTGCGGGGGGAGGATGACGGCGCCGCCGCCGCGGCCTTCACCGCCGGGATCGCGGGCCGCCTGCACGGTCCCGTCCTGTGGTGCGCCACGCGGGCCGATCTGTTCGCGCCGGGGTTGGCGCAATCGGGTCTTTGCGCCTCGCGCGTCATCCATGTCGCGGCGGGGGACGACCTGACCGCCCTTGCCTGCATGGAAGAAGGTCTGCGCCATGGCGGTCTGGCAGCCGTGGTGGCGGAGGTGGCGCGGCTGTCGATGACCGCCTCGCGCCGGTTGCATCTGGCCGCGCGGGGGTCGGGCACCATGGGGATCGCCTTGCGGCGCGGGCCGGAGCATGAGGTCGCCTTGCCCACCGCCTCCATGACGCGTTGGCGGGTGTCGTCCCGCCCCTCGGCCCCCCTGCCCGTTCCGGGGCTGGCCCGCGCGCGATGGCGCATCGAATTGCTGCGCGCCCGTGCAGGCGACCCGTTCGAGATCGAGGTGGAGGCTTGCGATGCCGAAGGGCGGCTTGCCTGTCCGATCGACAGGGACGTGGCGCACGCCCCCGCGCCGCGCCGCGCAGCGGGCTAGCGCGCCCCCAGCCTCGCAGGGAATACCGCCATGACCTATGCCGAACTTCAGGTGACCTCCGATTTTTCCTTCCTGCGGGGGGCGTCCTCGGCCGAGCATCTGTTCGCCACCGCCGCGCGGATGGGCATCACGGCGCTTGGGGTGACGGACCGCAATTCGGTCGCGGGGATCGTGCGGGCGTGGGAGGCGGCAAAGGTGACCGGCATCCGGCTGGTGGCGGGCTGCCGTCTGGATCTGGCCTGCGGCATGTCGGTGCTGGTCTATCCGACCGACAAGGCGGCGTGGTCGCGCCTGTGCCGGTTGCTCACCTTGGGCAAGGGCCGCGCGGGCAAAGGCGCCTGCCATCTGACTTGGACCGACCTGACCTTTTACGCCGAGGGGCTGATCGCCATCCTGATCCCCGACCAGCCCGACGACACCTGCGCCCTGCATCTGCGCCGGATGCGGAACACGTTCGGGGATCGCGCCCACCTCGCCCTGACCTTGCGCCGCCGCCCGAACGACCAGGTGCGGCTTCACGATCTGGCGACCCTCGCCGCGCAGTGGAACGTCGCCACGGTGGTGACCAACGACGTCCTTTATCACACCCCCGCCCGCCGCATCCTGCAGGACGTGATCACCGCCATCCGCCACCGCACCACGGTCGAGGCCCTTGGCCATCGCCGCGAACGTCACGCCGACCGCTACCTCAAGCCCCCCGAGGAGATGGGCCGCCTTTTCGCCCGTTACCCCGAGGCGCTGGCTCGCACCGTGGAGATTGCGAACCGCTGCACCTTCGATCTGGGCGAGCTGCAATACCAATACCCCGAGGAACGCGCCGACCCGACCCTGACCCCGCAGGAAACGCTGTCCCGCCTGACATGGGCGGGGGCGAAAGACCGCTATACCCAGGGGGTGCCGGAGGGGGTTGGCGCGCAACTGACCCATGAACTGGCCCTGATCGCCAAGCTGGACTACGCCCCCTATTTCCTGACCGTTCACAGCATCGTCGCCTTTGCCCGTTCGAAAGGCATCCTGTGTCAGGGGCGCGGTTCGGCGGCGAATTCGGCCGTCTGCTATGTGCTTGGCATCACCTCGATCAATCCGGTCGGCCATCAACTTCTGTTCGAACGCTTCATCTCGGAAGATCGCAACGAACCGCCCGACATCGACGTGGATTTCGAACATGACCGGCGCGAGGAGGTGATCCAGTGGATCTACAAGACCTATACCCGCGACCGTTCCGCCCTGACGGCCGTGGTGACCCGTTACCGCGCCAAGGGAGCCTTGCGCGATGTGGGCAAGGCGATGGGTCTGCCCGAAGATCTGATCGGCGCCCTGTCCGGCCTGCTCTCGGCCTGGTCGCCCGAAGGGCTGACCGACGACGATCTGCGCGCGCTGAACCTCAACCCCGACGACCGCCGCCTGCGCCTGACACTGGCCCTTGCCGCAGAGCTGAGCGGCGCGCCCCGCCACCTGTCCCAGCATCCCGGCGGTTTCGTCCTGACCCATGACCGGCTGGACAATCTGGTCCCGATCGAGCCGGCCGCGATGCAGGATCGCCAGATCATCGAATGGGACAAGGACGATATCGAGGCGCTGCGCTTCATGAAGGTCGATGTGCTGGCGCTTGGCATGTTGACCTGCATGGCGCGGGGGTTCGGGTTTCTGGCGCAAAAGGGCCTCAGCCATGATCTGGCGTCGATCCCCGCCGACGATACCCCGACCTATGACATGATCTGCCGTGCCGACACGCTTGGCACATTCCAGATCGAAAGCCGCGCGCAGATGTCGATGCTGCCCCGGCTGAAGCCCCGCTCGCTTCAGGATCTGACTGTTCAGGTCGCCATCGTCCGCCCCGGCCCCATCCAGGGCGACATGGTCCACCCCTATCTGAAACGCCGGATGCGTCAGGAACAGCCCGATTACCCGACCGAGGCGCTGCGCCGCGTTCTGGAACGCACCTATGGCGTGCCGCTGTTTCAGGAACAGGCGATGCAGGTGGCCATCGTCTGCGCCGACTTCACCCCCGGCGAGGCGGACATGCTGCGCAAATCCATGGCGACCTTCAAGATGACCGGCGGGGTCAGCGAGTTCCGCACCCGCCTGATCGACGGCATGGTCAGGAACGGGTATGATCGCGACTTCGCCGACCGCATCTTTCGCCAGTTGGAAGGCTTCGGCTCCTATGGCTTTCCCGAAAGCCATGCGGCCAGCTTCGCGCTCATCGCCTATGCGTCAAGCTGGCTCAAATGCCATCACCCGGACGCCTTTTGTGCCGCGCTTCTGAACAGCCAGCCCATGGGCTTTTACGCCCCGGCGCAGATCGTCCGCGACGCGCGGGATCATGGCGTGGAGGTGCGGCCCGTCTGCGTCAACGCCTCCCACTGGGATTGCACGCTGGAGCCGGTGGGGACCGGATTTGCCGTGCGGCTGGGTCTGCGCATGGTCAAGGGACTGGCCGAAGGGCATGTGGAAACGCTGATGAACGCGCGCCACGTGGCCCCCTTCACCTCGGTCGAGGATATCGGACACCGCGCCCGCATCCCCCGTGCCGCCCTGTCCCGCATTGCCGAGGCTGACGGCTTTCACACCTTGGGCCTGTCGCGCCGCGACGCCGCCTGGGCGCTCAAGGGCCTCCCTGACACCGACCTGCCGCTGTTCGCCGCCGCCCCGTCCAACGAGCCTGTCATCCCCCTGCGCCCCATGCCCGCAGGGCGCGAGGTGGTGGCGGATTACAGCCATACGGGCCTGACCCTGCGCCAGCACCCCGTGGCCTTCCTGCGCGACGACCTGCGCGCCCGTCGCATCGCCCCTTGCGCCGCCGCCATGGCCGCGCAAGACAAACAATGGGGCCAGGTCGCGGGTCTGATCCTTGTCCGCCAGCGCCCCGGTTCGGCCAAGGGCACCATGTTCATCACGCTGGAGGATGAGACCGGGATCGCCAACCTCGTCCTTTGGCCCAAGGTGTTCGAGGAGTATCGCCGCATCATCCTGACCGCCAGCATGATCGCCGCGCGCGGCCGTGTGCAGCGCGAAGGGGCGGTGGTGCATTTCGTGGTCCACAGCCTGACCGACCTTTCGGCCGATCTGGCCAGCGTCGGGGCGCAGGGCGCGTTTCCCCTGCCCCACGGGCGCGGCGACGGGTTCCGCAACGCCAGCCCCGCCCACGCCCCCGGCCCGCGCTCCAAGGCGGAGCGTTAGCGCCCCTACGGCTCCCGGAAATCGAGGGCGTCGGGGGGCGTTCGTCGGCTGGCCCGATATTCGTTGGTCAGCTGCCAGATGATGGAAATCAGGGCGAGCCCCAGGAACGTCGCGGCGATCGGATTTTGCACGAACCCCATGTAATCCCCCCGCGACAATTGCAGCCCGCGGCGGAAGCTGGTTTCGGCCATCGGCCCCAGAATGAACCCGATGATGAAGGGCGCCGTCGGGATACCCGCCTTGACGAACCCGTATCCAAGAATGCCGAACGCCAGAATGGTCCAGACGTCGAACACCCGGCTGGCCAGCCCGAATGCGCCGATCGCGCACAGCACCAGAATGACCGGCAGCAGAAGATGCTTGGGGATCGACAGCAGACGGATGAAGATCCGCAGGCCCCAGAACTCCATCGCCAGCATCACGAACGCCGCCACGACCAGCGCCGCAAAGATTGTATAGACCAGGGGCGCCTGGGTCAGGAACAGCATCGGCCCCGGTTGGATGCCGTGGATCATCAACCCGCCCAGCAGGATCGCGGTCACCGCATCGCCCGGAATGCCCAGGGTCAGCAAGGGGATCATCGCCCCGCCGATGCCCGCATTGTTGGCGGTTTCGCTGGCGACCACGCCTTCGGGCGCGCCCTTGCCGAACATATGCGGCGTCTTGGACCGTTTCTTGGCCGCGATATAGGAGATGATGTTCGACGTGCCGGCCCCGATGCCGGGCAGAATGCCGATCGCCACCCCGATGATCGAGGACCTGAAGGCGTTCGGCAGCTGATGCACGAATTCCGCGCGGGAAAACCCGAAGCCCTTGATCCGTCCCACCTTGGGGGCGACGGTCGCATCGCTGGCGGCACGGCGCGCGGTTTCGGCCACCTTGATCACCTCGGCGATGGCGAACATGCCCACAAGGACGGTCAGGATATTGAAGCCGCCGTTCAGCTCCACCTTGCCGAAGGTGAACCGGGGAATGGCGTCCACCGGGGCGATTCCGACGGTGGAAATGGCAAACCCCGCCACGCCCGCGAAGATGCCCTTCACCATCGACCCCGAGGACAGCGTGGCGATCAGGGTCAGCGAGAACACCGCGATGGCGAAATATTCATGCGGCCCGAAGGCCAAGGCCACCTGCGCCAAAGACGGGGCGATGAAGACCAGCGCCAGGATCGACAAGATCGTCCCGATGAACGAAAACACGATCCCAAGGCCAAGCGCCTTCGCCCCCTCCCCCTTCTCCATCATCGGGCCGCCGTCGAACGTGGTCGCGATGGAGGATGGCGTGCCGGGGATGCGCAGCAGAATGGCCGATATCAGACCGCCCGAGGTGGCACCGACGAACAGCGCGATCAGCAACGACAGCCCCGCCGCCGGTCCAAGGCCATAGGTCATGGGCAGGCACAGGGCGATGGCCATCACCGCCGTCAGCCCCGGCACCGCGCCGAACACGATGCCCACGCCCACCCCGGCGCAGATCAGCAGAAGAACATGAGGCGACAGGACGACGCCGAAACCTTGCAGGAAAAGATCGAACATCGAATATTCCTCAGTTGATCCAAGCGCTGAGCAGACCGGCAGGCAGCAGCAGATCAAAGCCGTAACGGAAGGTGACAAAGATCAGCGTGGTCGTGCCGACGGCCAGCGCGGCATAGAATGGATAGTTCGGCCGGCGGTCGCCCGGGGTCAGCACGATGAACTGCAAGAACAGGAACGAGGCCGCCGCGATCGGAAATCCAAGCGGGCGCAGCGCGGCGATGAACCCGGCGATCAGGATCAACGTGACCAGAACCGTCGCCATTCCCCCGACCGACACCCGCGGCCCGTCATCGACCGGAACCAGCCGGACGGCCCCCACCAGTTCCAGCACCCCAAGCCCGATCATCATCCACGCCAGCGCCTTCGGCACCGTGGCCGCATCGACGCCTTCGCGCCCCGGCAACGCCATGGCCATCGCCATATATCCAATTCCGGCCACCAGCATCAGCAGCGCCACGACGATACGTTTCGTCCGCATCCATCCCCCCGAACGGAAATCCGTGATGGGCGGGCCGCGTCATCGGCCCGCCCCCAAAGGCTCAGCGTGCCTGAAGCGCGTCGCGATACGGCATGTAGGTGTCGCGCATCTGGGTCAGAAGCTCCACCGCCTCGGCCTGCGGCAGGAAGGCCACGGGCTGCTTGAACCCCTGCTCCAACGCCTCGGCATATTCGGGGTTTTCGGTGATCTGCTGCATCACGTCGCCCATCTTTTCGACGATGGCCGCATCCGTGCCTTTCGGGAACGCGATGATGTAGGGGTTGTTCATCACGAAATCGACCCCCTGTTCCTTGAAGGTGGGGATGTCGGGCAGAAGCGGATTGCGCTCGGCGTTGGGCTGGCCCAGAACGACCATCTGGCCGGCTTGGGCGTAATCCTGAATGGCGCCATAGGCGATGCCCGCCACGTCGATCCGCCCACCCAGAAGGGCCGCGATCTTTTCGGCCGCCGACCCTGTATCGACGATGGTCATGTCGGCCCCCGCACCCTGCTGGAAGATCAACCCCTGCAGGTGGGAATAGCCGCCGAACTCGGTCCCGAAGGTGACGCTGCCCGGCTCCTCGTCCGTGCGGGCCTTGACATCGGCGGGGGTTTCCAGACCCGAACGTTTGCTGGCCACAAGAACCGCGCCCTGGTCGATGGCGGGAATGCAGCAGATCTCGAAGTCGTCGATGCCGTAATTCGCGAGGCCAGACACTTCGGTCACGACAAGATGGCCCGTATGTCCGAACAGCATGGTATAGCCGTCGGGATCGGCGTCGCGCACCGCAGTGGTGGCGATGGTGGCCCCCCCGCCCGGCATGTTCGTGATGATCATGCTGGTGCCGGTGATCTCCTCGAAGAACCGGGCCATGGTGCGTGCGTTGAAATCCGTATCGCCCCCCGGGCTGGCACCGATGATGACGTTGACCGTCCGCTCCGGCCAGGCGGTCTGCGCCAGCGCCGCCCCCCCGACGCACAGCATCGACGTCGCCGTGACCAGTGCGGCCATGATTTTCCTGGACATGAAACTCTCCTCCCTACTCCCACCTTCTACGCTAGTATATTAGTTACACTGCCGCAAGAATTTGTTGGACAAGGTGAACCCTGAACAAGCCCGGCGGCAAAAAAAATCGCCCGGACAGGCCGGGCGATCTTTGGGGTCATGCGGTCCGCCGCCCCTGTCCTGCACGCCGACGTCAGCGCGGCCCGTGTGCGGCCTGCGCCCGAAGACGCCGCGCCCGCAAGGTGGACCGTATCCCCAAAAGCAGAAGCCCCAAGGTCAAAAGCAGCACCACCGCGCTGATCGGGCGGCTCAGGAACACGAGGGGATCCCCCCGCCCCAGCAGCATCGCGCGGCGGAAATGCTCTTCCATCATCGGACCGAGGACAAATCCCAGAAGCATCGGCGCCAGCGGAAAGCTCAGGAGCCGCAGCGCATAGCCCAGGATGCCGAACATCGCGACCATCAGCACGTCGAACCCGCTGGAATTCACGCTGTAGGTGCCGATGCAGATGAACATCAAAACCGCAGGGAAAAGCCATTGATACGGCACGGTCAGCAGCCGGACCCACAGGCCGATCAAGGGAATGTTCAGCACCAGCAAAAGCAGGTTGCCGATCCAGAAGCTCATCACCAGTCCCCAGAACAGGGACGGTTGTTCCGTCATCAGCTGCGGACCGGGTGCGATGCCGTGGATCATCAACGCCCCCAGCATCAGCGCCATCGTGGCGCTGCCGGGAATGCCCAAGGCCAACGTCGGGATGAACGCCGTCTGATCGGCCGCGTTGTTCGCGGATTCGGGGCCGGTGATGCCCTCGATCTCGCCCGTGCCGAACTTCTCGGGTGTCTTGGACACGCGGCGTTCCATGGCATAGGACATGAAGGCCGCGATGGACGGGCCGGTTCCGGGCAGCGTCCCGAAGAACGACCCGACCGCCGCCCCACGAAGCATGGGAGGCCAGGACCGGCGCACATCCTCGCGGGTGGGCTTCATCGACTTCAACCCGATGGAGCGGCTGTCGATATCCTTGGCGTCGATCTTGCCGATGCTGACAATGACCTCGGACAGGCCGAAGATCCCCAGCGCCAGCGCGACCAGCGCGATGCCGTCGGCCAGTTCTATCATGCCGAAGGTGAAGCGGCGCGTGCCGGTATAGACGTCCGACCCCACCAGCCCGAACAGCATCCCGAGGCAGACCATGATCAGCCCCTTGCTCATCGCGCCGCTGGACATGCTGGACGCCGCGACAAGGCCCAGCAGCATCAGCGCGAAATATTCGGCTGAGGAGAATTGCAAGGCGACCTGCGCGATGCTGCCGGAAAAACCCATCAGAAGAAGAATGCCGATGGATCCGCCGGTGAAGGATGCGATCGTGGTCATCAACAGCGCGACACCCGCGCGCCCTTGGCGGGCCATGGGATAGCCGTCAAGGGCGGTGATGGCGCTGGACGGCGTTCCCGGCACGTTCAGCAGGATCGAGGCCGTGCTGCCGCCATAACTGGTGCCATACCAGATGCCCGCCAGCATGATCAGCGCGGCAGTCGCGTCCAGCTGAAAGGTCAGCGGCAGCAGCATGGAAATCGCCGCCAGAACCCCGATGCCGGGGATGACGCCCAGAAGGGTGCCCGCAAAGACCCCGACGAAGCACCACAGCAGATTGTCGAACGAAAGGGCCGTCTGAAGCCCAAGCGCAAGGTTGTCCAGCATGATCAGCGCAGCCCCATCGGCAAAAGCGGCATGGGCAAGTCCAGCAGCCAGTGGAAGATTGCGACGGCCAGCGCCGCCAGGACCCCGGCCAGGACGAGGACGGCCAGCGGTTTGTTCTTACGATCGGCGAAGGCGGGAATGATGACCACCGCCAGCACGGCAAGGATCAACCCCAGAGGCCGGATCATCAGCCCGAAGGCGATCACGCCCACCGTGGCCAGGACCGCGTTGCGCCATTCGACCGATACCTTTTCCCGCGCGGGACGTCCCGGCACCCGAACGGCGGCGCCGATGGCGACGATCGCGCCAAGGGCCGCCATCAGCAGCCCAAGCCCCATCGGGAACATGCCCGGGCCCATCCGCCGCAGCGTGCCCAGATCATAACTGCTGGCGGCATAGGCGGCGACGGTCACGCCCACCAGAACCACAAGCAACCCGGCCGCGAAATTGGCCTTGTCATCGACAGACATGAATTCTCTCCCTTGGAAAATGCGGGCCGCATCGCGGCCCGCATCCGGGGTTTCAGCGTTGTGCCGTAAGCCCGGCGGCGTCAACGACTTCGGACCACGTCTCGACCTCGCTGGCAAGGAAGGCCTTGAAGTCTTCGGACGACCCGCCCATCACGACGCTGCCCTGGCTTTCGAAATTCGCGACCAGTGCGGGATCCTTCAGCGCCTCGTTGATGGCGCTGTTCAGAGCTTCGACCGATTCCTCGGGCATTCCGGCGGGGCCGACGACGGCTTTCCAGTCCTGCGCCTCATACCCCTCGAACCCGAAGGAGGCGATGGTCGGCACATCGGGGATGATCGGGAACGGTTCCGCCGAACTGACGGCCAGCAGGCGCACGCTGCCGGAATTGGCATGGGGCAGCACGCTGGGCAGGCTGCCGACATAGAAATCGACCACGCCACCCATGACGTCGGAAATGGCCTGCGCGATGCCCGAATAGGGGATCTGTTCGAAGTCCAGATCGCCCTGCTGCATCAGACGTTCGATGGCCAGATGGCCGCCCGTGCCCTGACCGGGCGTTCCATAGAGCAATCCGCCCGGATCGGCGCGGGCCGCATCGACGATGTCACCGAAATCCTCGAACGGCGAGTTGTTCGGGACGATGATGCCGACGGGTTGGGTCACGATGGGGATGATGGGGGTGAAGTCGGTCAGCGGGTCATACTCCACCTCCGCGTTCATGGCCGGGTTGATCGCCATGTTCGCGGTCTGACCGATCCCGATGGTATAGCCGTCGGCATCCGACCGGGCCAGTTGGTCCAGACCGATGGTTCCCGCCGCGCCGGGCTGGTTCAGCACGACGAAGTTCCAGCCCCGGTCACGCGTCAGCCATTCCGAAATCAGGCGGGCCGGAATGTCCGTGCCACCGCCGGGCGGATAGGGCACGATCATGTCGATGTTGCCCGACGGGTAATCCTGCGCCGCGGCCGGCAGGGCCAGCAGCGCGCTCAAGCCCAGAACGGCGACTGTCTTGATCTTGTTCATGTGGTTTCCTCCTCCTCAAAAAATCCGTGCGCCAAGGGCGTTCAGTGACCCTCGGGCATCGTGCAGCCAAGGCGGCGCAGCGTCTCGTCCACCCACGAGCGGTCGTTCGTGCCGTCCATGATCCGCTTCATCTGTGCAACCTCGGCGGCCTGCTTGGCCTCGGTCCGCTCCAGCACGCCCTCGGCATCCGCCACCGGCACCGACAAGACGCCGTCCGCGTCGCCCAGGATCAGATCGCCCGGTTCGATCACCATGCCGTCAAAGGCGATGGGCACGTTGATTTCGCCCGGGCCGTCCTTGTAGGGACCGCGATGCGTGACACCCATGGCCCAAAGCGGCAGGTTGGCCTCGCGGATCGCATCGGCATCGCGGATCGCGCCGTAAAGGACAAACCCCGCCACCCCGCGCCGCATGGCATGGGCCAGCATCAGTTCGCCCATCAACGAATTGGTCAGATCCCCGCCACCATCGACGACGATCACGTCCCCCGGCTGCGCCATGTCGATGGCCTTGTGCAGCATCAGGTTGTCGCCGGGCCGGGATTTCACCGTCAGGGCGGGGCCGGCAAGGCTGCCGCTGGCGTGATAGGGGCGCAGACCCGCGCCGCCGCCCGTCATGCGATGCATGCTGTCGCTGACATTGGCGACCGGAAGGGCGGCGAAACGCGTCACCATTTCGGGGCTGACGCCCGGACGGCGGGGCAAGATGCGGAAACCGATGGTCATGTCAAACTCCTTCCGCCGCGGGGGCGTTCTGCGCCAGCAAGTGGCGGTTCGCAACGCGTTCGGGCGGCACGGGACGCCCCTGAATGATGTCGAGCGCACCTTCCACCGCCGCGCGGGCGACACGCGCGCCCGCCTCGGCGGTGACGCCCGCCACATGGGGCGACAGCAGGATGCGCGGTTCGCCAAAGAAGGCGTGATCGGCCGGGGGCGGTTCCACGGCGAAGCTGTCCAGCGCGGCCCCGCTCAGATGCCCCGAACGCACCGCGTCCAGAAGCGCCGCCTCGTCGATCAGGCCCCCGCGGGCGGTGTTGACCACCACCGCGCCCTGCGGCAACACCGCCAGACGCCGCGCATCCAGCAGGTTCCGCGTCTCGGCGGTCAGCGGGCAATGAAGGCTGACGATGTCCGATCCGGCCAGCAAAGCGTCAAGGTCGGTGACCCGCGCAACACCCGCCTGTTCGAACACGCTGTCCGGGGCGTGGGGATCATAGGCCGAGACGCGCAGGCCGAACCCCTGCGCCATGCGGGCGGTCGCGCGGGCGATGGCGCCGATGCCGACCAGACCCATCCGCAGGCCCGCGATCTCACGGCCCAGAAACCCGGGCTTTTCCCACCGACCGGCGCGCATCCCGGCATCCAGCGATCCAAGCTGCTTCGTCACGGCCAAGACGGACGCCATCGTGTGTTCGGCCACGGAGACGGCATTGCCGCCCGGCACGCTCAGCACCGGAATGCCGCGCTCCGCCGCCGCCGCAAGGTCGATATTGTCCACGCCGGCACCATGCTTGGCGATGACGCGCAGATCCGGCGCCGCCTCGATGACGGCGGCGGTCACGCGGCCCATCCGCGACAGGATCGCCGTGGCCCCCGCATCCCGGACCGTCTGGATCAACTTGGCCTCGTCGGCATAAGGCGGCATGAACACCAGCGTCGCCCCACGCTCTTCGGCCAGCGCCACCGCCGTCGCATCAAGGCGCGGCCCGGTCACGATTATCGTTGTCACGTCATCATCCTCCGCAGGCAGCCCGAAGTTCCGCCCGACTTTTTGATTGAGATCATGGGACCGCGATGCCTCCAACATCCGGTCCACCCTCCTGGGTTCCTGTGGTATGACGAAACGAAGCTTAACGGAAACGCCAATAATTAATGCACAGATGAAGAAGAACTGAACATGGACACGCGACAGTTGCGCACCCTTCTGGCCATCGTCCAGCACAACAGCTTTGCCCGGGCGGCCGACACGGTGCATGTGACGCCGTCGGCGGTCAGCCAGCAGATCCGGGCGCTGGAGAGCGAGCTGGACGTTCTGATCTTTCAACGCGGCACCCGCCCCCCTACCCTGACCGCCCAAGGCGCGCAGGTGGTCGAAATGGCGCGCGACATGCTGCGCCGCGAGGAGGAGGCCCGCACCGTTCTGTCCGGCAGCGGGCTTGAGGGAACGCTGGTCGTCGGCTCGGTGCGGACCAGCGCGCTGCGGGTGCTGCCGCGCGCCATCTCGCGGATGCGGCTGGCCTTCCCGCAACTCAAGGTCAACCTGCGCCTCGCCAATTCCGCCGCGCTGATCGAGGATGTGTCGGCGGGGCGGCTCGATGCGGCGGTCGTGGCGGAAAACCTGGCGATCCGCCCCGGAATCCGGTGGCGGCCCTTTCTGCGCGAACCCTTGTGGCTGATCGCCCCCGCCGCGATGGCGGGGTCCACGGTCGCGGATATCCTGAACCGACGCCCCTATTTGCGGTTCTGCGCCCCGGTTCCGCTGGCCAGCCTGATCGACGCCGAACTGTCGCGCATGGGGGCCGCCCCGCAGGTCATCGCAGAGCTGGATTCGATCTCCGCCATCATGTCCTGCGTGACCGAGGGGATGGGCGTGTCCGTCGTCCCGGATGTCGCGCTGACCGAACCGGGGGCCGAAGGGCTGGTTCGCCTGCCGTTCGGCGCGCCCCAGATCCTTCGCCAGATCGGGCTTGTGGACCGCGTGCCGAGCAGCCGGGGCGTGATCATCGATCAGTTCCACGACCTGCTGGCCGCCAGTTCGGGCGTCCACGGCATAAGGCGTGATGTGCCGTAGGGGCGACGGACGCGGGGCCCCGGATCGCGCGGTCAGCGGTCGGACCAGACGCAGTCCAGTATCTCGCACCCCTTGTCCGCCAAGGCGCGGTCGATCCATGACGTGTCGGCGGTGCCTGCCTTGATGGCCGCCATCTTGTCCTGCTCGGCGGCCTGCTTTGCGCGGGTCATCGTCAGGATGTCACGTGCGTCGGCGGGCGGAATCGCCACAAGGCCATCCTCATCCCCCACGATGATGTCGCCCGGATGAATGACCACGCCCCCCACGGTGACAGGAACGTTGATCTCTCCCGGTCCGTCCTTGTAGGGGCCTGCGGGGGTTACCCCGGCGGCATAGATCGACAGCGGCAGGTCGCGCAAGGTTGCCAGATCGCGGATCGCCCCATCGATGACAATCCCGCCCAGCCGCCTTTCGATCGCGGTCTGCATCATCAACTCCCCGGTTATGGCGGTCGTCAGATCCCCGTGCCCGTCGAACACGATGACGTCACCCGGCGCGGCCATGTCCAGTGCCTTATGCAGCATCAGGTTGTCGCCCGCCCGCGATTTGACCGTGAAGGCCGGACCGGCCATATCCACGCGGCTGATCCGCCGCAGGCGGGCATCCAGAAGCGAGGCGCGGTTCATCGTATCGCCGATATTGGCCACGGGCAGACCGCGAAACCCATCGACCAAGGCGGGGTCCGGGCGGTTCAGGCGGGTGAAGATGCGAAAGCCGGGATTGGGCATGACCATGTCCTTATGCAGAAAGAGCGGCAAGAATATCCTGAAAATCGGCCGGGGGTTTGCCGCCGAAATGATCGCGCAGACCCCGATCCTTGCACCAGGCCAGCTTGTCCCTGCCGGCGACCGACATCGTCGCATCAAGACCGAGGGAGTTGAGCGTGGCCACCACCTCATCCATCTCATGCTCGCGCCGTTCGGCATGGATGACGGCCCGGCACATCAGGTCGCTGGCGGTCTTGCGGAAGTCGTCCGTGCGGATCGATTGGCCGATGGAGGCCAGAACATCCTCCTCAATCCCGAAGGCGCGTCCCGCGATCACCGTCTCCAACAGCAGCATGACGTAGCCCTTCATGAAGATCGACCGGAACATTTTGGAGGCCGACGCCATTCCGGTCGGCCCGTCCAGGGCGGTGATCCCCATCCCATGGGCGTTGCCGAAGGCGGCGAAGGCGGCCGCCCCCGGACCGGAGGCCAGCATCGGCACCTTGTGGCGCAATCCGGGCACCGTGCCCATTATGGCCACATCGACGAAGGGAATACCCTCCGGCATCAGGGCCTCCACCGCGCGCTTGGTGTCCGGCCCGGCCGAATTGAGGTCGACATAGATCTGTCCCACCCGCAAAAGCGGTGCCACCTGCCGCGCCACCGGCACGGCGGCGCTGGCGCTGATGGAACAGATGACGATGTCGACCGCGCGGATCAACGCCTCGGCCGATGGGTGAAGCGCAACCTGCGCCTGGGCCGCCCGTTCGGCGATCATCGCCTGCGCGGGCGGGGTCTGCCATGCGGCGTCATAGGCGTGCACACCGGCAAAGCCCTCCTCCCTCAACCCGTCAGCGATGTTGAACGACGCCTCGCCAAAGCCCAGAAATCCGATGGTGGTCATGATGGGAAACCTTTCCGCGATACCCGCGTCTCATACATCCGATGGACGGCCCGTGACGGACAGCAGGCGTTCCGCCCGCGTCACGATCGGCGCGTCGATGAATTTTCCGTCCAGCGTGAAGGCCCCGCGCCCCGCCGCCGCCTGCGCTGCATTCGCCGCAACCACCCGGCGGGCCCAAGCGACCTCCTCCGGGGTGGGCGCGAACCCCTCGTTCAGAATGGGCACCACCGCCGGATGGATGCAGCTGGCCCCGTCAAAGCCGAAATCCCGCGCCTCGCGCGCGGCGTCGCGGATCGCCACGGGATCGGTGTAATCCACGGTGCTGCGGAACATGCCGAAGGACAGGACACCCGCCGCCTTGGCCGCGTAATGGATCATCAGCTTGGGCATCCGCAGCACCTCGGCGGTCGGGCGTGCGCCCATCGATGTCGCGAGATCCTCGCCGCCCGCGGACAGGCCAAGGACACGGGGGCCCTTGGCGATGCTCCGCGCCTCGAACAGGCCTTCGGCATCCTCGATCAGCGGCACGAAGGCGATGGAAGGGCGCCCGCCTTCCAGCGGGGTCAGGTGGGCGTCCAGATCGTGCAGGACGTCCACCCCGCGCACCTTGGGCAGATAGAGCGCCTCCGCCCCCGCCCGAACGGCCGCCGCCGCATCCTCGAACAGCCGCTCCGTCATGTTGACGCGCACGAAGACGCGCCCGCCGACCATCGGCACGCTGCCTGCCAGCGCCTCGCGCGCCGCCGTCTTGCCCGCCTCCGGGACGGCATCCTCAAGGTCGATGATGACGGCATCGGCGCCACGCTGCCCGGCCTTTTCCAGAAAACGCGGCGTGTTGCCCGGCACATACAGGAGCGAGCGGATCATGGGGTCATCCCCAGTTCGGCCAGGATCTGGTCGGTATGCTCTCCGATGTCCGGCGCGGGACGGCGAAATCCCCCGGCGGTGTGCGACAGGCGCGGAAAGATGTTGTGCTGCGGCAGGTGGCCGTTGTCGGCATCCTCCACATCCACAATGATTTCGCGTTCGGCGAAGTGGGGATCCTCTGCAATATCGGCAATGTCATAGACGGGGCCGACCGTGGCCCCTGCCGCGCGCATTCCGGCCAGCGCCTCGTCGCGCGGACGGGCCAGAAACCACTGCGCCACCGCCGTGTCCACGATGTCGCGATGGGCGACGCGGGCCATGTTGGTGGCGAAACGCGGATCGTCCTTCATGTCGGGGCGGCCGATGACGTCGAAGATGCGCATGGCGACGGTCTGGGTCGATCCCGAAAGCGCCGCGAACTTGCCGTCGCTGCAGCGATAGACGTTGCGGGGCGACACGGTGTTCGACGCCGAACCCGACCGTTCCTTGACCCGCCCCGTGGTCTTGTAGATCGCGGCCTCCGGGCCGAGGAC
Organism: Falsirhodobacter halotolerans; assembly: GCF_022899245.1. NCBI lineage: Bacteria > Pseudomonadati > Pseudomonadota > Alphaproteobacteria > Rhodobacterales > Paracoccaceae > Falsirhodobacter > Falsirhodobacter halotolerans. The sequence continues at coordinate 1,618,791 of NZ_JALJAZ010000001.1, forward strand.
GGCGAAGATCGGTTCCAGCAGCGACAGGTCGATCACCTGCCCCGACGCATCGCCACGTTCGCGGGCGAACAGGGCCATCATCGCGGCATTGGCCCCGGTGAACCCCGCGATCATGTCGGCCAGCGCCAAAGGCGGCAGAACCGGTTCCCGGTCGGGGAACCCGGTCCGCGCGGCAAACCCGCTCATCGCCTCGACCAAGGTGCCAAAGCCGGGCAGTCTCGCGTAGGGGCCGGTCTGGCCAAATCCCGAGATGCGCACCGTGATCAGCCGCGGATTGATCGTGGCCAGAATGTCGGGGCCAAGGCCCATCTCCTCCAGCGTGCCGGGGCGGAAGTTCTCGATGAAGATGTCGGCGGTTTCAAGCAGCCGGCGCAGCACCGCCATGGCCGACGCCTCGCGCAAGTTCAGCGCGATGGAGCGTTTGTTGCGGCCATAGGTCTTCCAGTGCAGCGACTGCCCGCCATCGCGCCAGTCGCGCAGCGGATCGCCCTGCGGGGGTTCGACCTTGATCACGTCGGCGCCGAAATCGGCCAGTTGCAAGGACAGCATGTTGCCCGCGACAAGGCGCGACAGGTCGATCACGCGCACCCCATGCAGGGGGCCGCGTTGCGTTTCGTCGAAACGGATCATCTCAGCTTCCCCCGAACTTCTCGGCGAACACGGTGCAATGGTCGGCGGGAATGTGGACGATGACGGTGGGGTCGTTGATTTCCCATGTGGTCTGGATGCGGAATTCCAGCGCGCCGGAGCGGACGACATATTGCCAGACCGACCCGAGATAGACCTTCTGTTCCACGCGGGCGCGCAGGCAGTTCGCGCCCATGTCCGACACGACCTCGATGCGTTCGGGGCGAATGGCGACGACAAGCGATCCGTCCTGACCCGCCCGCCCCGGCGCGGTGGTGATCTCGGTCCCGTCGGCAAGCCGAACGCGCGCGCGGTCCGCCCCCGCCTCGATCATCGTGGCATCAAGGAAGTTGGACGACCCGATGAAATCGGCCACGAAACTGTCGGCGGGCCGTTCATAGATGTCGCGGGGGGAGCCGAGCTGGCGCATACGTCCCATGCTCATCACGGCGATCCGGTCCGACACGGCCAACGCCTCGGCCTGATCGTGGGTCACATAGATGGTGGTGACGTTCAGACGTTCCTGCAATTCGCGCAGCCAGACGCGGGCGCGTTCGCGCAGTTTCGCGTCCAGGTTCGACAACGGTTCGTCCAGCAGCAAAAGCGGCGGGCGATAGACCAGCGCGCGGGCCAGCGCCACGCGCTGCTGCTGCCCGCCCGACAGTTCGAACGGGAAACGGTCGGCATAGGGCAGCATCTCTACCAGGCCCAACGCTTCCTTGATGCGCGCGTCGCGTTCGGATTTTCCCATCTTTCGAAGGATCAACGGAAAGGCGAGGTTGTCGGCCACCGACTTGTGCGGCCACAGGGCATAGCTTTGGAACACAAGACCGATGTTGCGCCGTTCGGGCGGCACCGTGTTCTTAGGATTGCCGTCGAACAGCACCTTGTCGCCCACGCGGATGGTGCCCGACGTGGCGTGGTTCAGACCGGCCACCGCGAAAAGCGAGGTGGACTTGCCGCAGCCCGAGGGGCCCAGCAGCGTCAGGAACTCGCCCGAGGCGACGTGGATGTTCAAATCTTCCACCGCCGTGACAGCGCCATACTTGATGGTCAGATTTTCAAGGACGAGATCAGCCATAGATCTTGGCTCCCAGCAGTCGGCGCGCAAGGATGACGAACAGCGCCGTGATGATGACTTGGATTGTGGCAAGGGCGGAGACGGGGCCGTTATCCCCTTGGGCCACAAGTTGCAGCATGGTGGTGCCGATAATCTCGGACCCCGGCTGATACAGGAAGGCGGCGGTCACATATTCCTTGAAGAAGTGGATGAACAGAAGCGCATAGCAGCTGAACAGAGCAGGCTTCAGGATCGGCATGATGATCCGCGTGACGGTGGTCCACCAATCCGCGCCGGAAATGCGCGCGCCGCGGTCCAGCTCCTCGCCGATCTGGGCCAGCGCCGGGGCGATGGCGCCGAACCCCACGGGAATGTAGCGCACCATGAAGGCGATGATCAGAACGACGATGGTCCCCCGGATCAGGTCCGCCCCCGGCAGCCAGATCACGGCATAGAAGAAGCCCAACCCGGCGATGATCCCGGGAAGCGAGCGCGGAAACAGCGCCACATATTCCAGCGGGCGGCGAAAGCGGAACTCGGACCGCCGGGCCACAAGGGCGATGACGCAGATGAAGAACGTGCCCAGCGCGGCGCCGATCGTGGCCACCAGAACCGAGTTTACGATCGAGCGCATATAGGTGGACGAACTGAACACCAGATCGAAGTTCGCCGTCGTCAGCACCTTCCAGAACGGGATCAACGGGGTCAGGAAGCTGACGGCAGACCGGGCGAAGATGCCCCCGAACACGGCAAGAATGGTGAAGAAGATGAAGCCGAAGACGAACAGAAAGGCCGGCCAGCGCCACACGCCCAGATCGAGGATCGACGGACGGCTTGCCTTGCCGCGCACGGTCACGAACCGCCCTGCCCCCTGCATCAGATACCCTTGTAGCCAGACGAGTGCCGCGACCAGGATCAACAGCAGGATCGCCGCCGCGCCGACGATGCCGTATTCAGGCCGCACGGCGGCGTTGATGCCCTTGTCATACAGGAATGTCGTGACGGTCTGGATGCCCGACGGCCCCCCGAACAGAAGCGGGATGGCCAGCATCTCGATCCCGACGACGAAGTTGAGCACGGCGGAATAGATGACGGCCGGACGGATCATGGGAATGGTCACCGACCACAGCGCGCGGAACGGCCCCGCGCCGGCAGAACGGGCCGCATCCTCAAGCTGCGGGTCGGCCTTGGTCACGGCGGCAAGACACATGAGATAGGTGAGCGGCGCCTGGCTCAGCCCGGCGACGACCCCCATGCCCGTCACGGTGTAAAGGTTCCAGGGCGCCCCGCCGAGATAACTTTTCGCCGCCAGCGTCACGAAGCCCGACGGGCCGTACATCGTGAACCAACCGAACGCGATCACCAGATTGGACACGAACAGCGGCCAGATGAAGATCTCGCCCATCCAGCGCCGACCGGGCAGGTTCGTGCGCCCGACCAGAACGGCCATGACGGCGCCGAACACCTGCGCCAGCACCATGGTCAGCACGCCGAAATACAGGGTGTTGAAGAACACGCGGGCCATTCCGGGTTCCGACGCAAGGCGCGCAAAGTTGCCCAGAGTGAAGTCCGATGTCGTGTCATAAAGCGGTTTGTCAAGAAACGCCTGTATCACGATCGGCAGGATGGGACCGGCGACCAGAACCGTGGTCAGGGCCGCGACCCCCCAGAAGATCAGGCGTGACCGGTCGATCGGCGCGCGGGTGGCGCCGGTGGCGGGACGTTCCGTCATCAATCAATCCTATGGACAGGACGGGTGGCGCGCGGCCACCCGCAATGCTCAGTTACCGGCCAGCGCCGCGTTCCATTTTTCGACGAAGGGGCCGGCCTCGGTGATCAGGCGTTCGTCAAAGCCCGCCACGATCAGGTTGTCTTCGCCGATCAGGTCGGCAATCCCCTGATAGGTATAGCGGACCTCATCCTCCGGCACGTCGTCGCGGTAAGGCACAAGGCCACCCTTGCCGATCAGCGTCTGCCCTTCGGTGGACAGGGCGTAATCCATGAACAGCTTGGCCGAATTCATGTTGGCCGCGCCTTTCGGGATGCCCATGCCGCGCAGCATCATGATCGTGCCGTCATCGGGGAAGGCAAAGCCCAGGATCTCGCCGCCCGGCTGCTCCAGCCGCGGGAAGATGGTGATACCGGACACGGCGATGCCCATGACGTATTCACCCGTCGCAATCTTTTCGTTCATCGGCCCGCCCGAGGTTTCGCCCCGGATCATCGGGCCGATGGCGCGCAAATTGTTCCACCCATCCTCGCCCTTGACGTCCATGTAGTTCCACCACGCCGCCAGACCGAACGAGTTGCGGGCCGCGTCATAGGTGGTGATGCGCCCGTCGAACGTGCCCTCGTCAGCCTCGGCCGCCGTCACGAGGGAGGCAAAGCCCGTGGGGCGCTGATCTTCGGACAGCAAGGCCGCGTTGTAGGTGATGACAAGCGGATCGGACGACATGACGGCCACACCGGGATAGGGCTTGGCGAAGTCGGGAAGGTGGGCGAATTCGGGGCTGTCATACGCCTCCATCAACCCGTCTTTGCCATAGCTGGCCCAACGGTCGTTGGCCCCGGAGACGAGGATGTCGGCGGTGCGGCTGCTCGATCCCTTTTCCGCCTCCCAGCGGGAATGGACGGTGCCGGAGCCGAGGTCGATCGTCTCTACATTGATCCAGGGGAACTCGGCCTTGAAGCCCTCCAGAATCGGCTGCCAGTTGTTGTCGGCCATGTTGGAATAGATGGTCAGCCCGGATTCCCCACGCGACCCCTCGACGATCGTGGAATAATCGTCGGGATAGTAATCGGGCAGGTCTTGCGCCAGAGCCGCCCCCGGCAGGATCACGGCAGCCGTGATAAGATAGCGAAGTTGCAGTTTCATGCGTTCCTCCCAGAACTCGTCTTTCCCTCAGAACCCTGCCGCGTCCACCTCCACGGACTTGGCCCGGCCATGCGACCGCGGCGTCGCCACCCGATCAAAACGCATTCATATGGCGTTCACCATATTGAATGCATTTCTTATAATGAAAGACAACGGGCCGCGGGTCAATGCCCTTTGCCCGCAATTTCAAAAAGGCCCCCGAAGCGGGGGCCTTGCACTATCGCGAAGAAACCGAAACTTAGATCGACCGTACCGCCCTTCGTCGTATCTCCGCGGTCACGGCGCGTGCCGTGGCCAGAGCCGCCGCACCGACCCTGTCTGCCGCCTCGGCCATGCGACCCTGAGGTCCGGAGATGTTGATCGCACCAATGACCCGATCCTGCGCATCGAAGATGGCGGCGGCCACCCCGGCCGCCCCCTCCACCACGCCGTGGGCATTCATGAAGAAACCGTCGCGGCGTGTCACCTCCATCGCCGCGCGAAGGTCTTTCGCCTCGGTCGCGGCGAGGCTTTTTTCAAATTCCGCGACCCTGTCTGCCGGAGAGTGCGCCAAGATCACGATGCCACTCGCCACCTTGTGGGCGGGACGGGTCATCGACATGTCGCGATCGTAACGGATCTCCCGCGCGGGCAGGATCTTGTTCAGATATCGAATGTCCCTCCCCTCAAGAACCGCCAGAAAGCCGGTCTCCCCCACATCCGCCACGGCTTGGGCGATATATGGGGCGGCCAGGGTCAGAAGTGCGCCATGCGTATCCCCGTCTGCCGAAATTTCCCCCGGCAGGCGGATCAAGGTGTAATGCCCCGTGGCGTCGCGTTCCACGTAGCCACGTTCGGCAAGCGTGCGCAGCATCTGCAAGGCGCTTGATTTCGGCATTTCCAAAGCGGTTGCCACTTGCGAAAGAGAGCTCGCGCCCGGTGTTGCGGCGAACCATTCGATCAGATTCAGGATGCGCTCGATACCTCGTCCGCTCATGTTTGCTCCATTCCATATCGTGAACATGTTTCGCATGACCCCGCAGGATTTTCCATCGTCGAAGATGATGACCTTCGTCGGCTTCTCAGATCATACGCTCCCCTTTCCGCGGCCGCTGGCAGATCCGCCTGATCCGCCTGTCGCCGGAAGAGACCGACACGGCCATCCAGAAGCGCACGGTCTGGGCCGGGCTTCAGACCCTCCGCCCGGAATATCCGCTGAACTTCCGCGAGCCGCTGGCGCTGATCGCCTTGCGCATCAAGGCGACCCACCAGATCAACGGCAGCCTCGACAACATCAACATGCTGGCCGAGCGCGTTTGCCTCGATTGGGATGCAGCGTCCCGGTCGTGGATCAAGCGCCCCACCCGCAACCCCGCCGCCCTGTTCCGCCACGTCCTGCAGAGTGCCGCCAACTGGCAACCGGTCTCCGATGCCGCCATCGATCTGGCGCTCCTGCAGGACTGGCACGACTTCTGCCGGGCCAAGGGCCTGCATTATGATCGCGAACTGTCCGAGACCGGATCCACCCTGCGCGAGGTGCTGACCGAGATCGCCGCCGCCGGACGGGCCACGCCGCGCCATGACGGCATCCGCTGGGGCGTGGTGATCGACCGGCCGCAGGATCTGATCGTCGATCATATCAGCCCCCGCAACTCCTGGGCCTTCAGCGCAAGGCGGGCCTATGTCACCCCGCCCCACGCGCTGCGCATCAAGTTCTTCGACGCCGCCAACGACTATCGCCCCGCCGAGCGGCTGGTGCGCTGGCCGGGCCACACGGGCGAGATCGTCCTGACCGAAGAGATGCCGATGCCCGGCAAGACCGACGCGACCGAGGTCTGGCGCGAGGGCTACCGGCGGGCGCTGGAGATCATCCACCGCCCCGACACCTATCAGGCGACGCAGGACGGCCCGGCGCGGGTGGCCACGCGGGGCGATCTCGTCAGCCTGTCGCAGGACGTGCTGGACGGGACGCAGGTCGCGGCGCGGGTGCGGGCGACGGAAGGCACCCTGATCGAGTTAGACGAGGAGGTGGAGATCGTCGCAGGCGAAGCTTACGGCTTGCGCTTCCGGCAGTTCGCCAACGCGACGGACGTCGTCGGCCAGTCGGTCGTTCTGCCGGTGTCGGCCCCCCCCGGCTGGACCCGAACCCTGACCGCCGATGACCCCGCCACCATGCCCGAGGCGGGCGATCTGGTCATGATCGGACGCCGCGCCAAGGAGACGTTCCAGATGCGCGTCACCGGCATCGAGGCGGCGCAGGACATGGCCAGCCTGATCCGCATGGTCGACGCCGCCCCGATCATCGACCAGCTGACCGACAGCGTGGCGATCCCGGCCTGGTCCTCCCGCGTGGGACAGGAATTGGACCTGGCCGACATTGCCCCCGCCACCCCGCGCTTTACGGGCGTTTCAACGGGCGTTGAAGGCACCGAGACGGCGGGGCTGATCGCATTCCTGATCGCCCCCGGCGCATCCCCGATCCCCATCGCCACCTACCGCATCGAGCATCGCCGCAAGGGCACCAGCGCCTGGACGGTCTTCACGATCCCCGTTGCCAATGGCGGCGGCACGATCGACGGCTACACCACGGGCGACCCGGTGGAGATGCGGGCCACGGCGCGCACCTCCTCCGGCCGGGCCAGCGCCGCCACCGCCACGCTGACCTTCGTCGTCGGCGCGAACGACGCCCCGATGCCCGAGGCGCTGGACGCCGACAGCGTCAGCCTGACCGCCCTGCCCGGCGGGGCGACGATCCGGTTCTCCACCGGCGCGGATGCCGACACGACGCAGGTGCAGATTTACCGTTCGCAGACCTCCGGCCTCGATCGCGCGCAGGACAGAGCTGGTGCGCCGATCGCCGTCACGCCGCGAAAGACCTATGCCACCACCCTCGGCGACGGCAACCGCCCCAATCTGATCCGGGGCGGCGACATGGCATCCCCCGCCGCGTGGGACATCGGCGAAGGCTGGTCCATCGCGAATGGGGTCGCCACCCATGGCGGCGACGGCACGGCGGGCACCCTGTCCCAGTCCATTGCGCCGGAGGCGGGGCGGTGGTTCCGGATCGGCCTGCAGGTGACGGTCGCGGCCGGGACGCTCACCCCCCGGCTGGAGGGCGGATCGCGCCGCCCCGGCACGACCCGAACCGCCTCGGGCCTTCATCTCGATCGCATTCAGGCCGTCAGCGGCAACGACCGCTTCGCCCTTGCCCCCTCCCCCGAGTTCGAGGGCACGGTGGACGACGTGGTCGTCTTCCGGGAAACCCCCGCCTGCCTCGATCAGGGCACCCACCACATCTGGCTCGAGCCGCAGAACGGGGACGGCGTCCCCGGCCCGGTGCTCGGCCCCTTCTCCATCACCATCATCTGAGGACCGTTCATGGCCGGACAAGACACCAGCACGCTCGACCCGGTCGCCCTGATCGACGACCTGATCGGCAATCGCGGCGGGTCGACCGCGCGCATCGCCTTCGCGCAGTTCGCCGCACAGCTTCTGGCGCAGATGGGGCCGAGCGTGGCGACACTGTCGGACCTGAACGCCATGGCGACCTGGCCGCGCGGCGCGCTTGCCTTCGTCTGGGATGACGCGACCGCCAGCCGCCGGGGCCTCTACCGCAAGGAATCCGCCTCCGGCAGCGCGACCTGGCAGCGCATCGGCGACCTGCCCACGCAGGTGATCCGGGACCGGGCGCAACACACCGGCACCCAGGACATCGCAACCATCAGCGGGCTGGAGAACCGCTTGTCCGAGGGCTTCACCTACACGCAATACACCGCCAACCCCTCGGGCCGGAACATCCCCGCCACGGCCAAGAGTGTCCTCTGCCTCCCCGGTTCGGGGGTGGTGTCGGTCTGGATCCCGACCGATCCGCCGTCCGGCGGGGCGGAGACGGCCGAGATCGTCAAGGACGCCTCGGGCCGGTGGTTGCGCTGCATCTTCAACGAAGCGGATCTGGCGGCCGAGTTCGCCCGCCTGCAGGCCGAGCAGCGGGACGGCCGCGTCTGGGGGATCTCCGGATCGGAGACGCCGTCCGGGCTGAACGTCCCGGCTTGGGCGAACCTTGTGCAGACGGTGCACAACGCGTCGGGGACATCGCGGGACTGGCGTCCGGTCGGGCCGCCGTCGAACGGTCTGGAAATGTCCGACCTGGTCAAGGATGGCAATCCCCAGCCCCGCTGGTGGGCGCGCGTGGCCGACAATGCGTACCGCGATCGCTCGACCCATACGGGGCAGCAGCCCATGGCGACGATCGAGGGGCTTGGTGCTGCCTTGACCAACGCGGAGGCGGCGCGCGTGACTGGGGACAACCAGCTTCGCGCCGTTGCTCGTGACGGCGTCACGATCCCGCTCATCAACATCGGCGGCACCCCGGACGCCATCACGGCGGACATCTGGCCGTCCTTCCTCACCGCCGGGATCACGACCATCTCCGATACCGCCGAGGTGGTGCTCAACCTGAACGCGCCGAATGCGACCACGTCGCCCACGCTCACGGTGGGCGGATCCACGTTCAACCTGCGCGATATCAACGGCAATCCGGTCGCGGTCGCTTCTCTCAAACCCGGTCGCCCACTCAAAGCGCGGCGCAGCGGGTCCACCATGCGAATTGTGCTTGGGGATGCCACGTCGTTCGAACTGGCGGCGATGCGGGCGGATCGCATCATCGGCGATGCGCAGGGTGGCACGGTCACGTTGGAATCGGTGGGGGGCACGGGGGACGCGATCACCGCCTCGCTCGCTTCCTCCTTGGTCGCGATCGGACTCAGCGCGGCCAATGTCCGCCGGGTCACCTGGACGCAACCGGCCACGAACACCGCCGAACGCCCCACCCTGAACATCGACGGCATGGGGGCGGTCCCGATCTTCAGCTCGGACAACGCGGTCCTTCCGGCGGGGGGCCTCAAGCGCCTGCGCATCTATGAGGCCGTCAAGGTGGCGGGCCGCTGGATCCTGGTGAGCGACGTGAACGCCGCGGACCTGAAGGTGGTGACGGACACCCAGACCGCTCAGGGGGCGCGCGTTGCGATGACGGAACAGCAGATCGCCGCCCTGCGCGGAACGGTTTGGCCGGGGGACGGCCTGACGCTGGTGCGGGCCACCAACGGGCCGGTGCTGATGGTCACACCCGATGGCACCACGCGCGGCCGCTTTCTGGCCGAGGACGTTGTCGGGCTGCAGGACGGGCCCGGCGGATCGGGCGGGGTCGACTTCCTGCCCACCGACACCGGCGACATTCCGATGAACGCCTTCAACATCTGGCAGAAGGCGGAGGGTGTTCTGGGGTTCCTGTCGGACGACTGGATGGGCCGCACCATCGCCTTCGAGAAGCGCGGCGACCGCATCCTCGCGGACACGCCCAGCCTCGCGATCGGCGTTCTGGCCTTCGGCGGCGGGGGTCTGGGGATCGAGCGACCTCTTGTGCAGCGCCATCGCTACCATGTGCTGTCCGAGACGGGCGGGCTCGCGCCCGCCCTGATCGCGGCGGACGCGGCGGCCGTCATGGATCTCGACCTTGCCATGGACAAGGGCCGCAAGCGCCGGACTCTGCTTGCGGCCTCGGTCCCCCAGGCCTCGATCACCGAAGCCGAAGCCCTGCCCGACGCGCCACCCCGGCAGGCGTTCACGGCCAAGCTGGCCGACCTGACGGCGACGTCCGCCGCCTTCGGCAAGACGCTCTTCGTCGATCGAATCCTGCTGTCGCTGCTGGAAGGCTCGCCGAACACGCTCGAACGGACGGCCGACGCGCATTACGCGGCGGTCGGGAACGGGCTGCGCATGGAGGTGGCCGAGGCGACCGATCAGGGGGCGCTGCCACTCCTCGTCGTCAGCCAGTCGGCGGGCACCCGCACCTCCGGGGGATCCGAGGTGATCCTGGCCGAGGCGCGGCTGGACTGGACCCACTTCGCGCTGAACTTCGTGGTCGCCACGCCGAAGTATCCCTTCGCGCTGGCCGATGGCATGCCCGCCACGCACACGACCGGCGCGCTTCGCCTGATCGGCGAGATGGAGGCGCTGGCGGTGGCCGAGATCCACGCGGGCAACAGATGGTTCTGCCCGCTTCTGGAAGAGGCGACGAAGTCGGATGCCCGCACCCTTCGGGCGCGCTTCAACGCGCTCTCGGGCCTCGTTCTGGATGCGGGCGAACACGGGTTCACGGTTCTGGTGAACGGCACCCCGGCCGCGATCACCTCGGCGGCGGTCAGTTCGGGCACCTTCGTCAACCTCACCCTGGCAACCGATCTGCCCGCCTCGGCCGAGATCGAGGTCCGTTATGCCTGGGGCGCCTCGGGGGATCGCGGCGACGGATATGCCGCCAACCGGGGCAAGCTGCGCGACGGCTGGGGACAGGTCTCGCGCTATGACCCCGCCATCACGCTGCGCCGCCACGCGCTGTCCGCGCGCGTCCGCTTCACCGCCGCATAAAGGAGACACGCATGTCCTTCCCACTTCCCTATGCCGTCCCGGCGGCGAACCTGCTGCCCGCATCCCTTGCCCCGCTGACCGACGAGTTCGGCGCGCTGCCGGTCCTGCACATGTGGACCTTGGTCCGGCGTGAGGCGCAGGTTCAGGGCGGCCTTGTGCGCATTCCGCCCCGGCTGGGATCGGTGCCTCTGGTCCAGATCGCCGGGTCGGGCGATGCCATCCTCTGGCAGGCCGAACGGCAGGGCGAGGTGCCGGTCTTCGACAATACGCAGGCGACGGCGAAGCTGTGTGCGATCATCCCCACCCCGCGCGGCGTGTGGTCCGTGCTGGAGGTGGCCCGCCAGACCGCCGCTCTGCCCTATTCCTGGGGCATGAACAGCCCGACGCCGGGGCAGCTGAACCTTCTGAGCGGCATCGTCGGGGTTGGACGGCGCAGCGTGGTCGAAGTGAACGGATCGAACAGTTCGATCACCCCTTACGCCAATACTGATGTCCTGGGCACCGTGCAGGCGAAGGCAACCGTCATCGACTATGGCCGCAAGGAAGTCAGCCAGGCGATCAACGGCGGGGCCTTCGTCACCGCCACCACCACCACCGCGCCGACGCAGATGGGCCAGCTGATCGAACCCACGGATGCGACCGTGCAGATCGATCTGGGGCGGTCCCGCGCGGGCAAGGCGTTCGGCGGCACGCTCATGGATCTGATGATCCTGCAGGGCGACGTGCGCGCGATGAACGGCCTCTGGGCCAAATGGAACAGCTACCGCAGCACATGGGTGTGACATGCCGATCATTCTGAACATCGCCACCGACGACCTCTTCGCCTGGGCCGATTACCTGACGAAGGACAAATACGGCGTGGCCCCCTTCGGGATCGAGCCGGAGCTGCGCGGCCTGAAGCGCCTGCGGGCGCGGTCAACGCATTTCCGGCGCGCCTCGGCGGTGATCGCCGTCTGCATGCCGTCCCGCGCCGCCGTCTACAGCGGCATGTCGCCCGCCGACACGGGCATCTTCAGCAACGCCCCCTCGATCGAGGAAGTCTTGCGGCCCGAACACCTTTGGACCTACGATCTGCGCCGCGCGGGCTGGACGCTCAACAGCTATGGCAAGATCCTGCACGTCGTCGGCGGGTGGGCCTACACCGCCCTGCCGTCCGAGTATTACCAGAAGCTCTACCACAACCCACCGCCCAGCTTCACTATGACCGCCCCCGGCAAGCAGCCGGTGCAGACCTATGCGGGCGTCGAAGGCGGCGGGCGCGGATGGGCGGCGGCCGACGAGCCGGGGCTCTACGACTATCAGGTCGCCCAGGCAGTGATCGACCGCATCAACGGCTATGACGGCACCGGCAACCTTTATCTGGAAGCTGGGTTCAAGGCCCCGCATGAGCCATGGGACTGGCCCCAGCGCCTTTATGACCTCGTGCCTCTGGACAGCATCATCCAGCCCGCCGACTGGCCGCTGTCGTGGGATCTGCTGCCCTTCACCACGAACGAGATGGGCACGGCCAACAGCGGCCTGCTGAACGAAGGGTTCAATGCCTGGGGGCCGAAGCCCTCGGACTGGACGGCGGCGCAGGTGACCGGCTGGAAGAACAGCGTCCGCAACTACATCGTCGGCGTCTTGTGGCTGTCCGATCAGATCGACCGCGTCCTGGACGCGTTGGAGGCCAGCCCCCACAACGCCAGCACCATGATCGTCTTCTGGGGGGATCACGGCTACCATCTGGGCGACAAGGGCCGGTTCCACAAGTTCACCCTGTGGGAGGAGGCCTGCAACGCGGCCTTCATGATCTCGCTTCCGGGGCAGACGCAGACCCAGGACTGCGACGATCCCATCTCCTTGATCGATATCGGCGCGACCATCTGCGATTACGCAGGCGTGCCGTGGCGCGAAGGGCGGCGGGGCATCTCCCTGCGCCCCTATCTCGAGCGGCGGAACGTCCCGGTCGACCGGCTGATCCCGTCCTTCTGGTATGGCTCGGTCAGCGCCTCGGTCGGCAGCAAGCGCATCTCGGCCTATCAGGACGGCAGCTACGAGTTCTTCGACGTGGCCGCGGACCCGTGGTCGGCCAACAACCTGGCCCTGCAGGGCGGTGCGGAGTTCGACGCCCTGCGCGAGAAGCTTCACGCCATGGCGATCGACTGGGGCATGCAGATCCACGAGGAAGGGGCCACGTTGCGGCCGGGGACGCCCATCGCCAGCCTTGTCGGCTATGCGCCGAAGGTGGATCGGTCGCTCACCTCCAGCTTCATCGTCCTGGGCGATCTGGATGCCCGCGCGGAAAGCCCGAACTACAAGACGATGTATGGGCTGAATCGGACGGGGGATCAGGACAAGGTCTATCACCTGCCCGAGGGCGTGGGCGCGTTCCGCAACATCAACACCATCTCCAACGTCGAGATCCACGGCAATGATGGCGACAACCTGTTCAGCATCCAGCAGGTCAGCCAAGGCGCGGAGGCGACGGTGCATACCGGCGAGGGCAACAACCGCGTCATGGGGGCCAACCGCCGCATCGTGACCCATGCCGGATCGGGCGACGATTACGTCTTCGGCCGGGGCGGCGGGTATTTTGACATGGGGGGCGGCAACGACACCCTGATCGGATCGGGCGGGGCGTGGGAGGTCCATGCCGGGGCGGGAAATGACGTGATCAGCCTGTCGGGCACCGGCAACGACGTGGTGTATCTGACCGCAGGGTCGGACCTTGTGAATGTCGGCGCGGGCAATGACACCGTGCACATCCGGGGCGGCTCGCATGTGATCGACCTCGGCGACGGCGTCGATACCGTGATCGCCGGGCGCACGGGCCTGCCCCAGATCATCAGCGGATTGCGCGGCGGCGTCCTCGATCTCTCGGACTGGTCCCCCATCGCGCCGGTGCAGCTGCAACAGGTCGGAGCGGACGTGGCGGTGACGGCCGGGACGGAACGGCTCATCTGCCGATCGCTGACCCTGGCCGAAGCGCGCGCCGCCATCGTCGGGGTTCAGGTGGCGGCGTGATAGATGAAGCAGAGGACAATATAAGGTCAGTATCAGGCGATCCGCGCCATCGCCTTGACCTTGTGATGAACCTTTGCCCAATGCTCGCTTGCTTGGGCTATGCTGACGGCCTCTCGCACAGCCTCGGCGTCATTCAGGGATGACGCCAAACGTATAACCTGGGATATGTTCGCTACAGATGGCGCAAGCCTCATGCCCATGGCGAACTGCTGCATAGCATTTTGGGCATCGCCTTTGAATTTATAGGCGTGACCCGATGCCAGATGGTGCGTTGGGGTTCCAGCTTCCCAGACGTTTTCGGTTTCAGACGGTATCGCCCCCGAAAGGAATGTTCGAACGAAATTCGAGAGAATTCCCACGCGGCCATAGTGACGAATGGTCTTATGGCCGGTGAGATATGATCTGTGCAGGATGGCGTTTGGATAGGCTTCGAGCGCCCAATCCTCTACAAACCGAAGATCAAGCTTTTCCAGAGGATCAAACACGATGAGCGGGGTATCGACACGTCTCTCGTTGATCAACTTGTGCCAAGGTTACGGAGCCTTCAACCTGAAGGCAATAAACCATCACCAAGCGCTCGCGACCATGATGTCTCAGCCAACGTCGGGGTTCAGGTGGCGGCCAGACAACGGCCGTTCAACGGGGCTTTAAGAAGGGCTGAACGCGGTCAGAACGAAAAACGCGCTGCTGCAATATTCGGTGTCATTCACTGCAGATTTGCGTGTCCCGCTACAGGTGTCATTCACTGCAGATTTGCGTGTCCCGCTACAGCTACAGTCATTCACTGCAGATTTGCGTGTCCCGCTACAACTGACAACACCTAAATTTCTGGAATTTAACAGAAAAAATGGTGCTGTGAGAGAGGATTGAACTCTCGACCTCTCCCTTACCAAGGGAGTGCTCTACCACTGAGCTACCACAGCATCGGATCGGTTGGATCGTCTTCGTGGCGGCTGATTAGACATATTCCGCCCGCCATGCAAGCCCCAACTGGACGCTTTTTTGCGCGTCGGTTACAGAGGCTATCATGACGGACGAAAACGGCCACAAACACGGCGGGCGCAAGGGCGCGGAGGGGGCCCCTTCGCAAGCCGCCGATCGGGATGCGCGGCTGAAGGCTGCGTTGAAGGCCAATATGGCGCGCCGGAAACAACAAGCCCGTGCACGGGCGGAAAAGAACGAGGACCAGGGCTGATGGATTCGATTGTTGTGCGCGGGAACGGCCCGCTGAAAGGGCAGATCCCCATCGCGGGGGCCAAGAACGCCTGCCTGACCCTCATGCCGGCGACGCTTCTTACGGATGAGCCGCTGACCCTTACCAATGCGCCGCGCCTGTCGGACATCCGCACGATGACGCAGCTCCTGGGCTCGCTCGGGGCGGAGGTGACGACCCTGCAGCAGGGGCAGGTTCTGGCGCTGTCCTCGCATGATCTGAACAATCATGTGGCCGATTACGACATCGTGCGGAAGATGCGGGCCTCGATTCTGGTGCTGGGGCCGATGCTGGCGCGGGATGGCCAGGCGGTGGTGTCGCTGCCCGGGGGCTGTGCGATCGGCGCGCGGCCGGTGGATCTGCATCTGCGGGCGCTGGAGGCGATGGGCGCCGATCTGGACCTTCGCGACGGCTATGTTCATGCGAAAGCGGTCGGGGGACTGAAGGGCGCGGTGTTCGAATTCCCCGTCGTGTCGGTGGGGGCGACGGAAAATGCGCTGATGGCGGCGACCTTGGCCAAGGGCACGACCGTCCTGAAGAACGCCGCGCGGGAGCCGGAGATCGTCGATCTGGCCCAGTGCCTGCGCCGCATGGGTGCGCAGATCGAAGGGGAAGGCACGTCCACCATCACCATTCAGGGGGTGGACCGTCTTGGCGGCGCGACCCATCCCGTGGTCGCGGACCGGATCGAACTGGGCACCTATATGCTCGCCCCCGCCATCTGTGGCGGAGAGGTGGAGTTGCTGGGGGGCCGCATCGACCTTCTGGCCGCCTTCTGCGAAAAACTGGATGAGGCCGGTGTCTCGGTCCGCGAAAGCGCGAACGGCATCACCGTCAGCCGACAGAATGGCCGGGTGCGCGCGGTGGACGTGGTGACCGAGCCCTTCCCCGGCTTTCCCACCGACCTTCAGGCCCAGATGATGGCCCTTTTGTGCACCGCCGAAGGAACCAGCGTTCTGGAGGAGCGGATTTTCGAGAATCGCTTCATGCATGCCCCCGAACTGATGCGCATGGGCGCGCGGATCGACGTGCATGGCGGCACCGCCACCGTGCACGGCGTGGACAAACTGCGCGGCGCGCCCGTCATGGCGACCGATCTGCGGGCCTCCGTGTCCATGATCCTCGCGGCCCTTGCGGCGGAGGGGGAAACGGTGGTCAGCCGCGTCTATCATCTGGATCGGGGATACGAGAAGGTGGAAGAAAAGCTTTCGGCCTGCGGCGCGCAGATCGAACGCATCCACGCCTGACGCTTGCCCCTGCGGGGGCAGCGCTTATCTGATGCGCATCGGCAACGGAGATGACAATGGCGGATGCACGGTTTGAAGACGGCGTTGAAAAGCCCCTCTATCTTGGGGCCGAAGATGCCGAGGACCTGCGCATCCTGTCATCGCTGGTGCAGGATGCGGTGCTGACCGGGGCCGACATTCGCTGGATGCCGTCCAAGCGGCAATTCGCCCTGCTGCTGAACCGCTTTCGCTGGGAGGACAGGTCTGCTGCGGAACAGTCCGGCCGCGGGGTGGAGCGGGTCCGCGCCGTCCTTGTGTTCGGTGGCGTCCTCTCGGCCCGCAGTCAGGGTGTGGACCGGGCCGAAAAGGATACGGTCCTGTCCATCCTGTCAATCGACTGGGCGGAGGGGGCCGACGCTGCGGGGGAGATGACCATCACCCTCGCCGGGGATGGGGCCATTTCCTTGCGGATGGAAGCGGTGGACGCGACCCTGCGCGACGTCACCCGCCCCTACCTCGCCCCTTCGGGCAAGGCCCCGCATCACGATCAGTGACGGCGACCGTCCACCGGACGGATCTCGACATCCCAATAACGCGGATCGCGATCGCGCATCAGTTCGCCCGCCACCTCCATCGGGCGGGTGGTGGTGATGGTCAGCGGCACGGCGCCGATGGGGCACGCGCCCGTCCCGCCACTGATCAGCATGACTTCGAAAAACGGACTGGCGGTTGCGCTGGACCCGGAACGTGCGGACCCAAGGAATGCCAAGCCGACCTGCTTCAATGTCTGGACAATCATCGGTGAACCTCCTGCTGCGACCCGTGTAACCCAAATCGGTTAACACGTTAATAACGACATATCTCGTCGTGTTTTACAACGGGAATGATTTTCCGATCATTCGCACGCGCAGGTGGTGTTTATTCTCCGGCCAGCCGGGTCGGCAGATGATCCATCACACGTTCATCGCCCCGCAGGTCGGCCAGCGTCAGTGATTCGATCAACAACAGATAGGAGTAGAACACCTGCCCGAATGTCTTGCGGATGCGGCAGGTCTCCTCATCCTCGCAATCGTCGCAGCGGTGATAGGCGGTGCGCGACAGGCACGGCAGCGGCGCGATCGGCCCATCCACCTGGCGCAGCAATTCCCCGATCGACACGTCCTTCGGGTCCTTGATCAGCATATAGCCCCCCGACCGACCCCGACGGCTGCGGATCAAGCCGGTGTTGCGCAGGTCCAGAAGGATGTGCTCCAGAAACCGCTTCGGCGTGCCGGAACGACGGGCGATCTCTTCGATCGTCAGGGCGGGCTGATCGGTCTGGGCCGCATCGGCCAATGTTACCAGTGCCTTGAAGGCATATTTTGCGCGTTGGGAGATCATGGGTCGAACCATATCGCAGCGGCATTCCCGCAGCAACATCGTCATACACGACGAACATTATAGACATTTAGTTTATTTCTGCCATCATCCGTCGAAGAAAGCGGAGGCACATATGCAATCCTTGGACCTGATCGACCGCAAAATCCTGTCGGAACTGATGCGCGATGCGACGGTGCCCATTGCCCGTCTGGCCCACCGCGTCGGCCTGTCGCAGACGCCCTGCTGGAACCGCGTGCAGAAACTTCAGGCGCAGGGCGTGATTCGCGGCCGCGTCGCACTTGTGGACGAGGCGCAGATCGGCCTTGCCCTGACCGCCTTCGTGGAAATTATCGCGGCGGCGCATACGCCCGAATGGCACGAACGCTTCCTTCAGGCGCTCACCCTGTTTCCGCAGGTGATGGAGGTGAACCGCATGGCGGGCGACCCCGACTATCTACTGCGCGTCGTCCTGCCCGACACCGCCGCCTATGACCGGTTCTATCGCGCGCTGACCGATGACATTCCGGTCCAGCGCATGACCGCCCGCTTCGTGATGGAGCGGGTGCATTCGGCGACCGTCTATCCCCTGAACGTCACCAGCCATTGAACCCACGGGGGCGGCGCGCGATAAGGCTTCATGCGCGCCCCCCTTCCCATAGACGACGCCATCCCCGATCTTCTGGATGCGATCTCCAGACGCAGCATGGCCGTGCTTCAGGCCCCGCCCGGCGCAGGCAAGACCACCCGCGTCCCGCTCGCGCTGCTGGATTCCGGGCAATCGGGGCGCATCCTGATGCTGGAACCCCGCCGCCTGGCCGCCCGCGCCGCCGCCGAACGGCTGGCGGAGGAGCTGGGCGAAAAGGTCGGCCGCACTGTCGGCTACCGCATCCGGGGCGAATCGAAGACCGGCCCCGCCACGCGGATCGACGTGGTGACCGAAGGCATCCTGACCCGCATCCTGCAGGACGATCCGTCGCTGGACGGGATCGGGGCGCTGATCTTCGACGAATTCCACGAACGCTCGCTCAATGCGGATCTTGGTTTGGCGATGGCGCTGGAATGCCGCGCCGCCCTGCGGGACGATCTGGTGCTGCTGGTGATGTCGGCCACGCTGGACGCGGCCCCCGTGGCAGCCCTGATGGGCGATGCGCCGGTGGTGACGTCCGAAGGGCGCTCCTTTCCCGTGGAAACGCGCTGGCTGCCCCGCCCGTTCGAAGGGCGGCTGGAGGAGGCGACCGCCGCCCTCATCCGCCACGCCCTGACGGACTCCGCGGGCGACCTGCTGGCCTTCCTGCCGGGTGAGGGCGAAATTCGCCGCGTGGCGGGGATGCTCGACGGCGATGTGCGTCCCCTGTTCGGCGCAATGCCGTTCGAGGCGCAACGCGCCGCCCTCGCTCCCTCCCCGCAGCGGCGGATCATCCTTGCGACCTCCATCGCCGAAACCTCGTTGACCATTCCGGGCATCCGCGTTGTGGTGGATGCGGGGCGTGCGCGTCGGGCGCGGTTCGACCCCGGCTCCGGCATGGCGCGGCTGGTGACCGAACGCGTCAGCCGGGCCGAGGCCGAGCAGCGTCGCGGACGCGCGGGGCGAACGGCACCGGGCCTGTGCTTCCGCCTGTGGACAAAGGGCGAGGACGGCGCCCTTCCCGCCTTCGCCCCGGCAGAGATCGAGGTGGCGGACCTGACGGGACTGGCCTTGGAACTGGCGGTCTGGGGCAGCGACGATCTGCCCTTCCTGACCCCACCGAACACAGCCGCCATGACCGAGGCGCGCGCACTTCTGGCCGACCTCGGCGCGCTGGACCGGGGGCGGATCACCGATCACGGGCGCAAGCTGGCGCGGATGCCGCTTCACCCGCGTCTGGGGCATATGCTGGCGCTTTCAGGCGGTCCGGCCCCCCAGCTTGCCGCCCTGCTGGCCGAACGCGATCCCCTGCGCGGCGCCCCGCCCGATCTGGCGCAACGCATGGCCGCGCTCCGCGACCCGTCCCGCTTTGCCGGGGCGCACCGCCCCACCCTCCAGCGCATACGGGATGAGGCGAAGCGGCTGTCCCGCATGGCAGGAAACGGCGACCATACGCTTGGCCAGATGGCCGCGCTCGCCTATCCCGACCGCATCGGCCTTCGGCGCAAGGGGGAGGCCCCGCGATGGGTGCTGTCCGGCGGCAAGGGCGCGGTGATGGAGGCGGGCCAGCCCCTGTCCGGCCAGCGCCTGATCGTCGCCACCGACCTGGACGGCAACCCGCGCGAGGCGAAGGTGCGTCAGGCCACCCCCATCTCGGACGCCGAACTGCGCGGGATCTTCACGCCCGTCTGGCGCGAGGTGTGCGAATGGTCCCGGCGCGAGGGCCGCGTCGTGGCCCGCCGGCAGGAGGTGCTGGGCGCGCTGGTGCTGGACGACCGCCATTGGGACGCGCCCTCCGACGCCGTGGCGCGCGCCGCGTTCGACGGATTGCGCCAGATCGGCCTGCCATGGACGGCGCCCGCCGCCCGCCTGCGTGCGCGGGTGCGCCTCTGCGCCGCCGAGGGCGCGGAGATGCCCGACGTGTCGGACGACGCACTTCTGGCCGATCCCGACTGGCTGCTGCCCTGGCTGAAGGCGCGGACCGAGGCCGACCTTCGCGCCATGGACCTGACCGAGCCGCTGCGCGCCCATCTCGGATGGGACGTAATGCAGGTATTGGACACCCGCACCCCGTCGCATTTCACCTCGCCCTTGGGCAATCGCATCCCCATCGACTATGACGGCGAAGCCCCCGCCATCGAGGTGCGGCTGCAAGAGATGTTCGGCCTGACCGCCCATCCGACAGTCGCCTCCCGCCCGTTGCGGGTCACGTTGCTGTCCCCGGCCAGGCGGCCCGTTCAGGTGACGATGGACCTGCCGGGGTTCTGGGCCAACACCTATGCCGATGTGCGCAAGGACATGCGCGGGCAATACCCGCGCCATCCGTGGCCCGAAGACCCGACCGAGGCCGCGCCGACCCTGCGGGCCAAACCGCGCGGGACTTAAACGCCCAGGCACCAGCGCATGACGGCCTTCTGCGCGTGCAGACGGTTCTCGGCCTCGTCGAAGATGACGGAAGCCGGGCCGTCCATGACGCCGCTTGTCGCCTCGTCGTTGCGGTGGGCGGGCAGGCAATGCATGAACAGCGCATCGGGATTGGCCCGCGCCATCAGCGCCTCGTTCACCTGATAGGGGCGAAGCTGGTTGTGCCGCCGCTCCTTCGCCGATTCCGGGTCGTGCATCGACACCCAGGTGTCGGTGACGATCAGGTCCGCGCCCTCCACCGCCTTGGCCGGATCGCGCTCGATAGCAAAGCCGATGCCGGATTCGCGCGCAAGCTTCTGCCACTCCGCCTCCGGATCCAGGGTCGAGGGGCCGGTGAAGGTGAAATCGAACCCGAACTGCACCGCCGCCTGGATCAGGCTGGCGCAGACGTTGTTGCCGTCGCCCGCCCAGACCACCTTCTTGCCCGCGATGGGGCCGCGATGCTCCTCATAGGTCATGACATCGGCCATGATCTGGCAGGGATGCGTGCGGTTGGTCAGGCCGTTGATCACCGGCACCGTCGCGTATTCCGCCATCTCCTGCAGCGTCGCCTCTTCGAACGTGCGGATCATGATCAGATCGACATAGCGCGACAGGACGCGGGCCGTGTCGGCAATCGTCTCACCATGGCCCAGCTGCATTTCGCGGCCCGACAGGACCATCGTCTGCCCGCCCAACTGCCGCACACCCACGTCGAACGACACACGCGTGCGGGTGGACGGTTTTTCGAAGATCAGGGCGACCATCCGGCCGGCCAGAGGCTGATCGTCGTCCGGCGTCCCGCGCGGGCGGTCCTTGCGGGCCACCTTCATCGCGATGGCGCTGTCGATCATGCCCCGCAGATCGGGGGCGGCAGTGGTGTGGATATCCAGAAAATGCCTCACGCCGCAGCCTCCAACGCCGTGGCCGCACGGTCCAGCCGCGCCAGCGCCTCGGCAATATCCTCGTCCGGAATGTTCAACGCGGGCAGAAGACGCAGCACGTTGTCCGCCGCCGCCACCGTCAGCAGATGCTGATCATAGCCTGCCTTCACGACATCCGTGTTCGGCGCACGGCATTTCAGCCCCAAAAGCAGGCCCTGCCCCCGCACCGCCTCGAACACGTCGGGATGGGAGGCGACAAGCCCCTCAAGCCCCTGACGGAACAGGGCGGCCTTGCGCGACACCTCGGCCAGAAACGCGGGTTCGGACACGATACGCATCACCGCGCCGCCCACGGCACAGCCCAGCGGGTTCCCGCCATAGGTGGAGCCGTGCGTGCCCGCCACCATCGGGGCCGCCGCCGCCTCCGTCGCCAAGACCGCGCCCAGGGGGAAGCCGCCCCCGATGCCCTTGGCCACCATCATGATGTCCGGCGTAACCCCCGACCATTCATGGGCGAACAGGCGTCCCGTCCGGCCCATGCCGCACTGCACCTCGTCAAAGATCAACAGCGCGCCGGTGGCATCGCATTTCGCGCGCAGGGCCTTCAGGAACGCGTCAGACGCCACGCGGATGCCGCCCTCGCCTTGGGCAGGCTCGATCATCACGGCGGCGGTGTCTTGGGTAATCGTGTCCAGCGCGCTCTCATCCTCGAACGGGATCTGGGTGAATCCCGGCAGAAGCGGCCCGAAGCCCTTCACCATCTTCTCTGCCCCCGAGGCCGCGATGGCCGCCGAGGACCGTCCGTGAAACGCCCCTTCGAACGCGACGATGCCGACCCGATCCGGCTGGCCTTTGTCATACCAGTAACGCCGCGCCATCTTGACGGCCAGTTCCGCCGCCTCGGTCCCCGAATTGGTGAAGAACACCGTGTCGGCAAACGTCGCCTCCACCAGCGCGTCGGCCAGCGCCTCCTGCTCGGGGATGCGATAGAGGTTGGAGACGTGCCACAGCTTGTGCGCCTGCGCGGTCAGAACCTCCACCAGTTCCGGCGCGGCGTGGCCAAGGGCGTTCACCGCGATGCCTGCGCCAAGGTCCAGATATCGCTGCCCGTCCTCCGCAATCAGCCAGCTGCCTTGGCCCGAGGCGAAGGCGATGGGGGCGCGGTTATAGGTCGGAAGGACGTGAGGGATCATCTTGATTATCCTTGGAAACGACGCGAACAGGGGTGCCAAAGGCCCGATGCCGAGTCAATACGAAGTCAG
The DNA here is from genome assembly GCF_022899245.1 of Falsirhodobacter halotolerans. NCBI lineage: Bacteria > Pseudomonadati > Pseudomonadota > Alphaproteobacteria > Rhodobacterales > Paracoccaceae > Falsirhodobacter > Falsirhodobacter halotolerans. The sequence goes on from NZ_JALJAZ010000001.1 coordinate 1,641,733, forward strand.
GAAATGCGGGGATGTGCGCGAAAAAACCGCCCGCGCAGGCGGGATCGGACGTCAGGTGCGACGTCGGGGGCGTGCGATATGGAAAACCCGTGCGATCATCCTGTCGGCGTAAGCGTTGCGCGGCGGTTTGACAAGACATTCCGCACGGGTGTCTTGAAAAACAGGGCGGCGGCTTGTATCTGAACGCCTCGCACGGGTATGATGGCCCTGCGCCGCCCCTTGGGGCGCAATTCACCTCAGCGGAAGACCCGAGCATGTCCTGGACCGATGAACGCGTAGAAACCCTGAAGCGGATGTGGACCGAGGGCCAGTCGGCCAGCCAGATCGCCAAGGTTCTGGGCGGCGTGACCCGCAACGCGGTGATCGGCAAGGTGCATCGCCTTGGCCTGTCGAACCGCGCGGCCGAGGATGAGGTGGCCGTGGCCCCCGAACCCGCGAAACCCGAACCCGTGGCCGAAGCCCCCGCCCCGAAAGAGCCAGAGCCCGCGCCTCGCCCCGCGGCGGCCGCGCCCTCCGCCCCCGTCCCGCTGCGCAAGCCCATCGTGCCCGCAGGCCAGCCCCTGCCCCCGCAACCCTCCGCGAACGAAATCAGCCCCGAAGCGCTGGCCTCGGTCCGGGAGGTGGAGAAGCGCGCCCGCAAGCTGACGCTGATGGATCTGACCGAGCGCACCTGCAAATGGCCGATCGGCGACCCCGCGACCGAGGAGTTCTGGTTCTGCGGCCTCCCCTCCACCGCCGGCAAACCCTATTGCGAGGCGCATGTCGGCGTGGCCTTCCAACCGATGAGCGCGCGGCGCGACCGCCGCCGCTAAGCCCCGATCAGACGGGTCAGATCCGCGAAATCGTCGAACACGAAGCGGTGGGGGAGATCCTCCGCCGCTTTTTTGCGATAGCCGCCCGTGAACAGAGCAAAGTCGATCCCCGCCGCCTCGGCCGTCTCGGCATCCACCTCGCTGTCGCCGACATAGAGCACCGGCCCCTCGCCCAACCGGCTTGCCGCCAGCCGCAGCGGTGCGGGATCGGGCTTGCGCACGCCAAGGCTGTCCCCGCCGACGATGGTTTGGAACGGGCCCAGGTTCATCGCCTCCAGCACCTCGCGCGCCAAGGCTTCGGGCTTGTTGGTGCAGACGGCCATGGCGGCCGTGGCCGACAGGTCGGCCAGCATCTGCACCACCCCGCCGAACGGCTTTGCCAGCTGCCCGTTCACCTTGGCGTAATGGGCCCCGAACCCTTCGATCCACGGTGTGCGGTCGTCCGGCCCGCCGACATGATCGGCAATCCGGTGCACCAGCGCCTCCACCCCATGCCCGATGAACCCCCGCACGATGGAGGGGGCCAGCGGCGGCAAGCCGTTGTCGCGCAGAAGCGCGCTCGCCGCGTCGTGAATTTCCGGCAAGGTGTCGATCAGTGTGCCGTCCAGATCGAAGATGATACGGCGGTAGGTCATTCGGATGCCCTTTCACGCAGGAAGGCGATCAGATCGTCGATGTCGTCGGGGTTGCGCAGGCCGGAGTTCAGCATCTTGGTGCCCGGCACCGCCTGACGCGGGGCCAGCAGGAAGTCGCGCAGCCGCTCCTCATCCCAGACCGCACCCTCGGCCCCAAGGGCGCGCATGGCGGCGGAATAGGAATAGCGCGGCTCCGACCCCACGCCTCGGCCGACAACGCCGTGCAGGCTCGGACCCGCCTTGTCCACACCCGGTTCGATCGAATGACAGGCATAACAGTTGCGGATCACGCGCGCGCCATGATCCGCGTCCCCTTCGGCCCAGGCGGGACCGGCGGCAAGCGCCAGAAGAAGCAGTCCGCGTTTCATGGTCGGACGGGTGTAATGGCATGCAGTCTCATCCGAACCTCCATTCGTGGACAATCTTCCCTATTTCGCCCGCGCCCGGCCCGGATTCAAGGCGGCCGCTTGAGTTCGCAAGGTCGCACCCCTACCCTTTCCCCAAGAACAGGAGAGTTTGCATGGACACCCGCACCGATCTTGCCGACGCCATCGGCAATACCCCCCTCATCCGCCTGCGCCGCGCGTCGGAGGAAACGGGCTGCGAGATCCTTGGCAAGTGCGAGTTCCTGAACCCCGGCCAGTCGGTCAAGGACCGCGCGGCGCTGTTCATCATTCGCGATGCGGTGGCCCGCGGCGCGTTGCGGCCCGGCGGCACCATTGTCGAGGGAACGGCGGGCAATACCGGCATCGGCCTCGCCCTGGTGGGGGCGTCGATGGGCTTTCGCACGGTGATCGTGATCCCCGAGACGCAAAGCCAAGAGAAGAAGGACATGCTGCGGCTGGCCGGCGCCGAACTGGTGCAGGTTCCCGCAGCCCCCTACAAGAACCCCAACAACTATGTCCGCTACTCCCAGCGTTTGGCGGAGCAACTGGCGAAGACCGAGCCCAACGGGGCGATCTGGGCCAACCAGTTCGACAACATCGCCAACCGTCAGGCGCATGTTGAAACGACCGGCCCGGAAATATGGAAGCAGACCGACGGCAAGGTGGACGGGTTCGTCGCCGCCGTCGGATCGGGCGGGACGTTGGCCGGCGTGGCCATGGCGCTTCAGCCCAAAGGGGTGAAGATCGCGCTGGCAGACCCCGAGGGGGCGGCGCTTCATTCCTTCTATACCACGGGCGACTTCGCCTCCCCCGGCACGTCGATCACCGAAGGGATCGGCCAAGGGCGGATCACCGCGAACCTTGAAGGATTCACCCCCGACTTCAGCTATCGCATCTCCGACGCCGAAGCGCTGCCGATCGTGTTTGACTTGCTGGAGGAGGAGGGGCTGTGCGTCGGCGGATCCTCGGGCATCAACATCGCGGGTGCGATGCGCCTGGCCCGCGATCTGGGGCCGGGCCACCGGATCGTGACGATCCTGTGCGATTACGGCAACCGATATCAATCCAAGCTGTTCAACCCCGACTTTCTGAAGGGCAAGGGCCTGCCGGTTCCCGAATGGCTGGACAAGGCCCCGCGCGCCATTCCCGAAGTCTACGAGGACTGAGGCTTGCGTCGGCCCGTCCCCTTGCCTATCTGATGGGGGACGGGTTCTGCTCTTCGCGTGCGTGGCCTTTTTCCAGTGGCCGATAAGCACTTCCGAGGGAGTTGGCTCTGCCATGATCCTGGTCATGGTATCCGGCGCCCACCTGATAATGTCAGGCTCGCGGAAATCCCAACCACCACGGCCGCTGCGGGCCCGTCACCTTTCCCACATCGCCAAATGAAAAAGGGGCGGCGCGAACGCCACCCCCCAGTCGGTCGTAACCGGGTTTTCTTAGAACCCGTAAACCAGCGACACGCCCAGCGTGTTGTCGGTACGGATCGCACGGCTCTCGTTGTAGTCCGAGAGGTAGCTGACGCGGGTCGAGAAAGCGTCCGTGATGCGGAAGTTCACGCCGAGGTCGTTGTTCACGCGCAGGGCTTCGTCGGAGTTCAGCGCATCGGTGTCCATGGTCACGAACACGTTCTCATTGATGCCCCAGTAGAAGCGCGAGGACAGGACGTAGCCGACTTCCGACTCGCTGCGGCCGTCGCCGAACTTCAGGTAGGACTGGCCGACACCGGCCTGCAAACGCCATGCCAGATCCGGCTGGTCGAAGATGCGGTAGCCCGGACCGATACCGATGAAGGCATCCTGTTCGATTTTGCGCGCGATGATCGCATCACGCTCGCCTTGGGTCAGGTCCGATTCCAGAACGCCACGCGGCAGATCTTCGTCGGTGACTTCGTCGGCCAGACCGTCGGTGATGACACGGCCCATCACGAAGCCGTAGAAGCGCGGCGTGAAGTCATAGAGGCCGTCATAGACGCCATAGACTTTTTTCACGGTCGACTCGTTGTCGTCTTCCTCGAAGCGCATCAGGAACGACAGGTTCTGCGAGAACGGACCGGCTTTGTGCGTCAGACGCGCGCCGATGTTCAGGTTCTGGCTTTCGTCGTTGCCGGTCGCGCCGGCATAGCCGAGCGAGGCGCTGCCCGACAGGCCTTCACGGTAGTTCGGCGATCCGAAACGGTAGGAGTCGTTCGCGCGGTCGAACTGCTGTTCCACGTTGAAACGCTGCTGGTCGATCTGGTCGTCGATCGCGTTCGGGTTGACGATGCTGTCCTGTGCGGATTGTGCCAAAGCCGGAGCGGCCGCGCCAAGCATAAGGGCCAACGCCGAAACGCCTGCGATTTTATAAGTCTTGCTCATTTCCTGTCCTTTCAACTGCTGACCTTGAAGGTCACGGCTGAGGCTCGTCTCTCGTGCCTGACAGAAAAGTAGCGACGCATACGGAAAGGTCGAGAACCCGATTCACGGCAAGTTTTTTTTAAGATCTGCCCGTCACCGCCCCTTGACAGTTGACACTGTCACACGATCGTCAAAATGTGTTTACTGTAAACGACTTAGGAGGAAGAATGGGGGGATAACGTTCGGGTGATCTGCCGTGACGGTCAACATTGCAGGTCAAGGTTGTCAAATTTGCCCCCATCCTCCAGCCTGACTGTTGCGCCAACGCCACAAAAAATCCCGCCGAAGCGGGATTTTTCATCAGAAACGGTCGGGAGCGATCTCTCGGGCCATGTGATCCAGCACCGCGTTGACGAACTTCGCCTCCTTTCCCTCAGGGAAAAAAGCCTTCGCCACGTCCACGAATTCGCTGATCACCACCTTCGGGGGCGTGTCGTTCTGGACAAGCTCCGATCCCGCCGCGCGGAACAGGGCGCGAAGCACCGGGTCGATCCGCGCGATCGGCCATTTTGCCACAAGGGCGCGGTCGGTCGTCTGGTCGATCCGCGCCTGCCGGTTCACCGCCTCGGACACCAGACGGCGGAAATGCTCAGGCTCGCCCTCCACCATCTCCACATCGTCGTAGACCGCGCCGAACCGGTGGGTGGTGAACTCCTTCACCACAGCCTCCACCGTCTGGCCCGCCGCTTCCATCTGATACAGCGCCTGCACCGCATAAAGACGCGATGCGGATTTCATCTGGCGCTTTTCGGCCGGAGTCATAGAAGCGTTCCTTCGCCTTTGGTCAGATGCTCGTCGGTGCGAAAGCCGATCTGCCCGCGCGGGGCTGCCAGCTTCCGGCGCAACGCGATCAGGTGCAGCGCCGCCGCCGCCGCGCCGCCGCCCTTGTTCTGCCCCTCCGGCTCGGCCCGCACCACGGCCTGGTCCCGATGTTCCACCGTCAGAATGCCGTTGCCGATGCAGGTGCCCTGAAGGCCCAGCAAGGTCAGCGCGCGACTGGAATCGTTGCAGACCGTATCATAATGCGTCGTCTCGCCCCGGATCACGCAGCCCAGCGCGACATAGCCGTCAAAGCCCTGCCCGCGTTCGCAGATCGCGATGGCGGGCGCGATTTCCAACGCGCCGGGCATCTCGATCACCTCGACCTCGGCCCCGACCTGTGCGGCCACGCCCCGCGCGCCGGCGACCAGCGCATCCGCGATGTCGCGGTAATAGGGGGACACGACGATCGCCAGCCGCACCGGCGCGTCGAAGCTGGGCAGTGCCAGGGTGTGATGCTGTTCGGAACCAGCCATGTCAGTCCTTCCTGATGGAACGCGTGCCGGTGATGGTCAGCCCATAGGCGTCCAGACCGACCACTTTCGGGGCTGCCGAGTTGGTCAGCAACGTCAAATTGTGCAAGCCCAGGGCGGCGAGGATCTGCGCCCCCACCCCATATTCGCGCAAGGTATGCGGCGCCCCGCTGCCCGAAGGCGGCACCTTGGCATCCACGTCCCGCAGCAGGACGACCACGCCGCGCCCCTCCTGCGCGATCAGGCGCATGGCCTGCGGCACCTCGTCCAACCGCTCGGGCACGGTGGCAAGAACATCCTCCAGCGGGTTCAGCACATGCATCCGCGTCAGCACCGGTTCGGGCGTCGTGATGTCGCCCTTGGTCAGCACGATATGCTCGGTCCCCGTGGGTTCGTCGGTGAACACCCGCATCAGCCAGTCGCCGCCATGAACCGACTGGATCGGCTGGACATCGCGTTCGCGCACCAGATTGTCGTGCCGACGACGATAGGCGATGAGGTCGGAGATGGTGCCGATCTTGATCCCGTGCTTCTGGCCGAAAGCGATCAGGTCGGGCAGACGGGCCATCGTCCCGTCCTCGTTCATGATCTCGCAGATCACGCCCGACGCGTTCAGCCCCGCCAGACGCGCGACATCCACCGCCGCCTCGGTATGGCCCGCGCGGACCAGAACGCCGCCGTCGCGGGCGCGCAGGGGAAAGACGTGGCCCGGCGTGCGGATGTCGGCGGCCCCGCGGGCGGGATCGGTTGCCACGGCCACCGTGCGGGCGCGGTCATGGGCGGAAATGCCGGTCGTCACGCCGTCCACCGCCTCGATCGACAAGGTGAAGGCGGTTTCGTGTCGGCTACCGTTGCGCGGCGACATCAGTTCCAGCCCCAAGGCCTCGATCCGGGCCGAGGGCAGCGCAAGGCAGATGAGCCCGCGCCCATGGGTGGCCATGAAATTGATCGCCTCGGGCGTGCACATCTGCGCGGGGATCACCAGATCGCCCTCGTTCTCGCGATCCTCGTGATCAACCAGGATGAACATCCGTCCGTTGCGGGCATCCTCGATGATCTCCGCCACCGAGGAGATCGCGTCGCTGTATTCCGTTTTGTCCGACATCACCGATCTCGACTTTCTGGGCCCCGAAATGTTGCACAGGGGCATAGCCCGCGCGCGGCCCGAAGGCCAGAGGTCATGCCCATTCCCCAAGCCGCGCGACATAGCGGGCCATCGTATCCACCTCAAGGTTCACGCGCTGCCCCTGCACGGCCCGCCCCCAGGTGGTCACCTCCTGGGTGTGGGGGATCAGGTTCACGCCGAATTCGGCCCCGTCCACCTCGTTCACGGTCAGCGAGGTGCCGTTCAGCGCGACCGACCCCTTGGGGGCCACGAACTTCGCCAGCGCGTCCGGCGCGCGGAACGTCAGGCGCAGGCTGTCGCCCTCGCGCCGCAGGGCCGTGATGGTCGCCACCCCGTCCACATGGCCGGAGACGATGTGGCCGCCCAATTCGTCCCCCACCCGCAACGCACGCTCCAGGTTGATCGGCGCCCCGACGGACCAGCCGCCCACCGTCGTCACGCCCACCGTTTCGGCCGAGATGTCCACATCGAACCAGTCGCCGCCCAGCGCCACGACCGTCAGACACACCCCGTCGCAGGCGATGGAGGCGCCAATGTCGATGCCCGCCGTGTCATAGGCGGTGCGTATGCGGGCGCGCAGATCGCCGTCCTGACGCAGGTCCGCGATGGTGCCGATGTCGGTGATGATGCCGGTGAACATGGCTGGCCTCTTGCTTTTTGTCGTGCCTACCCCTCGTATAGGGACAGGACAAGTCCCTGCGGGGAACCACAGCCCTGGAATAATCGCTTGCCGCAGACCTCGCGACATTTTCTTTTCCTGCAAGGCCCCCATGGGCCATGGTTCCGAACCCTGGGCGAAGGCGTGGCGGCGTCGGGTGCGAAGGTGGGACGCGTGGCCTTCAACGCGGGCGACGCGGCCTTCTGGCCTGCCGAGACGCTCATCCCCTTCAACGCCCCGCAGGAGGATTGGCCCGCCACGTTCCGCGCGCTGCTGTCCGAACGGGGGGTTACGGACATTGTCCTTTATGGCGACACCCGCCCCGTCCACGCCCAGGCCGTCGCCATCGCGCGTGAGGTGGGGGTGACCGTCCACGTGTTCGAGGAAGGGTATCTGCGCCCCCATTGGGTCACCTATGAACGCGGGGGATCGAACGGCCATTCCCGCCTGATGGACATGTCGATCCCGGAGATGCGCGAGGCGCTGCACGCATCGGGGATGGAAATGCCGCAGGCCCCGCCCCGCTGGGGCGACATGAAACAGCATATGTTCTGGGGCGCGGCCTATCACTGGAAGGTGTGGCGGGGGACGGGATACGACCATTTCCGCCCCCACCGCACGCTGACCGTGGCGCAGGAGTTCCGCCTTTATCTGCGCCGTCTGGCGCTGATGCCCGTCCACCACATCGAACGGCGTTTGGCCACGCGGCGGATCATGCGCGGCGGATTTCCGTTCCATCTGGTGCTGCTGCAACTGGAACATGACGCCAGTTTCCGAATGCATTCGCCCTTTTCCACCATGACCGACTTTCTTGAGGTGGTGACCGAAGGCTTTGCCACCGGCGCGCCGCGCCACCACCATCTGGTGTTCAAGGCCCATCCACTGGAGGACGGCCGCGTGCCCGTGGCCGAGGAGGTCGCGCGTCTGGCCCGGATGCACGGCATCACCGACCGCGTGCATTTCGTGCGGGGCGGCAAGCTGGCCCACCTGCTGAACGACGCCCGCAGTGCTGTCACCGTGAACTCCACCGCCGCCCAACAGGTCCTGTGGCGCGGGCTGCCGCTAGCGGCCCTTGGGCGCGCCGTCTATGACAAGCCCGACTTCGTCACGCCGCAACCCCTGGCCGACTTCTTCGCACGCCCCCAGCGGCCCGACGGTCGCGCCTATCGCGTCTATCGTCATTATCTTCTTGAAACCTCGCAGATTCCCGGCGGGTTCTATTCCCGTCGCGGACGCCACGCGTTGCTGCGGCAGGTGGTGGACATGATGCTGTCGGACTACGACCCCTATGACGCCCTGCCCGCGGGTGAGGCGGCGCCGCGACAGCCCTTGCGCAACGATTGACGAGGCCCCTCTTTTTCTGTCGCAATGACCTTCACTTTCTGTAATATCGCGGAAAAATACCCTTTGAATGGAGCGGGACGTGACGATGAAAGCCTCCAGGCTGGGCCGGACAGCCATGATTCTTATGCTCGCCTCCAGCGTGGCCGCCTGCGGATTGCCGCGCTCGGGGCCGAACATGCGCGAGATCATGGCCGGCTCGGTGGAGAATGGCGGCGACTCGTTCATCGTGACCGTAACGCCGCAGGTGAACCGCCTTGTCTCCGTTCCCGCGCGGTATGGCTTCAGCAGCGCGTTCCAGAATGCGGGCGAAGTGGGGCCGGACACCATTTCCTCGGGTGACCAACTGACGCTGACCGTGTTCGAAAACGTGCGCGACGACCCGCTTCTGGGCAACAGCGGCCAACGCGTGTCCGCCTTGAACGAAGTTCAGGTGGGCGGCGACGGGTTCATCTTCGTCCCCTATGCCGGGCGTATCCGCGCGGCGGGCCAAACGCCCGAGGCCTTGCGCCAGACGATCACGCGGTCGCTGGAAAACCAGACCCCCGATCCGCAGGTGCTGGTGCAGCGCAAGGCCGGCGACGGTGCCACCGTATCCGTCAGCGGCACGGCCGGAACGGCGGGCGTCTTTCCGCTGGGCCAGCCCTCGCGCACCTTGCTGCGCGTTTTGTCGCTGGCCGGGGGCGTCACGTCCGAACCTTCGGCCACGGTCGTGCGGGTGACGCGCGGGGGGCAGACGGGCCAGGTGTGGTTGCAGGATCTTTATGACAATCCCAACCTCGACATTGCGCTGCGCAACGGCGACGTGATCACCGTGGAACGCGACCGCCGCCGCTTCATGTCGCTGGGCGCGACGGGGCAGTCGGTGGTGCCGTTCGAACGTGCGAACATGTCCGCGCTGGAGGCGATCGCCCAGGTCGGTGGGCTTCAGACCAACCTTGCGAATCCCAGCGGCGTGTTCGTGTTCCGCGACGAACCCGCCAGCACCGTCCGCAGCCTGACGGGCCGCGCCGATGTCGCGGGGCCGCAGCGGGTCGCCTATGTCCTGAACCTGACGCAGCCCTCGGGCATGTTCGAGGCGCGGGACTTCCTGATCAAGGACGGCGATACCCTTTACGTGACCGAGGCGCCCTTCGTCCAATGGACCAAGACGATCCAGGCCATTCTGGGCACGACCAGCGCGGCCAACAACATCACCCAAGTCGGCAATTGACCGAAGGGGACGCCGGGGGCCTTCCCCGGCGCCTGTGCGTGTTCAACGGCGGGTTTCTGCAACAGGAACGGCTTCGCCGCATCCTGCGTCTTGCCGGGCACGATCTGGCCATTGGCCTGCCGGGGCCGCAGGACGGCGTTCTGGTCTGGGGCCGTTCGCCCGCCGCGCGGCGGGGCGAATGGGTGGCGGCCCGACGCGGCGTTCCAGTTCTGCGGATGGAGGATGCCTTTCTCCGCTCCGTCCATCCCGCGCGGGCACGGGGCGGGCCGCCGCTGGGGGTGTTTCTGGGCCATGGTGTCCATTTCGACAGCCACGCCCCCTCCGATCTGGAACGCCGCATCCAGACGGCCGCGTCCCCCGCCCTCTTGGCCCGGGCCGAGGATGGGATCGCCCGCCTGCGCCACCTGGACCTCAGCAAATACAACGCCTTCGATCCCGCCGCCGCCCTGCCGAAGCCGGGCTTTGTCCTTGTGATCGATCAGGTGCGGGGCGACGCCTCCATCCGGCATTCGGGCGCAAACGCCGGAACTTTCGCCACGATGCTGGCGGCGGCGCGGCGCGAAAATCCCGGCCGCCCCATCGTGATCAAAAGCCACCCGGAAACCGCGCAGGGCCAGCGCGCGGGGCATTTCACCGCCCGGGACGGCACGCTTCTGACGACCCCCGTGTCACCCTGGCGCCTGCTGGAGCGGGCGGCGCGGGTTTACACCGTCTCGTCGCAACTGGGGTTCGAGGCGATTCTGGCCGGCCACCGCCCCCGCGTGTTCGGCCTGCCCTTCTATGCCGGTTGGGGCCTGGGCGAGGATGCGATGGCCATCCCGCGGCGCACCGCACGGCCCAGCGCCGCCCGTCTGTTCGCCGCCGCGATGATCGAATGCCCGTTGTGGTTCGACCCCTGCCGGAACCGCCTGTGTTCGTTCGAAACCGCCGTGGATCAGTTGGAGGCCGAGGTGCGCGCCTTTCGCGACGACCGCCGGGGGCATGTCGCGACCGGAATGCGCGCGTGGAAACGCACACGTCTGCAGGCGGTGTTCGGGCGTGAACGCCCCCTGCGCTTCGTGGCCGATCCCGATCGGGCGGTGCAGGCCGCGCAGCGTGACGGGCGCGACGTGCTGATCTGGGGCGCGGCCCCGCTGGCGGCCCCGGTGACCGTGCGCCGGGTGGAGGACGGGTTCCTGCGGTCGCGCGGGCTTGGGGCCGATCTGGTGCCGCCGATGTCGCAGGTGGCCGACGATCTGGGCATCTATTACGACCCCACCCGGCCCAGCCGGTTGGAGCGGCTGATCCTGGACCCACCCCCGCCGGGGGCCAGGGATCGGGTGGAACGGCTGATCGAGGCGGTGATCGCCGCGGGTCTGACGAAATACAACCTGTCGGGCGCCATCCCCGATCTGCCGAAGGGTCGCCGCATCCTTGTTCCGGGGCAAGTGGAAGACGACGCCTCGCTGCGCCTTGGCGGGGGGGATATGCGCACCAATTCGGGGCTTTTGGCCGCGGCGCGGGCCGCGCATCCGGGGGCGGTCCTGATCTACAAACCCCACCCGGATGTGGAGGCGGGCCTGCGCCCCGGCGCGATCGGGGCGCAGGACGCCGACGTGGTCGCCCGCCATGCCGATCCCTTGGGCCTGATCGCTTCGGTGGACGAGGTCTGGACCATGACCTCGCTTCTGGGGTTCGAGGCGCTGTTGCGGGGGAGGCCCGTCACCTGTCTCGGCCGCCCGTTCTATGCTGGATGGGGGCTGACGACGGACCTTGTTCCGCCCCCCGCCCGCCGCGCACCCCGCCCCCTGTGGCAGGTGGCCCATGCCGCGCTGATCGCCTATCCCCGCTACTACGATCCGGTATCACGCCGCCCGTGCCCGCCCGAGGTCGTGGCCGAACGTCTCGCCTCCGGGCACATCCCCCGCCCCGGCGCCGTCAACCGGCTGCTGGCCAAGGCGCAGGGCGCGCTGGCCGGACATGCGCATCTGTGGCGTCAATAGATATAGCGGATCTGGTCGGTCCAATACCGTTCCAGATTGCGCAGCGCCGCGTTCACCCCCTCCACCCGGTCCAGCGAGAGGATGCGGCGGTCGCCCAGACCCGTGGCATGGCGGCGGAACAGGTCCGACAGGATGGCGCGCGTGGCCAGCCCCTTGTCCGTCAGCCGCACCCGAACCGAGCGGCGGTCGGTGGCCGAGCGTTCGTGGTGCATATACCCCAGATCGACCAGTTTGCGCAGGTTGTAGCTGACGTTGGAGCCCTGATAGAAGCCGCGGCTTTTGAGTTCGCCCGCCGTCACCTCCTGCGCGCCGATGTTGAACAGAAGCAGCGCCTGAACCGAGTTGATCTCAAGCACGCCCAGACGTTCGAATTCGTCCTTCACCACGTCCAGAAGCAAGCGGTGCATCCGCTCCACCAGGCTCAGCGTTTCAAGATAGCCGGACATCATCGCCGTGGTCGTCCCGTCGATGATGTCGGCCGAAATCGTGGTGTCCATATGTGCGCCCCGCAGTCCTTGATGATTCAAGCGTCGGCGCAAAAAAGAAACATATGGTAAACGGATCAGGATTTTGCGAAACGCACCCGTGCGAAGGCCGCGATCCGGGTCGCAAGGTCGTGGGTCGGTCCCTCTGGAATGGGGCGCTGGCCCAGCATCCAAGCCAGAAGCTCCTGGTCATTCTCCTCCAGCAGCAGATCATAGGCGGCCAGATCCCCCTCGCCCAAATCCGCCAGATGCGTGTCGGACCAAGGGCCCAGGATCAGGTCCATCTCCTTCATGCCGCGCCGCCAAGACCGCATCGACATGCGTTTGCGCCGATCATCCATTTACCATCACTCCCGATTTTCTGCCGGACGCGCGGCGCAGAATCGCCCGGCGGGCATCTGCGCTTGCGTGCGGGTCGCCCGCACCCTAAGACAAAGGCGCGCCAGATTCAAACGCAGGACCCGCCATGGCCTTTCTGTCCGACACCCTTTCCCGTGTGAAACCTTCGCCCACCATCGCCGTCACCAACAAGGCCCGCGAATTGCAGGCCGCCGGTCGCGATGTGATCGGCCTTGGCGCGGGAGAGCCGGATTTCGACACGCCCCAGAACATCAAGGACGCGGCCAAGCGCGCGATCGATGCGGGCAAGACGAAATACACCGCCGTGGACGGGATGCCCGAACTGAAAAAGGCCATCTGCGACAAGTTCGCGCGGGAAAACGGCCTGACCTATCAGCCCAATCAGGTGTCGGTGGGCACCGGCGGCAAGCAGATCCTTTACAACGCCTTCGTCGCCACGCTGAATCCGGGGGACGAGGTGATCATTCCCGCGCCCTATTGGGTCAGCTATCCCGACATGGTGCTGCTGGCGGGGGGCACGCCCGTTCCGGTCGTCGCGGGGATCGAGACGAACTTCAAACTCTCGGCCGCCGCGCTGGAGGCGGCGATCACGCCGAAGACCAAATGGTTCATCTTCAACTCCCCCTCCAACCCCACCGGCGCGGGTTATACCCGCGAGGAGTTGAAGGCGCTGACCGACGTCCTGATGCGCCATCCGCATGTCTGGGTGATGTCGGATGACATGTATGAACATCTTGTCTTCGACGATTTCGAATTCGTCACCCCCGCGCAGATCGAACCCGGTCTTTATGATCGCACGCTGACCTGCAACGGCGTGTCCAAGGCCTATGCCATGACCGGCTGGCGCATCGGCTATTGCGCCGGTCCGGTGGAGCTGATCAAGGCGATGGGCACGATCCAGTCGCAATCGACCTCCAACCCCTGCTCCGTCTCGCAGCACGCGGCGCTGGAGGGGCTGACCGGCCCGCAAGAGTTCCTGACCGACAACAAGGCCCTGTTCCAGCGTCGCCGCGATCTGGTCGTCGGAATGCTGAACGAGGCACAGGGCATCGTCTGCCCCACGCCCGAAGGGGCCTTCTATGTCTATCCCGACATCTCGGGCTGCATCGGCAAGACCTCGGCCAAGGGGGTGGTCATCACGGATGACGAAACCTTCGCGAACGCGCTGCTGGAAGAAGAGGGCGTGGCCGTCGTCTTCGGCGCGGCCTTCGGTCTGTCCCCGAACTTCCGTGTCAGCTATGCCACGGCGGATGAGGTGCTGAAAGAAGCCTGCACGCGCATCCAGCGGTTCTGCGCAGGGCTGACCTGACCGATGCCGGCGCGCTTGCCCTCCCTGTATTTCCGCATTCGCGACACGGGCGCGTCGGTGTTTCGTATCGATACGGAACACCGACACCAGCGGCTTGAGATGGAGCATCTGGCCAATATCAACATGGCCAAGGGCGATTACCGCACCCAAGGTGAGCGCACCGCCACGCCGGAGGAGGATGCGGCGATCCGCGACTGGATCGCCACCCGGCGCCAGACCTTGGACATGCGGGCCCGCGACGACGTCATGCGCCTGATCGACGCGCTGAACCTGACCACCCAATGGGCGCATGGACGCGCGACGGACGCGGATCTGGACCTTGTGACCGACCCACTGCTGATGGCGATGCACGATCTGCGGGCGACGCTGGTGCGCAAGATGGCCGACCGGCTGGACCCCGGCGAGGATTGAACGGTATAGTTTCCGGCAACCAACCGGGGACGCGCCGATGTTTCTTTCCGTATTCGACATGTTCAAGATCGGCATCGGCCCGTCGTCGTCCCACACGATGGGGCCGATGGTGGCGGCCGAGCGTTTTCTGGACCTGGTGCGGGGGCTGAAATTTCATCCAAAGGGTCTGAAGGCATCCCTACACGGCTCGCTCGCCTTTACCGGCGTGGGCCATGCGACCGATCGCGCGGTCATCCTGGGCCTTGCGGGATTCCGCCCCGACACGTTCGATGCCGACGCCGCCGAGAAGTGTCTGGCCCGGATCAAGACGACGGGCCGGATCACCCCGCCCGGCCTGCCCGAAATGCGGTTCGATCCGGCCCGGGATCTGACCTTCGACATGGGGCCGCCGCTGCCCGGCCACACCAACGGCCTGAACCTGAGCGCGACCGACGCGCAAGGCGACCGTCTTCTGTCCCAGACCTATTACTCCATCGGCGGTGGTTTCGTCGTCACGGCTGAGGAGATGACAGAGCCGACCGCCGCGCCCGCCGGGGCCGATGTGCCGTGGTCCTTTCATACGGCGGATGCGATGCTGGCCATGGCCCGCCGCTCTGGCCTGTCCATCGCCGCGATGAAGCGCGAGAACGAGCTGCGCCATCGCAGCGCCCCCGATCTGAAGCAGGGGCTGGCCCGGATTCATCAGGTGATGGACGACACGATCGAACGGGGGATCGCCTCGGACGGGATCCTGCCCGGCGGCCTGCGGGTGCGGCGGCGGGCCAAGGCCCTGCATGACGCCCTGATCCGGGAACGGGGGACGAATCAGGCCCCGCCCCACACGATCAACGATTGGATCGCGCTTTATGCCATGGCCGTGAATGAGGAAAACGCGGCGGGCGGGCAGGTCGTCACGGCCCCCACCAACGGCGCGGCGGGGGTGGTGCCGGCGGTCCTGCGCTACTGGTTGCGGCATGTTCCGGGCGCGCGGCCCGACCGGGTCGAGGATTTTCTTCTGACCGCCGCCGCGATCGGCGGGTTGATCAAGCACAATGCCTCGATCTCGGGCGCCGAATGCGGGTGCCAGGCGGAGGTGGGGTCGGCCAGCGCGATGGCCGCGGCGGGCCTGTGCGCGGTTCTGGGCGGCACGCCCGAGCAGGTTGAGAACGCCGCCGAAATCGCTTTGGAACACCATCTGGGCATGACCTGCGATCCGATCAAAGGGCTGGTGCAGGTGCCATGCATCGAACGCAACGGCCTGGGCGCGATCAAGGCGGTGTCGGCCGCCAGCCTTGCGCTGCGCGGCAACGGCACACATCTTGTCAGCCTGGACGCCTGCGTGGAGACCATGCGCCAGACCGGGCGGGACATGGACGCGCGTTACAAGGAAACGTCCTTGGGGGGGCTGGCGGTCAACGTGCCCAATTGCTGACCGCGCGGATCAGGGCGCCCAGACGGCGGCGCGGCACGATCAGGATCATGCCCGGCCCGTCGAAATCCAGGGTGACACGTCGATCAAGGGCGGCGTTCGACGTGCCGATCGGCCCCATGGGCTGGAAATCCAGATCGTTGATCGGCCAACGCAGGCCCATGGCGCGGCCACGGACCGGGCCCATCGGGCACAGGGACACGCGGTCGCCCACCGCCAGTTCCAACGCGATCGGGCGCGACAGGTGCAGCGCCACGTCCCGCCGCCCGATCAGCAAAAGTGCCCGCCGATCCTCGGCCAGACTGCGCAAGGCGGCGAAGGTGTGATCCACCCGCCCCCCCAGAAATCCCAGCCCAAGGATCAGCGGCGCGTCAATCGCCCGCAGCGCCTTGTCGAGGTCGGTGCTGTCCTGTTCGGCGACGGGATGCAGGCGCCCGGCCAACCGGGCCCGCGCCGCCGGCCCCAGCGAATCCAGATCGCCCACCACCGCATCCGGCATCACCCCGGCCCGCAGCGCCGCCTGCGCCCCGCCATCCGCCGCCACGACCCGATCCGACCGCGCAACGCAGGCCCGCAGATCCCGCAGGGCCACTGGCCCGCCGCCGATCAACGTGATCGCAAGGGATGATTGAACAATCGCGCCTGTCATGCGAGTGAGGGGGCCATTCGACCAGAAATACCCAATGGGAACCTTTCCACCATCCCGGCTTCAACCGCGATCTGTTTACCAAGAACCAGACCCGGATCGGGCCGGAGGGGCGGACACCGTATGAGCGGACAAAAAAAAATTCTGACCGTCTCTTACGGGACCTTCAGCTGCACCTTGGAGGGATTTGACGATCCCATCAACACGTTGCAGCAGGTGACCGCGCATTTTCAGAAGTTGACAACCGCCGATCCCGGCTTCGGGACGGGGGCCGTTCCCGCATTGTCGCCCGCCCCGCCCGAAGACGCGGCCGTGGATCGCCTGATCCGAACCTCCGATACCCATATGAGCGAACCCGAAAACAAACGCCGCCAATCGGCCATCCAGCATCTGAAAGCCGCCGTTGCGGGCCGTGTCGCCACCCGGCTGGAGGCGGCGCCCCCCGCACCGGCCCCGCCGCGCGCCGACCCCGCCCCTATCTCCACCGGGTTTGCCAGTTTCGCCGACCACCTGACGGCGGAGACGCCGCCCGAACTGATCGAGGCGGCGGCGGTCTGGACGTTCTGCGTGGAAAACCGCCCGACCTTCACCCGGCAGCAGGTGCTGCGCCACGTCGCCAGCCTTGGCAGCCTGACGCATGAGGTGATGATGCAGGCCTTCGAGACCCTGGTGCGGGAGGCGATTCTGGAAAAGCAGGAGCGCGGCCGGTTCGCCCTGACCGCGCGGTCGCTGTATCTGCGCGAAGTGCGTGGCTGATCGCTCTGCCGCGCCTTTCCCGACGTCAGTCCGCGAAGGGGTCCGTAACCAGGATCGTGTCATCCCGCTCGGGCGAGGTGGACAGCATCGCGACCGGGCACTGGATCAGCTCCTCGATCCGGCGAACGTATTTGATCGCCGCGGCGGGAAGGTCGTTCCAGGACCGCGCGCCGGCGGTCGATTCGCTCCACCCCTCCATCTCTTCATAGATGGGGGTGCAACGGGCCTGCTGGTCGGCGGCGATGGGCAGGTAATCCAGCCGTGTGCCGTCCAGATCATAGCCGACGCAGATCTTAAGCGTCTCGAACCCGTCCAGCACATCAAGCTTGGTCAGCGCGATGCCCGACACGCCGGAGGTGGCGCAGGTCTGGCGCACCAGAACCGCGTCGAACCAGCCGCAGCGGCGTTTGCGCCCGGTGACGGTGCCGAATTCGTGCCCCCGCTCGCCCAGACGCTGGCCGTCGGCATCCTGCAATTCCGCCGGGAACGGGCCTTCACCCACGCGGGTGGTATAGGCCTTGACGATGCCCAGCACGAAATCGATCGAATTGGGGCCAAGGCCGGTGCCCGTCGCCGCCTGCCCCGCGATCACGTTGGACGAGGTGACGTAGGGATAGGTGCCGAAGTCGATGTCCAGAAGCGCGCCCTGCGCCCCTTCGAACAGGATGCGCTTGCCCGCGCGGCGCGCCTCGGTCAGCACCTTCCAGACCGGGGCGGCATAGGGCAGGACCTGAACCGCGATCTCGCGCAGTTTGGCCAGAAGCGCGGTGCGGTCCACCGGCTCCATCCCGAGACCGCGGCGCAGCGCGTCGTGATGGACCAGCGCGCGGTCCACACGCAGTTCCAGCGTGGCGTCGTCGGCCAGATCGGCCACGCGGATCGCACGGCGCCCCACCTTGTCCTCATAGGCCGGTCCGATGCCGCGCCCCGTGGTGCCGATCTTGGCGACCGACGCCTGGCTTTCCCGCGCACGGTCCAGCTCGCCATGCAGCGGCAGGATCAGCGGCGCGTTTTCGGCGATCATCAGGTTGTCGGGCGAAATCTCCACGCCCTGCCCGCGCAGCTTCTCGATCTCGGACACCAGATGCCACGGGTCCAGAACCACACCGTTGCCGATGACCGAAATCTTGCCTCCACGCACGATGCCCGACGGCAGCAGCGAGAGTTTGTAGACCGCCTCGCCGATGACCAGCGTGTGGCCGGCGTTGTGGCCGCCCTGAAAGCGCGCGATGACATCGGCGCGCTCGCTCAGCCAGTCCACGATCTTGCCTTTTCCTTCGTCGCCCCACTGGGCGCCGACGACGACGACATTGGCCATATGGCGGTCCTTTCCGGTCCTTGGTCAAACCGTCTGTGCTATAGCCGCTGTGGCGCTGGGGTGAAACCTGAAAATGCCAGCGGGGTCGTGAACGGCGCGCCCTTCCCTTGGCGGGCATCCGCTTTTATGGTGGCGCGCGACAGGATTTGGAAAGGATGCGCGATGAAACGCCTGATGCTCGCCCTTCTGGTGACGGCCCTCCCCACGGCGAGCCTTGCGTTCGAGACGCGCGCCCAGGCGGCCTGGGTCTATGACGTGACCACCGGCACGGTTCTGCTGGACAAGAACGCGCAGGCCCCGCTGCCGCCGGCGTCTATGTCTAAGCTGATGACGCTGAACATGCTGTTCGAGGCGCTGCACGATGGCCGCGTGACGATGGACACCACCTTCCCCGTGTCGGAGAAGGCTTGGCGCATGGGCGGGTCGAAGATGTTCGTCGAACCCGCCGACCGCCCCTCGGTGGAGGAGTTGATCCACGGCATCATCATCAATTCCGGCAACGACGCCTGTGTCGTGGTGGCCGAAGGGCTTGGCGGCACAGAGGAGAACTTCGCCCGCATGATGAACGAACGCGCCGCCGCCCTTGGGCTGAGCGCGTCGCATTTCGCCAATGCCTCGGGCTGGCCGCATCCCGAACACCGCATGTCGATGCATGATCTGGGGGTGCTGGCCGTGCGCCTGATCACCGAATTCCCGGAACTGTATCAGAATTTCGCGTTGACGAACTTCAACTACAAGGACCGCGTGCCGTCCAACGCCAACAACCGCAACCCACTTCTGGCGCTGGAGGCGGGCGACTGGCATGCCGACGGCCTGAAGACCGGCCACACGCAAGAGGCGGGCTATGGCCTGACCGGATCGGCCGTGTCCTCAATCGACAACCGTCGCGTGGTCTTCGTCCTCAGCGGGCTGCAGAGCGAGGCGGACCGGGCGGCGGAATCCGAGGCGGTCGTGAACTATGCCTTCCGCCAGTTCACCCAGAAGAACGTGGTGCGTGCGAACCAGCGCGTGGGCACGGCCGATGTGTGGATGGGCGGGGCCGAACAGGTGGGCCTCGTGGCACCCGACGGCGTGTCGCTGCTGGTGCCCGCGCAGGCCCAGAACGACATCACCGCCGAGGTCGTCTATACCGGCCCGATCGAGGCCCCCGTCACCAAGGGGCAGGAGCTGGGCCAGCTGATCGTCCGCGTGCCGGGAATGGAGGATCACACCGTCCCGCTGGTGGCTGAAAGCGACGTGGCCCAGGGCGGGTTCGGCACACGCCTGTCCACCGCCGCCCGTGTTCTGGCGGATCGGTTCCTGGCTGCGGACCAGCCCGCCTCGTGATCGACGCGCGGCGGTTCATCAGCTTTGAAGGCATCGACGGGTCGGGCAAATCCACCCAGGCCCGCCGTCTGGCCGACGCCCTGCGCGGCACGGGGCGCGACCTTGTCCTGACCCGCGAACCCGGCGGCAGCGCGGGGGCCGAGGAGATCCGCCGTCTGGTGCTGGAGGGGGAGGCGGACCGCTGGTCGGCGGGGACGGAACTTCTGCTGTTCACCGCGGCCCGCCGCGACCATGTGGAAAAGACCATCCGCCCGGCGCTGGCGCGGGGCGCAACGGTCATCACCGACCGTTTCGCCGACAGCAGCCGCATGTATCAGGGTCTGCGCGGCGGACTGACGGCGCAGGTGGACCAATTGCACGACGCCTTCGTGGGGATCGACCCCGCACTGACCTTCCTGATCGACCTGCCGCCCGAACTGGGCCTTGCCCGCGCGCAGGCGCGCCATGGCGCGGAACAGCGGTTCGAGGATATGGGACTGGATTTGCAACGCCAGATGCGCGACGGGTTCCGGGCGCTGGCGCAGGCCCATCCGCGCATCCGCGTGATCGACGGCGCGCGCGATGCCGACATCGTGGCCGCCGACATTCTGGCCGTCGCCCGCGCGCATCTGGGGTAACGCATGGCCGAAACCGAGCTTCCCGAACCCGACCGCGTGGAGGGCGCGCCCCATCCCCGCCATACGCCCCGCCTGTTCGGGCATCAGGCAGCCGAGGCGGCGTTTCTGGACGCCGCACGCTCGGGCCGATTGCATCATGGCTGGCTGATCAGCGGCCCGCGCGGGGTGGGCAAGGCGACGTTCGCCTGGCGGATCGCACGCCATCTTCTGGCCGGAACGCCGGACATGGAGGTGCCCGCGGATCACCCCGTGGCGCGGCGCATGGCGGCCCTGTCGGAACCGCGCCTGTTCCTGCTGCGCCGCGGCGCGAATGCCACCGGCAGCGCCCTGTCCGCCGACATCCGCGTGGACGAGGTGCGCAAGCTGAAATCCTGGCTGACGATGAGCGCGGCGGATGGCGGGCACCGTGTGGCCATCATCGACACCGCCGATGACATGGCGAGCGCCAGCGCCAATGCGATTCTGAAACTACTGGAGGAACCGCCCCCCCGCGTGACGCTGCTTCTGATCAGCCACCAGCCCTCGGGGCTTCTGCCCACCATCCGGTCGCGCTGCCGAGAACTCCGCCTGCCCGCCCTGCGCGCCGAGGCGATGCGTGATGCGCTGACGCAGGCGGGCGCGGTGGTCGACGACCCGCTTTCCCTGGCCGAACTGGGCGGAGGATCGGTGGGCGAGGCGGTGCGGCTTTTGAACCTCGACGGGCTGGAGGCGTATCAGACGCTGGTCGATCTGATGGGGACCCTGCCCCGGTTGGACCGCGCACGCGCGCTTGCCTTGGCCGAATCGGCGGCAGGGCGCGGGGCGGAAGCGCGGTTCGACCTGATCGTCGGCCTGATCGACCGGTTTCTGGCCCGGCTGGCCCGCGCGGGCACCCTTGGCACCACCCCGCCCGAGGCGGCCCGGCACGAGGCGGACGTGATCGCGCGCCTTGCCCCCACCCCCCGCGCCGCGCTGAAATGGGCCGAGTTGCAGCAGACCCTGGGCGCACGGGCGCGAAAGGGACGGGCCGTGAACCTTGACCCTGCCGCGCTTCTGATGGATATGATCCTGAAGATCGACGGGATGGCGGCCGAGCTCGCCCAGAGATGAGCGATGACCGAACAGCCACATATCGTTGACAGCCACTGTCACCTCGACTTTTCCGATTTCGATGGGGAACTGCCCGATGTGATCGCCCGCGCCCGTGCGGCGGGGGTGCGCCGGATGGTGACCATCTGCACCCGCATGGATCACGAACCCCGCGTCCGCGCGATCGCCGAAGCCTATGACGGCGTGTTCTATGCCGCCGGCGTCCATCCCATGCGCGCGGGCGAGGAAACTCCGGTCACGGTGGACCAGCTTGTGGCGCTGGCCGCGCATCCCAAATTCGTGGGCATCGGCGAAACGGGGCTGGATTACCATTACAGCGTCGACAGCCTGCGCGCGCAACAGGACAGCCTGCGCGTCCACATCGCTGCGGCGCAGCACACCGGCCTGCCCCTGATCATTCACGCCCGCGCGGCGGATGACGACATGGCCCGCATCCTGACCGAAGAACATCGCGCGGGGGCGTTTTCCTGCGTGATGCACTGCTTCTCCTCCTCGCCCGAACTGGCGCGGACGGCGCTGGATCTGGGGTTCTATCTGTCGATGTCGGGGATCGCGGCCTTTCCACGGTCGTCAGACCTGCGTGACATCTTCGCGCAGGCCCCGCTGGACCGGATTCTGGTGGAGACGGACAGCCCCTATCTCGCCCCCCCGCCCCATCGCGGACGGCGAAACGAACCGGCCTTCACCGCGCTGACGGCCAAGGTCGGCGCGGAGGTGTTCGGCCTGTCCCTGCCCGAATTCGCCGCCGCCACCACGGCCAATTTCGACCGGCTGTTCACGAAAGCCGCCGCATGATGATGCGTCTGACCATCCTCGGATGCGGTTCGTCCGGGGGGGTCCCGCGTCTGGGGGGCATCTGGGGGGCGTGCGATCCGGCGAACCCGAAGAACCGCCGCCGCCGCTGCTCGCTTCTGGTGGAACGGACCGGGGCGGAGGGGACGACGCGGGTGTTGATCGACACCGCCCCCGACATGCGCGACCAGCTTCTGGACGCGGGCGTGGGCGCGCTGGATGCGGTCGTCTATACCCATCCCCATGCCGACCATGTGCACGGGTTGGACGACCTGCGGCAGATCGTGTTCAACACCGGCACCCGCCTGCCCGTCTGGGCCGACGCCGCCACGGAGGAGGCCCTGCTGGCCCGCTTCGGCTATGCCTTCACGCAACCCCCCGGATCGTCCTATCCCCCGATCTGCGCCATGAACCGCATCGACGGGCCGTTCACGGTCACCGGCGCGGGCGGTGCCATTCCGTTCCGCCCGTTCCACGCCCGCCACGGCAACATCGACGCCTTGGGCTTTCGCATCGGGCGGGCGGCCTATCTGCCCGACGCGGTGGCGTTGCCCGATGCGGCTTGGGACGAGCTGCGCGATCTGGACCTTTTCATCGTGGACGCCCTGCGCCGCGCGCCCCATCCCACCCATGCCCATCTGGCGCTCGCGCTGGACTGGATCGCCCGCGCACGGCCCCGCCGCGCCGTGCTGACCAACATGCATGTCGATCTGGATTACGCGACCCTCTCGACCGAACTTCCCCCGGGGGTCGAACCGGCCTTCGACGGCATGACATTGGACCTCCCGCATGAGCGCGCTTCTTGACATCATCCTGCCCGTCTTCCTGATCATCGGCTTCGGCTATGCGGCGCGCAAGACGAACCTGATCCTCGACTCGGGGGTGGACGGGATGATGCGATTCGCGCAGAACTTCGCCATCCCGTGCCTTCTGTTTCGCAACATGGCCACGCTGGACATCGCGGCGAACTTCGAGCCGGGGATCTTCGCCGCCTTCTATTCCGGGGCGTTCTTCTGCTTTATCGCCAGCGGCCTTCTGGCCTTTTACGCGTTCAAGCGCGCGCCCGAGGATTCGGTGGCCATCGGGTTCTGCTGCCTGTTCTCGAACTCGCTGCTTCTGGGTCTGCCGATCATGGAGCGCGCCTATGGCAGTGCGGCGCTGGCCGGGAACTTCACCATCATCGCGCTGCATTCCCCCATCCTCTATACCGCCGGCATCGCGGCGATGGAGGTGGTGCGCGCGCGTGGCACCGGCCTGTCCCCCACGGCACTGACGACCAAGATCGCCAAGCAGATTGTCCGCCAGCCGCTGGTCATCGGGATCTTGCTGGGTCTGGCATGGAACCTGTCCGGCCTGCCCCTGTTCGCCGTGGCGGACGGCGCATTGCAACTCATGGCGCGCGCGGCCCTTCCGGTGGCGTTGTTCGGGCTGGGGGGCATTTTGTGCCAATACAGGTTCGGGGGCGACATGCGGGTGATCGGCATGATCTGCGCCCTGTCGCTGATCGTGCATCCGCTGATCACCTTCACCTTGGGCAAGGCGGTCGGGCTGAACGTGGACCAGCTTCGTTCGGCCGTCGTGACGGCGTCGATGGCACCGGGGGTGAACGCCTATCTGTTCGCCAACGCCTATGGCGTCGCGAAACGGGTCAGCGCGTCGAGCGTGCTTCTGGCGACCGCGCTGTCCATCCTGTCGATCGTGGTCTGGCTGCACATCCTGCCCTAGCGGGCCAGAACGATCTCGGCCCGCAAGCCGCCCATGTCCGCGCTGCTGCCCAAACGAAGATGGCCGCCGTGGCTGCGGGCGATGTCGGCGGCGATGGACAGGCCAAGGCCCACACCGCCGCCCAGGTTGGGATCCCGCTCGGCCCCCAGCCGGGTGAAAGGGGTCATCGCCTCGTCCCGCTGTTCGGGGGGGATGCCGGGGCCGTCATCCTCGACCACGATGCGCAACGTGCGCTCGCCCCGCAGCAGGCTGACCCGCGCGGTGGTCCCGTACCGTATCGCGTTCATGACCAGGTTCTCGGTCGCGCGGCTGACGGCCTGGGGGCGCAGGGGCACCTCGGCGTCATCGGCGATGTCCCCCTCCTGAACCGATTGCCCCATGCGGCGGGCATTCGCCACGATCTGGCGCAGAAGCGTGGACAGGTCGGTGGTGACCACCTCCTCGGTCGCGTCCCCGCGGCTGAAGGCCAGAAACTCGTCCACCAGCCGTTCCATGTCCTGCACGTCGCGCAGAAGGTCGCGCACCTCGTCCTCGTCCATCATCGCCAGCTCCAGCTTCATCCGCGTCAGCGGGCTGCGCAGGTCATGGCTGATACCCGACAGCATCAGGGTGCGCTGTTCGATGAAGCGTTCGATCCGCGCCCGCATGTCGAGGAACGCGTTGCCCGCCGCCCGCACCTCCAGCGCGCCCCGCGGGCGATAGGGGATGGACCGCCCCTTGCCGAACGCCTCCGCCGCCTGGGCCAGCCGCGCAATGGGGCGCAATTGGTTCGACAGGAACAGAAAGGCGATCACGGTCATCAGGATGGAGGTCACGATCATCAGCACCAAAAGCTGGTGCGGGTTCGAGGCGGACATGCGGCGGCGGCTCACCTCCACGTTGATCGGTCCGCGATCGGTCTGCAACAGCAGAAGAACCATCGAATTGTCCCGCTGAAGGTCCACCGCCGTCACCGGCAGGCCGTCGCGCAGGGTGGCGATGATCGCCCGCCCGGACACGTCGAAGAAGTCGCGACGATCCGCGCCTCCGGTCCAGTAGGCAGGGTCGGTCACGGTGAAATGCAGCTCATCCGCCACGCGCGCGGCCAAGGCCGGGTCGGCGTTGAACGCGTCGAGGAACAGCGACAATTCCAGCTCCACCCCGCGCGACATCTGCTGGGTCACCCCCTCGTAATGGCGCTGGATGAACTGCAACGCAAAGACGAGCTGGATCGTCAGGATAGGCAGGATCAGGATCAGCGCGGCCCGACCGTAAAGGCTGCGCGGAAGGGGGATGCGAAATCTGGACATGGGCGAAGCTTACAGCCTTGGCCTGCCTGCGCAAACCGCTATCATCGCGCGAATGGACATATCCCTTCCCTATGGCCAGGTCACGTGGCCCGAGCCCGGCATCCGCTGCATCCTGGCGCCCAACCCAACCCCGATGACGGGGCGCGGCACCAACACCTATATCCTTGGCACGGGAAAGGTTGCGATTCTGGACCCCGGCCCGGACGATCCGCGCCATCTGGCCGCACTGACCGACGCGCTGCGGGACGAGGAGGTGAGCCACATCCTCCTGACCCACGATCACGCCGACCATCTGGCGTTGGCCCATCGCCTGTCGGACACCGTGCGCGCGCCGATTTGCGGCCTTCGAACCCCGCAGAGCACCTACGAGCCCGATCTTCATCTGGCCGATGGCGATATTCTTGGCGATGCGACCTGGCGCGTGCAGGCCATTCACACGCCCGGCCACACCGACGACCACCTTTGTTTCGGCATGGGCGACATCTGCCTCACGGGCGATCACGTCATGGGTTGGGCCACCAGCGCCATCATCGCCCCGCGCGGGCGGGTGGACGCCTATGTGGCCTCGCTGAAGCGGCTTGCCCTGACGCCGTGGCGGCGCTTCCTCTCGGCCCATGGCGATCCCATCAACCAACCGGCCCACCGCCTTGACGTTCTGATCCGTCACCGCCTGGCGCGCGAGCGCGCGATACTGGACGTGCTGACCACCGGCCCCAAGACGCAGGCCGACATCGTCGCCGCCCTCTACACCGGTTTGCCGGAGGGCCTGATGCGCGCCGCCACCCGCAACGTCGAAGCGCATCTTCTGGACCTTCTGCGCACCCGGAAGGCCGCGTTCGACGATACGGGCCATTACCGCACCCATGCCGAATGACGTGTCTTATCCATACCTTACCGACGCCCGGTTCTTTTTTTCGATCCAGCCGGAAAAATCGCAAAAACGCTCTGGACAGCCCCGGAGCGAGCCAGTAATACACCCCTCGTGTTCCGGCGTAGCTCAGCGGTAGAGCAGTTGACTGTTAATCAATTGGTCGTAGGTTCGATCCCTACCGCCGGAGCCAAAACTTCCGCAAGTCGTTGAAGTTGCTACGATTTTCCTGATCTCGCTTCGGCGTGTCACATTCAGGTGTCACACTGCCCTGCATGATCCGAGGGCCGCCCGCGCATCATGCGAGGATCGGCCATGGGCCATACCCTTCATCTCTTTCGGCGGGGCGACACCTATCAATGGCGCCGTCGCCTGTCGTCTCCGTCCACAGGTTCGTGGGTCCTGCAGGTGTCCTTGAGGACGACGGACCCGGCTCGGGCGCGTATACTCGCACGCAGATTGACTGCCGAGAGCGACCGCATGCTGGACCAGATCCACGACGAAATCCTGACCCCTGCCGAGGCCAGCGCCTGGCTCCGCCATGTCGTGACCGAGGAGATGGCACGCGCCCGCAAGAATCGGGACATCATCTTTGCCGACGGCGGGGCGGACGCACGTGCCGACTGGGCGATGGCGACGGCGTGGCGGATGCTGGCCCGGCGGAGCGTGAACGCCGAGTTGGAGGACGAGGACATCGAGGAACTCCAACGGCAAGGTCGCTCGGCAGCGGATGTCCACCAGCTCGACGTCACGCTCGACATGCTCGGGCAGGAAGTCCGGAGCGAGCCGCGTATCCGGAAGATGGCACGGGCATTCCGCGACCTGACAGGGCGCGGCGATGCGCACATCCCGGTCCCGATGCTCCTCCAACTCCGGAAGCTTTTCGTCGAAGGTCGGGCGGCTGCATGGGAGAAGATGCCCGAGGATCAGGGCATGAGCATCGCGTCGGAACTGGCTGCCAGCCTTGCCGAGGATATCGTCAGGAGTGAGCGGGATACTTTCTTGGATGCGGTGAAACCATGGGATGGAGTCATGCGCGCGGCGGAGCCTGTGGTGCCGGCTCCGATCGTTCCGGATGATGGCATGGAATTGGTATCCGCGCCATGTGTCACACCGGTTCCCGAAAGCGCCGCGTCTGCGACAGATCATCGTCACGCGCTTCCCCCCACTGTGCTTGACCTGTCGGAGCCCGGGTTCGACCCGGAAATCTCGAGTGTGATCGACAGGCTTGTCGCGCAGAAGGCACGTGCGAACGTTTCCTCGGTGACCTTGCAACAATACCGGACGTTCGGGGCACTGTTCATGCGGGTCACGGGAGTTGCAGATGTTCGAGGCATCCGGAAACATCACGTGGCACGGTTCCGAGACGTGCTGCAACGCATGCCGAAAAGTTGGGGTAAGAGCCCGGGCGACGCGAATGCAACAGTAGAAGACATGCTCGCCAAGGCTCGCACCCTGCCGAAGGATCGCGTTGGCCTCGCCCCTAGCACGATCAACCGCCACCTCGAAAACCTCAAGCACTTGCTCGAACATGCTTCGGATGAGGGCATCCACATCGACGAAAAAGTTAAGCCGGCCCGACTGCGGCTGGCAGAAGAAAAGCGAGAGCGGGACAAGCGGTCATCTTTCCGCCGCGCCGAACTGGAGGCACTCTTCCAGCACACAATCTGGCAAGGTTGCAAATCGCACGCTCGCCGGAATCATTTCGGGACCGAGATCATTACGGACGGCCTTTACTGGGTCCCGATCCTCGCGGCGTATACTGGCGCACGACGGGAGGAGTTGGCGGCCCTCACCGTTCGGGATGTCCAGGTCGAGGACGGCGTTCACTTCTTGAACCTCGCCGAAAACGACAACCGAGGCTTGAAAAACTTTTCTTCAGTGCGCCGTGTGCCGCTTCACGATCGGGTGCTCGCATTGGGCTTCATGGACCATGTCCAGAAGGCGCGCCGGCGGGGAAAGGACGTTTTCCCGGAACTCCGGCCCATGAAACATTCGAAGGACGATCGGTCGAAGAAGTTCGGAGACCGGATGTATTACGCGTTCGGGAAGGCGCTGGAGCATATTTTTGAGGGTAATCCCCGGAAGCTGTGCCTGCACTCCATGAGGCACTACGTCCGTGACCAGTTGGCCCTCGACACGACCATCGCCGAGAAAGTTCGCTACGACCTCATCGGCCATGAGATGTCGGATGTCGACAGCCGGACCTATGGCGAAGCCAGTCCTCTACAAGCGCTTCATCAGGCGATCAACAAGCTTCCGGTGGTGATCTGAGACCGACATCACGCGTTTTATCCTGATCGCTAAACGACACCCTGCCCTGAGATTTCGATTTTCACGATCTCGGGGCATCCTGGACATCAAGGCTCCTGCGCCCCGGGTGTATTCGTTCCGGACGAGGAGAATTCAGGATTTTATCCGATCAGGGATGCGACATGGCAAGACGGAAGGCGACAGACGAACGGCCCCGGCGGCGCGAGATCTACGCGACGGATTCCGAGTGGGGCCGGATCACGATCCTGGCGCGCGACCACGGTCTGAGCATCTCACGCTATCTGGTCGAACGCCCGGACCCCGAGGTCCTTCCTTCCATTCCCCGCACGCCTCAGCTTGCCCTGGCCGTTGCCCGCATGCATGCCGAGATCGAGGACCTGGCGGCCATGGTGAATGATCTGCCCGGGGCGTTGCGGCTGCTTCCCAGGCTTGTGGCCGTGGAGCGGGTCCTGATCTCTCTGGCCCAGGACATGTCATGATCACCACCTGGTCCCGCATCGATCCGGATGCCACGTTCAAGGGCCTGTCGAAATACTTCCCGGACGTCGCCGTTCGGAAGAGGATCGGTGCAACATACACTACGATCGTCCGGGATCCGGCCCCTGAACCGCTGGTCGGCGATGCCACCGTGGTGGCGCAGGTCGTCGACCATCTGCGACATCGCCATCGGGCCAGTGTCGCCACCCTGTCCTTCGCGTCATCGGACATCCCCGTCCCGGACTTCAACGCAGGGAGGGGGCCCTATCGCGACCGCGTGGCGCGCATCCTGACCCTCGCGCTGGAGGTGGCCTTCGCGGGCATTCCGCCGGGCCGCCGACCGCCCGTCTATGCCAACGCGCACACCCATACCGGACGCGTGGAGATCAACCTCATCCTGCCGCGCATGGTTGTGCTGCCCGGTGGGATCGTCCGGGCCCACAACCCGCATCCGCCGAACGCGGCCAGCCGTCGCCTGTGGGACGCGTTCACGGCGACCGTCAACACCAGGTTTGTCTTCCGCGACCCGCTTTGGCCTGAGAACCAACGTCTTGTCGCCTTGCCAGACCCGCACCTCAAAGACCAAGCCGAGGCGCGGAGAGCCGGGGTGGTGCCCGAACGCACGCATGTCGACCTGGTGGCCGAGTTGATCATGGACCTTCACCGGCGCGCGCCATTCGCGGATCGTGCGGGACGTCTCGCGGCGATGGCGCCGCAGCTTGACGCCTGGTCGGTTGAGATCGCATCCCGGTCGGACGACGCGGTCACGTTCCGGGCCCCCGGAACGACGTTCCGGCTCGGGGGCCTTCTCATGGCCCAGGGGCAAGGAGGTGATGCATCGACCGAGACGGCGTTGAGAACCGCTCAGCTCGATCGCGCCGCGGAGATCCTGGATGTGGAGATGCTTCATCGGGCCGCCGGGCATGCGGTCGCCTACAAAGTGGATCATGCGGTGCGCCACCCTCTGGACATCCTCGCTGACATCCCCGTGCCGATCCCACCGCAGCACCCGGGTGCGAGGCCCGGCACGACCACGATTTCCTCGCGGCTGATCGCTGTCGCGACCAAGGCAATGGCCCACCTTCGGGATCTCGTGCTGACGTCTCTCATTCGACGATCGCTTTCCGCTGTCCCTTCCCTCATCCCTATCCGCCATCGACTGGAGCGCCTGAATGCCCGATACGACCTCCCCATTGCCCGACCTGACCGAACTGCTGACCATCAACCGCACGCTCGCCCGGCTGATCGAGCCGTTGGAGACCCTGCTGGCGATGGAACGCGCCCCGGGGATCGGGCAGCGGCTCGAGGAGTTCATGTCCGAGCTCTCGGGCATCCGGGTGCAGATGGACCGCGCGGCCACCATCATGCAGACGGCTCTCGAACGGCGGGAGGCGGAGGTGGCGCGAGAGCGCCAGACAGCGTCCATGATCGCAGAGATGCGGAAGGACATTCAGGCGCTCAAGGCATGGTTTTCCGCCCCCCCATCGGAAGTCGAGGAGACATCCTGATCCGCCTCCGGAGAAGTGCCGCCGATCAGTCCCCCCCTCTGGACGTCAGACTGGCGGGGACGTCGCGCGGCTCCATCCGCATCTCGGGTCGGGGACTCCGGGCCGAGGTGGGCCGGCATGGGGCCTACGATATCCTGTGCCGGGATGACCAAGCCGCAGAGAACCTGACGACGCTTCTGTTCGGTGCCGGTATCCCGTTACCGAAAGCCGAAGACGGCCCCTCCCCGATCTAGAGATCCGTTCGACGTTCGCCTGTTGGAAGGAAGTGCTGGCGAATGGTCGGGCCGCTTCACGGGTAGTCTTTGTCCCTGAGCAGGTCGGACGCCTTCAGTCCCAGGACCTGCGCGAGGCGATCCACGACATCGATCGACGCGCTGTAGACGCGGCGCTCGAGCGCGCTGACATAGGTCCGGTCGATGTCGGCCTGGTGGGCCAGCTCTTCCTGCGACCAGCCCTTGGCGCGGCGGGCCTTTTTCAGATTTTCAGCGAATATGTCCCGGATGCTCTGCGTGTTCATCGGCCGGAACACAAAGAATTGACGCGTATATTGCCACGGAGTATACTCGACATACCGTGTCTCGCGTCCGAGAGAGCCACCTCGGGATGCGTCCCGCAGCCATCTCGCGCGGCGTCCGGCTGTTTTACCCTGACCGGAGGAAGCCCCGTGAACCTGCCCCGCTTTGCCCGCCCCACCGCCGTCCTGTTCGCGTTTCTCGTCGGCACGTCGGCCGCTCAAGCCGCATGGGACCATGCGTCTGCGCCGGGTGGTCAGTATGAGGGAACCGCTGCGGGCGATGGCCTGCGGATCGAGTATGGCTGCACCGGGTTCAGCGCCCGCCTGCGGATAGCCGTGCCGGGCGACCATGCAGGCCCCGCCCGCGTGAAGGTCGATGGGCAGGAGATCACGACAGTCGCCCTCACCCACCGCCCAACGCTCAAGGCCAGCACCATCGACCTGGACGCCGATACGCCCGCCGCGAAGGCCGCGCTGAACCGGGTGATCGACGCGCTGGCGGGGGGACGCGAGATGACCGTTGTCACCGCCGATGGTCAGGCGGGGACGCTGTCGCTCTCCGGTTCCGCCCCCATCCGCAACTGCCGCGCCCAATAATCCCCGGACGCTCTCTGAACAGGACAACCGCATGACCGACACAGCATCGCCCATTACCCTCGCCGCCGGGATCATCGTTGCCGCCCAGAACCAGACCGTCGCCGAGGTGTCCGGATCCTCGCACCAGTCCGGGGTGCTGGGCTACTCGGCCAACGGCACCGGGATGACCGTGGGCGGCGGTGGCTCCGGACACGTCACTACAAGCGTGGTCAACGTCGAGAAGGGATCGCTCGAGCGTTACGCCGACGGCTACGAGATCAGCTACGACTTGCGGATGGCACCGTTCCTGCGCCTCGGGGAGGACGCGGCGCTCATTTATGCAGGCGAACGCTGCATTGGAGCGGCAAAGCTCAGGACCGGCCAGTGGCGCACCGAGGATCTCGACTTCGGCGCTATCCAGGGCATCAAGGTCATGGATTCGACGATCCGAGTCGGAAGTTTTATCGGGCTTTTCGCCTTTCCGGCCCTGACCGGAAACTACCTGCTTTCGCTGGCCTGCATCGCTGCATTCATTGCGTCGGTCTATGTGGGTCGTGGCAAGAAGAAAGAGGCTTACGAAGCGAACCGGGCGGCGATCACCGCCGAGGTGGCGAAGGTTCGAGAGCAATGGGCGGATCGGATTGGGCAGCGGGACGTGCCGATGGGCGAGATTCGCGCTTCGGCATGACAATCAGCGGCGTGGTCCGGTAAAGTTCCGAGGCGGATTCTCCCGGCAGGGCAATCTGGATGAGGAAACGCGCGCGGGACTATGCCGGTCCCCTGCGTCGGAAAAAGAGTCGGCCTGGACGATTTGCATCGCCAGGCTGGTTCCCTAACATCCATTCCCGAGGTGTCAGAAGCGGATTTCCACCTCCGTCTTCGCCTCCGGGCACAGATACGTTCCTGCGTGAGCCGAGGCGGGCACGAAGTCCGTTGCCGGATGGTCTGCGGGGGACATGACGGTCAGTCCGAAGGTGTAGGCGTCCTCCTCGCCATACCGAACGAATTGACCGCCTTCAGGCGTATCGGTGTGGACGACAATGAATGCATTGCCGTGATACTCTTCCATCAGCGTGTGCAGCAGGGTGAATTTCGGCCCTTCGGCCATACTTCCGAGGCTGAGCCCCAGCAGCTCGTCCGGATCGAGGTCGAAGGTGTCGCGCGGATCCACATCGACATCCGCGCACATTTCCTTGCCAGCCTTGATGGCGTCCTCGAGTGCTTCGACGGCATCCCGCACTTCGGCTTCCAGGTCGGCATCGACATCCCCAGTGGCATCGAATGCGGCTTTGACCCTGTCGATTGCCTCCCGGATATCGTCGTTCGCGCTATTCAGGCTGTCGACACTCAGGTCCTGCACCGATACGAGGTCGAAATCAGTGCCAACCACTGCCATGCCGTCATCGTCCACCGCCCAGATTTCCATATCCTCGAGATGCGCAGGGATCCGATTCGACGGCAGATCCGAGAGGTCGATCACCTGCTCCAAGGTTCGCCACGAGGAGCGGCGGCAGAGGGATCCGAGATCGTTCAGCCAGCGGACCAGAGTCCTCGCATCCACCGTGTTCCACCCTGCGATGTCGTCAGCCAGCAGAGCGATCTGTTCCTCGATGTCCTCCTCCTCGCCGTCTTCGTCCCCATCGTCTTCATCTTCATCTTCGTTTTCGTCTTCGACGCTGCGCTCTTCTTCGACGTTGTCGTGCGCGGTGTCACCGACTTGCTCCACGTCGGCATCGCCTTCGTGCTCAGTATCCTGGGTTTCGCCATTCAGGCGGAGTTCGTCGTCCTGTTCGGCCATGCGGCCCTCCTCAATCGATCTTCAGTGGCGTCTTCGATGCTGCATGATAACCTCTTCAAGATAATGTTTTATAACGATATTATTTGTAGATAGAGAAATAGTTCTGTGGAAAACCACTTGACGGGAAAGTCTCTCCTGAGCGTGCGTGCCACTTACGGACAAGCGGCACGTCCCAGACGAGGAGGAGCATACCGCTCATCTTTCCACCTCCGGCACCTGCGCCAGCCACGCGTCCAGATCCGCCCCCGTCAAGCGCCGCACCTCGCACAAGGCGTCCGCCATCCGGATGAGCAGGTCCTGCTGGTCGGCGAGAATGCGTCCGGCGTGAACCTCAGCCGCCATCAGATCGCGCCGAACGCGGTCGCGGACCTCCGGATCGCGCAGGGCGGCCTGCGGCGTCTCGGACCAGAGCGGCCCCTGCCAGCCGATGCCGAGCTGAGCGTGGACTCCGGTGGCAAGAAGCGTAGCTTGCGCCAAATCGGACTCCGGACCGCCCCCGGCGCCGGCGGAGACATCACCGAGAACCAGTGCCTCGGCGGCACGGCCCGCTAGATGCACCGCCAGTTCCCCGTCGAACTCCGACCGGAGGCCAACAGCCGGATGCCGCGTTCGGGCCGCCTCACCGCCTCCGGGGCCGATCGCAAGACGGGTGATCGTGCTGCCGCCAAGGGCCGTCGCCACGATCGCGTGCCCGCATTCGTGGATCGCCACGCGGCGGTCGATCTCGGTCCTGTCGGCATGGAGATCGAGGGCGCGCACGATGTCGTCTTCCGAGATGTCGCGGCCTGCTCTCCGGACAGTCGCCAGCGCCGTCCGCACCCCGGCATCGACCGCGGCAGACGTTTGACCAACCGCCCGGCGGGCGAGGGTTCGGAGCGTCGCCTCCGGAAGCCGCCCCTCCAGATGCTGCGACAGGACGAACAGAAGCAGGTCCGGCCCCGGGAGCGGCATTTCGACCCGCAGATCGAACCGCCCCGGACGGACCAGCGCCGGATCGATCCGATCCGGAAGATTGGTCGCGCCGATCAGGAGGGTGCCCGCGCAGCGCAGCACTCCGTCGATCTCCTGCAGGAGACCGTTGATCACCTGATTGCGGTAGTTGCTGTTGTGACGTTCTTCGTCGGACCGGGACCCGACGGCGTCGAGCTCGTCGAGGAACAACACGCAAGGGGCCTTTCGACGCGCAGTCGCGAACGTCTCGCGCATCGCGCGCAACATGTCGCCCAGGTGGCCGCTGGCCTGCCACTCGGCG
Source organism: Falsirhodobacter halotolerans (assembly GCF_022899245.1). Taxonomy (NCBI): domain Bacteria; kingdom Pseudomonadati; phylum Pseudomonadota; class Alphaproteobacteria; order Rhodobacterales; family Paracoccaceae; genus Falsirhodobacter; species Falsirhodobacter halotolerans. The sequence continues at coordinate 1,676,369 of NZ_JALJAZ010000001.1, forward strand.
AGGCTGCCCTGGATCAGCGGGATCCCCGCAACCTCGGCCACCTGATGCGCGAGATACGTTTTGCCCACGCCCGGTGGGCCATACAGAAGGAGCGAACGCGGAATCTCGGACCACGCCGTCTCATCCGCCTGCCACGCCCGGAGGTCGGCCAGCAGGCCGCGCGCCGCCTCCACGGCGGGACCGCTTCCCGGAATGTCGGCGGCCCGGCTTCGGAGGGTTGCGGCCCCGATCTCCGCCAGGCGTTCGGCCACCGCCCGCGCGGTGCGCGCGCGGAAGGCCGCGTGAAGCTCCGGAGGCTCAAGCGCCCGCAGCACGCGATCCTCCGGGAGGACGGCCCGCACCGCATCCATGTCGATGCGCCCTGTGGCGGAATGCGAATGCCGCAGCGCGCAGATCAGCATGTCGGCATCCAGCGGCACCACCGGGACCGGACGGGGCAGCAGCCGGAGGAGCGCGCCGGGAAGCGGCGCCGCGCCGGGCATGAGGATCAGAAGGGTCCGGTCGACAGCCAGTGCCGCGCCGACGGCGCGGGCGAACCGAGCGGGACCATTGCGGGCCATCTCGCCGTCGGTGATCTCCGGCTGCAGCAGCATCAGTTCCGGGCCGGCGGGCGCGCGGGTGGTGAGGGTCCGGATGATCGGACGGGCCTTGTCCACGATCCCGCGCCGCAGGACGCGCCCCACGACCTCGACATCGCGAAGCTCCGGAACCGAGAGCACGGTGATCGTTCTGGGAGACAGCGCCTGCTCCAGCGCCTCCGGAGTCCGGAACGTCGCGGCCAGCCGGGCCGCCATCAGGAGATGCGTCACCGGCACCCGGACGGCGGGACGATCGCCGCCATCGGCGTTCGTCGCGACCGGATCCCCGCCCTCGGCGCGGATGTCCTCCGCCATCCCGGGAGGCAGCCGCGCGGCATCCGCATGGGCCAGGAGGCTCTCCAGCGGCGGCCGGACTGCGGGGATCGGCCAGGGTTTGTTTTCGTCACCGTCCGTGCCCTCGTCCTCCGGATCGGCGGGGCGCTGCGGATCGGTGTGATAGGCGCGAAGCTGGGCGATGATGCGCGTGGCGAGGGTGTCCCAGTCGGGACGCGGGGTGGTGGTGATCGAAGGTCTGGGCATGACGGACTCCGGACGGCGATCCCGGACGGGGCCGGGATCGGGGAACTCTGGAAGCAAGGAAGAAGAGGACGCAGACGGCGCCGGGAGGATCAGGCGGGTTTTTTCCGCGCGGCCAATGCCTCAAGGCGGCTTCGGATCTCCGGTTCGAGATGCGCCTCGTAAACCTCGGACCGGACGGTCAGCCACGGCGCGAACGTCTCCGTCGGGATCACCGTCTCCGGAAAGGCCTTCCGGAGATCGGAGTGCATCCGGGTTTCCTCGCGCACCGCATCATGTCCGGTGGGCGTCGGAACCAGGGTCACGATCTCGATCTGCACCCGCCTGTCCCGCGGCAATGCCTGAAAGATCCTGGAATCAGGATATCGCGAATAGCCCAGTTTGATCCAGCGGCGACTATCCGGGAGAGCGATCCGGATAAGATAGATCCAGCTGGGCGCAGCGCACCAGCCCGGGTTACAGGCCGCGCAGCCGACGCGCGCGTTCTCTAAGTTGATCACTGCGATCTCCTGCTCGTGGCCGCACTCGTGTCGGTAGCGCCGGTAGTTCGGGCCGCGCTCGTCTGCGGGGCCGAGAAGCGTCCATCCCCGGATGCCTGCGGTCGCGGCACGCCGGGCGGTGAGGCAGGTCGCGCAGCGCAGCCCCGTCTCGCCGCGCGCCACGCGTTCGATCAACCCGACTTGGCGCGTTGTCTCATGACCGCAGCGCAGGCGGTAGCGGGCGTAATGGCGGCGGTCCGGATCACGCCCAAGGAACGAGATGTTCGCCCGCCGGGCCGTTTCCGTCCAGGCGGCCTCCATGCAGGCCTGACATGCCGGGCGCGCCGTCATCAGCGTGTGGAGGCGGTGCACCGTCTGCCCGCCGCAGCGGTGGCAGGCGAGCGCGACATGGTAGCGGTCCCTGACGCGGGCCCGGAGGTCGAACCCCTTGCTGCGCGCCATCGCGCGCCAGTGGGAGTGGATCGGCCCCGTCCACGGGTGGGGCGGCGTGCGGGAGGCGGTGGAAGAACGGCGGGGCGAACGGAGAATGGCTTCGGGCATGTGGGGGGCTCCATACGAAAGGATACTCCGGGACCAGCCAGTCAGGCCAATCCTCGGGAAGCATCGGGTAATGGGGATCCAGATCGCAGCGCAGTCGTCATCGGTCCGCGCCATCAGGGCGCGAGGATGAAGTCCGCGGGATCAGGCGGGATCAGGAGGTGAGGATCAGGCGTGAACCAGGTCGGCCACGAGATCGTCCGGATGCGGGTCGTCGCACATCTCGGCGATCATCCGGAGCTGACTGACCTCGTCGAGGCGCCGCAGAGCCGTGTCGACCATGACGTTAACGCGACGGGCGATCGGTCCCGATCCAGATGCGCGGAACATCGGCCGGTAGCTGTCCACGAGGCCGCGCAGGCCCTCGAACTCCGCCCGGGTCTCGCTGCCGAGGGCGCGGTGCAACAGCATGGCCGTGTAGCGCAGGGGGCGGTCGGCGTGACGGGTTAGCTCAGCTTCAAAAGACTGACGGGCCAGCATCATCGTGTCCTCGAGCGCGAGCTCCGAGCGGCGCAGGGAGCCATCGAAGGCCGGGTCGGACGTCATCATGACCTCAACGTCGCGCTCTGCCTCGACGAAGGTGGCGAGGTGCGTGAGGAAGCGCGCGAACGCCCGCGTCACGTCCGTCGGCGCGAACGGCGCGTCTTCAACCGCGCCGGGGCGCGTGGTAGGGGTATCAGTAGCCACGTTGTCTCTCCACATGAGATGGCTGGTCAGAGCTGAGCTTGGGCGGCAACCCTTGCTCGGCTCGCCTAATATGACTATATGACCTCGAATAGTCAAGAACTTTGTCGAGGAGATTCGCAGTCATGGCACGCATGGGCAGACCCCCCGTCGATTCCGAAGCCGTCACCGTCCGCATGGAGCGTGAGCTTCTTCGCGCCATCGACGACTACAGGCGCCAGCAGGACGACCTGCCCTCCAGGCCGGAAGTCGTTCGCCGCGTCATGGCGGAATGGCTGGGCAAACAGAAGCATGGCTAGGTCATGTTGACAAATGGCGGATCCAGAGACGGATCGACGTGATGTCAATGAAGCCGAGGAAGCTTTCCGCCGTCTTGTCGTAGCGGGTCGCGACACGCCTGGCGTTTTTGAGCTTGTTGAAGCAGCGTTCGACCAGGTTCCTCAGGCGATACATCGAGCGATCGACACCAATCCGCTTCTTGCGGGACTTGCGCATCGGGATCACGGGCAGGACGTTGCGCGCTTCCATGCCGTCTCTGATCTTATCTGCATCGTAGCCGCGATCCGCAAGCAGCACGCTCGGGCGGGGCAGATTATCCGCCATCACCAGATCGAAGCCGAGATAATCCGACGTCTGGCCTGGCGTGATCTCTGCCCTCATGGGAAGCCCGTGTGCATTGACGAGGAGGTGGATCTTGGTCGTAAAGCCACCTCGAGAACGGCCGAAACCTTGTCGTGGAGTCCCCCTTTAGCGCCCGCTGCCTGATGGTGGGCGCGGATCACGGTGCTGTCGATCATCTGCAGGGCGCTTGGCACAGCTCCGCTCTGGTTCAGTGCCTCCATGATGTCCTCCCAGAGCCCGGTCAACGTCCAGCGCCGGAATTGCCGATAGACGCTCGACCACTTCCCGAACCCCCCGGGAAGATTACGCCATGGCGCCCCGGTTCGGGCAATCCAGAAAATCCCATCAAGAACGAGGCGGTGGTTGGTGGATTTACGCCCGTTCGGAGCGCGGACGGCGAGGATGAAACGCTCAAAGAACGCCCATTCCTCGTCCGACATAAGGTCTCGTGCCAAGCTGGTCTCCATCGCAGATGCCAGCTTGAATCATGCTCAAAGCCTGATGTGAATCTCTTTTGTCAACACGACCTAACCTTATGCATTTCGAATAAAACGGCGAGGCGCACACGGCGCTTCATGTTGATAGGGATCTTTCCGTTGGGCTATTCGGAGGAAACGACAAACGAGATGCGATGGCTTTGGCCCGACATCCGGATCAGATCATCGATCATCGGCTGCGACATGTTGCTGTCGGCCACAATGATACCTTCGCCGTCGAGCACGGCCGCGAAATGGCGCATGGCCGCGAGCTCAGAGGCATCGGTGATTTCACGGGTGTTACCGTCAATGGTGTATTTTATCCTGGTTATACTCATGCCATCCTCCTCCCCAGAGGAAATAGGACGATTCGCGCATTGTGCCACACTGGTGCAAAACTGGTATGTTGGACTTCACCTTCGGGTATCAAACCTAGACCTAGGTGGTAGCAACACAGCCGGCTCGGAAATGCTCGCTCACTGTATCAACCGGGCTAAAATCGCGCTGCTGATCGTCGAAGGCTTTGGCAGGTCAGGCCAGTTGCGATCCAAAGCTGCTTTCATCCCGAAGGCATCCGCACGACGAAGACGGGGAAGTTCGTCCCACGTCACCGGCACCGCCACAGGGGCACCGGGTCGGGCGCGCACGGAGAAAGGGGCGATTGCGGTGGCCCCTCGTTCATTGCGCAACCAGTCGATGAATATGCGGCCCCTGCGTTTGGCCTTTGACATCGTGGCGGTGAAGCGATCGGGAGCGCGGTCGGACATGAGGGTCGCGATCAGCTGCGACAGGGTTCTAACCGTGTCCCAGCCGACGGTGCGACGCAGAGGAACAATCACATGGATGCCTTTTCCGCCAGACAACATCGGCCATGACGCAAGGCCAACGCTTTCCAGAACCTCTCGCACCTCCAGAGCCCCGCGTCGGGTGGTTGCAAAGCCCAGCCCCTCGTCCGGGTCCAGATCGAAGACCATCCGTTCCGGACGGTCCAAGCGATCGGACCGCGCCCCCCATGGGTGAAACTCCACCGTGCCCATCTGCACGGCCCCCACGAGTCCGGCCGCGTCCGTGATGCGGATATACGGCTCGTTGTCGATATTGACGTGGCGCACCGATGTGGGAAATCCTTTGCCCGCATGTTTCTGAAAGAAGCGTTCGCCCTCCAGTCCCTCGGGCAGTCGCAAGAGAGAGCACGGGCGATCCGCCAATGTCGGAAGGATGCGGTCGGCCATCGCCTCATAGTATCGGGCCAGATCGAGCTTGGTCATTTTCGGTTTGAGGAACACCACGCGGTTGGCGTTGCTGATACCGATCCCTGCAATTTGGGGGCGGTCGCTTTGCTTCAGGCCCACCTCCGTGGCGGGGTCCATCGCCACCTCTTTCGGTGGCTTGTCTTCGCGCAGCCCAACGAACCGTGCATGCCGCAGAAGACCGTCGGCCGTGCGTTCGGCATAGGCGATTTCGGCTACCAGACGAGGCTCCACCCATTTCGCCGCCACCGACGTCTGCAAGGGTGGCTTGCGGCGCGGGATGAAGGCCGCGAGCATTTCATCTTGCATGGCGGCGTTGAACCCGGTTCCCACCTTGCCCCGATACCGCAGTTCGCCGGCCTCCATTGTTGCCAGCAGCAAAGACGAAAGCGCCCGACCGCGTTTTTCGGACGGCTGATACCCGACGATCACGAACTCGGCCCGATGGGTGCATTTCGTCTTTTGCCAATCTGATGATCGCCCGCCGCGATAAGGGGCGGCGCGACGTTTGGAGATGATCCCTTCACCTCCCGCCGCGCAGACCGCGTCCCGCGCGGCGTCGCCGTCGAGGTTGATCAGCGGCGACAGGCGCACAAACCCCTGCGGTGCGACATCGGCGAACAGGTTTTCCAGTGCTCGGCGACGGTCGGTCAGGGGATGGCCGGACATGTCCATTCCGTCCAACGCCAGCAGGTCGAATGCGTAGAACAGGAAAGGTCCGCCCGATTTGATGGCCGCCTGCAAGGCCGAAAACCCCTGAAGCCCCGCCCCTGCCACGATCTCGCCGTCGATCAGGGCGCTGTCGCAGGACAGCCGCGCCAAAACCGGCGCGAGCTCGGCAAACCGCTTTGTCCAGTCCTGCCCGGACCGCGTCCGGATGACGACCCCGCCTTTGCCAATCGCGATCTGCGCGCGATAGCCGTCGTGCTTGACCTCATGCCACCAGCCATCGCCCTCCGGAGGGGTGCCGACCAGCTGCGCCAGTTGCGGCGCGCGAAACTTCGGGACAGGGGCTTTGCGCGATGGCAAAGCCTGCGGCGGCGCCCCTTCGGCAATCTGCGCCACGGTGCGGTGGCTGGAGACGCTGCGGTCAAATTGCAGGTGGCGACCGGCATCGGCGTCCCGCTCCTTTATCATCAGCCAGTTTTCCCGACCGCGATCCGCAGGCTTGCCCTTCATGCGCACAAGCGACCACCCGCCCGTCGCCCTTTGCCCATGCAGCCGGAAATGCAATCGGCCTTGAGCCAAGCCCTCGGCCACATCATGCAGCGGCTGCCACCACCCCAGATCCCACAACATGACCGTGCCGGCGCCATATTGGCCCTTCGGGATCGTCCCTTCCCATGTCAGATAATCGAGGGGATGATCTTCCGTCCGAACCGCCAAACGTTTGTCGGCGGGATTTGTCGATGGCCCCCGAGTGACAGCCCAAGACAGCAGAACCCCCTCCCACTCCAGACGCAGGTCCCAGTGCAGGCGTGTGGCGTCATGCATCTGCACCGAATATCGCAAGGCCAGTCCACGTCCCGTCCCCCCTTGCGGCTCGGTCGTTCGGGCAAAATCCCGCTTGGAACGGTAGGTGCGAAGAGCGTCCATCAGGCGGATCGTTTCGCCTTGGCGGTCTTGGAAGACGGTTTGTTCCGACCGCTCCCGGTAGACCCAAGGCTCTGCTTCAGCGCTTCCATCAGATCGACCACATTGCCGCCTTTGGCCTTCGCGTCCTCATCCCCGGTCATGGCGCGTGGGGTTTTGCGGTTTTTGCGCTTGGCGGCGATCAAGGCGCGCAAGGCTTTATCATAGTGGTCTATGAAGGCCGCCGCGTCGAACGGAGCGGATTTTCGTTCGATAAGCTGTGTCGCCACGGCCAACAGTTCCTTGTCCGCAGGCCCGTCTTCGATGCCGGAAAACAGCGGATCGGCCGACCGAATTTCGTCGGCGTAATGCAATGTCTCCATCAGCAGCCCGTCGCCGCAAGGCCGGATGGAGCACAGATATTCCCGCCCGCGCATCGTCAACTGCCCCAGACCCACCTTTCCCGCCTTGCGCATGGCATCGCGCACAACGCGGTAGGCATCCTCGGCCAGATCGTCGGTCGGCACGACGTAATAGGGTTTGTCGTAATACAGCGGCGAAATCTCGGACGCGTCGACGAACTGCACGAGCTCGAACGTCTTCTTGGTTTCCAGTCGAATATCGTCGATTTCCGCCGGATCAAGCAGCAGGTATTCGTCCTTGCTTGTCTCGTAACCTTTGAGGATATCCTCGGTTTTTACCCGCCCGACACCCGCCACCGTCTTCTGATACCGGACGGGCTTTCCGGTGGGCCGGTGGATCTGCCGAAATGCGACCCGCGCCCCGGATTTCGTCGCCGGATGCACCTCTACCCCGATCGACACGAGGGAGATCCGAAGCTGACCCGTCCACACCGCACGCGATGCCATAACACTCTCCTGCCAAGACCATGGTCCCAAGCATGAATGCCGGGGGCCGGTTCCGGAAAACCTTGGGGGGGCGGGTCAAAGACCCGCCCCCCTATCCGCATCAGCGGGACTTTTTGTAGAGTTTTTCGGCAATCTCGAACATCTCCTCCGGCGCATAGTCCGGGGTGAAGGCCGAGGGTATGCCGGTCAGATCATGGATCTTCCCGCCCTCCGGTGCGCCGTCCACAACCTCCAGCCCTCCCGGGGGATCGTCGGGCAAGGCCACTTCGCCATTGCCCCAGATGCCGCGGATTTCCTGATAATCATCCGGGCTGAAGGTATAGAGCCGGCGATGCGCGCCCTCTCCCAGATATTTCTGGCATTCGGGAATGTTGCCCAAAGGAATGTTCGGCGTGGGCAGGAACTTGTCCAGATCGACGCCCGTCAGCTTTTTCAACGCCAGTGCATAGGCGTGGGCATGAACCGAGCCGCGCACCAGAAGATAACCGCAGACCTCGCGCCCCGTCGGATCTACAAGGCTTTCATAGACGCGCAGCTTGTGCAGCCGTGCGCCGCATTCCAGATGGAAGTTGTGCAGAAGATCGACGATCACGTTGCCGGTCGTGGTGACGAAATCGTTGTTCCACGACTGGCCGTTGCTGTTGACGGGCATGGCCCCGCCGCCGGCGGAATAAAACGCGCCCGCCAGCCGCGCATCCTTCATCGCGTCATATGGCGCACCGGAGATGTCACCGCCGTTGGTGCTATCATCATTGCTGCTGTCGGGGCCGTTGGCCAGCATGGCGACGCCGTTGCTGACGAGTTCCACATGGCCGATTTCCTCGGCGGTGATGGCCGCGACAAGGCTATAGAACGGCCGCAACTTGCTTTTGCTGCGGAAGTTGAAGCTCTGGAACATATAGTTCCCGAGGGTGGACATCTCGCCGTATTTTCCCCCCAGCAGTTCCTGCAGAGCGGCGGCGGCGTTGGGGTCCTGGCGCTTGGGCGGGGGCAGATCGATTTGAAGCTTGTCGACACGTAGGAACATTGGAATCTCCAAACTGTTCGGGTGTGATCGGCTGGCCCGAAGGATTTCCGGCCGCACCACAGGTAGCGCCCCCGCATCACAAACCAAACTTTGTCACACAGGAGGGCTCGCGATACCCGCAACGGTGCTTGGCAGACGTCTGCGCCATCCTAGGTTGATGGTGCGGGGAGACCATCGCCACATGTTTCATGACACCTGATATCGTCATTGCCGTTCCGATGCGGAACGAAGCGCGGTCCGTGCCGCGTCTGTTGCGCAGCCTTGGCCGCGCGGCACGGCGGGTGGAGGGACGTGTCACCGTTCTTGCCCTTGCCAACGATTGCGAGGACGGCACCGCCGACGCCCTACGCCGCGCGGCGATCCCTTTTTTGGATGTGGTTATCGAAGAACTCCGTCTGCCCCCCGACCTGAGTTCGGCGGGCTATGCCCGTCGTCTGTGTATGGACCATGCCGCCGCTCTGGCACCGGAAGGCGTGATGCTGACCACCGATGCCGATGCCGTCGTCACGCCTGGGTGGATTGCCGCCGCCCTGACCGCGTTGGACAACGGCGCCGATCTGGTCTGCGGCACGATTGCCGTTTGCCGCCACGCCATTCCCCCGTCCGTATCAAACGACCGGATCGTGCGGGCGGAGCGTGCCTATGCCGACCTGCTGCACGAAGTGCGGTATCGTCTGGACCTGCGCGCGGGACGTCAGCCCCCGACTGGACGGCCGCATTACATGGAATCAGGCGCGGCTTTGGCCTTGCGCACCCGCACCTATCACGCCTTGGGCGGTCTGCCGCATGTATCCACAAGCGAGGATCGCGCTTTGGTCCATCGCGCCGGTGAGGTCGGCCTGCGCGTCACATATTGCCCGCAAATGCGGACCTTCGTGTCGGCGCGGATGGACGGGCGGGCGGAAGACGGTATGGCCGCCTGCCTGCGCACCCGCATGACCGTGGCCGATCCACCCGCCGACCAGTCTATGCTGTCCGTCGCCACCTTGGCCGACCTGTGGGCGGCGAGCCTGTCCGACCCCACCCGCCCCTTTCCCGACCGCAGCCATCCGTTCGGGGCGCGGCTGCGTGCATCCGATCTGGAACGCATGTTGCCCGAATTGCAGCGTTTCGTGACCGAGGTTGTCCATGCCGGAATCGATCATGCCGCATAGCATCCCCGCCACAATGGCGCGTCTGACCGCCCTACCCGCCGACGGGGCCGACGGACCTTCCGGCCCGTCGCTGGTGGGCGCGTTGCGCGACGGGGGGGCCTTGGCGTGGGCGGCGGGTATGGCGCATGAACCCTCCGACCCCCTCGCCTTGGCCGAGGCGCTGGCCGCCATCGGGGCTGAAAGCCTGTCCGCTGGTCGTTTGTTTGAAGGCCATGTCAACGCGCTGAAACTGATCCGGCTGTATGGCGACGGGGCCGATCTGGACGCGGCCCGTCGCGGCGCATTGTTCGGCATCTGGGGCGCGGACGGGCCAAATCCGGTGCGGATATGTGGCGACCACCTGCACGGCACGAAATTGTTCGCCAGCGGGGCCGACATGGTGGACCGGATCATCGTCACCGCCCGAACCGAGGCTGGCCCTCAACTTTTGCTTCTTCGGCGCGAAATGCTAAGGGATCGGCTGTTCCCCGAGGAATGGCAGGTGTCGGGCATGTGCGCCACCGCCTCGGGACGCTGCGATCTGGACGGGGTTCCGCTGGATCAGGCCACCCCCCTCGGCGTCCCCGGCGATTACCTGCAAGAGCCGTATTTCCACGGTGGGGTCTGGCGTTATGCCGCCGTCCAGATGGGGGCGATGCGGCGGTTGACGCAGGCCACAATCCGGCAGCTTCGGGCGCGGGGCCAGACCGAGGCTCCGCTGCAAGCCCTTCGCCTGCGCTACATGCTGACCGCCTGCGAAACCGCCCGCCTGTGGGTTCAGCGCGCGGCCATCCGCTGCGAAGCCGCTGCGGCCATGCCGGAGGCGGCGGACGATGCGATCCTTGCGCGGCTGGTGGTCGCGGATCTGGCCGAGGAGGTGCTGCGCCACATGGACCACGCCTTAGGTGCTGCGTCGTTCCTGCGGGGGCACGAGGTGGAACGTATCCGCCGCGATCTCGGCTTCTATCTGCGGCAGGCCAATCCCGACGGGCTGTCGCAGACGGCGATCCAACGTCTGGTGTCGGACCCCGCACGGTTGGACGGGTGGCTGTCATGACCGCGACGCTGGACGATCTTCTGGCGGGCCGGACCTCCATCACCGTGATCGCGCCGCATCCCGATGACGAAACGCTGGGCTGCGGTCGGTTGCTGGCGGATGCGCGGGCCGCCGGTATTGCCTGCACCGTGGTGTGCGTGACCGACGGGGCGCGGTCGCATCCGAACTCCCGCCGCTATCCGCCCGAAAAGCTGGCGGCTCTGCGGCGGGCGGAACTGGAGATGGCGGTGCAGAAGCTCGGCTCGGGCATCGGGGTCGATCATCTCGGCTATCCCGATTGCGCGGCCCCGCAGGACGGTCCCGCCGTGGATCGCATATGCTTGCTTATGGCCCCCGCCACGCTCCTGCTGTCGCCGTGGAGGGGCGATCCGCATGTCGATCATCAAAGCTGCGCCACGCTTGCCGCCCATGTGACAAAGCGCATGGGCTGCCGCCACTTGGCCTATCCCATCTGGGGGCGGGTGCGCCCTGTGGCCTCGCCGCCGACGGACATCCTCCGCTATCACGGCAGCGCCGAAGCCGCCGCCCGCAAGCGCGACGCTTTGGCCTGCCATTGCAGCCAGATGACCGGCCTGATCGACGACGACCCCGAAGGGTTCGTCATGGATGCCGATCTGCAGGCCATGTTCCTGACCGAACCGGAGCTGTTCCATGCCCCGTGAGGATACTCTGCGCCATCTGGCAGCACTCTATGACCGCAGCGACGATCCGTGGGATCACCGCACATCCCCCACCGAGCAGGCGAAGTATGCGGCGACCCTGCAGGCCATCGGGCCGGGACCGTTCCGTCACGCGGTGGAGGTGGGGTGCGGCAACGGCACGCTTCTTGCCCGCCTTGCACCCCGCTGCCAGCGCCTGACCGGGATCGACTGCATCCCCCGCGCCGCTGACGCCGCGCGAAACGCCGTGTCGGATTTTCCACAGGTGGAGGTGATCGACGGTGCCGCCCCCAAGGCGTTGCAGGGTCTTTCGCCCGATCTTCTGGTCCTGTCCGAGGTGCTGTATTTCCTGACGCCGGAGGAGATCGGCCAACTGTCCGCATGGATCCGCCAGACCCCTGTGCGCACGGTGGCGGTCAATTGGCTTGGCCCGACGGACGAAGATTTGGACGGCACCACCGCGCTGGACTGCCTGACGCGTTGGCTGGGCGCGCCGGATACGACGCATGTGGCCGAAACCTACCGGATCGATGTGTTCGGCATCTGAAAAAGGGCGACCATGACGAGACGGTTACGGCGGCCACCCGTCCAGAATGACGTCCGTCGGCACGGCCTCCACCTAGCTCGGCAAAACAGTTGCGATAGAGGTCCATCAAAGCATCGTGGCTGCGATCGGAGGAACTGCAGGTTCCGCCGTCTTCAATACATGTGCGGGACAATCTTACAGCGGATGGAAACCTACCTCATGGGCGTTGTTCCGACTGAGCTAGCGTCGGAGACGAAGCTGTTGCTCCCGATCTTAAGGATGAGTCAGAGTTCACGTCGACCGTCCGCTTTTTGTGCGAATGGGAATTTGTGATTTCAAACGGAGGATGACAGCTCCGCGTTCAGCATTTTGGCCAGCGAGCGACGCCCGAAAAAGCCGTCGATTTGCCGGGCCTTGAATGTGGTGGGACGCAGCCGCACAATACCCCTGTTGCAGGTTTCCAAGACATAGTCCCGCTCGGCACCATACAGGGAGGCCCGACTGGCTGTTACCGTTACCACCGTCACCTTTACGCCTACAAAATCCATATGGCAGTCGAGATCCGGATTTTCTTCACACGCCCGGTCGATCAGGATGCTGAAGCGCCCGATATCCTTTTCTTCCCCGCTCACGAGCGGCCCGACGTTCGTCGCAATGCGCGCATCACCATCCTCATCATCCCGATGGCGTTCGTTGCGCTCGGGAATAATGGCGCGAAAACTTCGGCCGTCGGCAATACGGACGTCTAGGATGATGTCTAAAAGGTAGACAGGCTCAAGACCCAGATTTGTTACGAAGCAGTGAGATTTCATGCCACGGCCAGCGCCAGAGGTGATCAGAATAGATGGCTGATGCTGGCGCCGGTAACTCGACAAAAAGACGTTCAGGTAAACAATCCAGATCATGGCGGTTACCCCCGCCATGACAGCGGAAATAAGGGGGGCGTATTGGAGGAATGAGGTCACGGGGATCAATCTATCTTGGCGATCTGACACGCGGGTGGAGACGAAGGTGAACCTGAAAGACGCGCTATCTGTTCCAAAAGCCGCGCGACCCCGCCCTTTGTGCTGCCCTGTAAACTTCCCCCGCATATGGACCGCTTCTTGCTAGGTTACCTGTATCAAGGGGCTAAATGCATTCCACGCAACCTCAAATATGCATTTTACGCGGCCCATCTTCCTGTGCCTCATGCTTTGCCTTCATGCAGAAGAGCCCCTACTGAAGCCTTTGAAGGCCCTGTTTGACCTATCGGAACGGCGGGCGTGTCGGCTTATGGGGGCGGATCGCAAGATGGTCCGCTACTAGGGAAATCGTGCGCCGGACACGATGCGATTGCTGGTCACATCGTCGTCGTCGGTCTCGGCGACGCTTCAGCAGCACGAGCTTTACAGCTAACGTGCGAAGTATGACGGCAATCCTGTAGACCGCTACCAATGATGGCACAATCGTATCTTTCAGGCAGGGTCATTTGCGGCCCCGAGTGCCTCCAACCCCATAAGAAGCGCGGCTTTGATGGGAGTCGCCAGAACCTCCTCCGGCTCGCCTTCGAAGTTGAATTCGCGGGCCACAGGCGGCTCGCCCCGGAGGCAGGATGCAATGCAGACATATCCGGCCGGTTTGCCCTGATCGGATCCCGGTCCGGCAACTCCGGTGACCGCCGGAGCTAAGCCTGCCTCCGGCGCGGCTTCCAATGCACCGACGGCCATCTGCCGGGCAACCTCCGGGTCATACACTGTTCTTGCCGCAATAAGCGCCTCCGACACGCCGAGAGCGGCTGTCTTCAATGACGCGCGGTAGGTGACGAAGCTACCTTCCAAAGTATCCGAACTGTCCGGGACTGCAGCCAAACTTGACGCCAGAAGCCCGCCCGTGCATGATTCAGATGTCACGAGCCGCATGCCGCGCTTGTTCAAGCATCGGCACAGATCCGCAGCAGAGACCTCTGTGTCCGTTGGAATATCAACTTTCGCACGATCGGTTCGCAAGACCGGCGGTCGGAAAAACCGTTCATCAATCATGTCCAGAAGGGAGAACCGATCGGTTAATGGATGATCAAGACGGATGGGGTTCACCCGCTTATACCAAGTGGTCTGTAGCCGATGTAGCACTGACCCCAAGACTATCTGAGCATGCTGATCTCTTTCCATTCCGAGGATGGTAACCAGATGTTGGGTGGTCACGCGGGGATCCTTGGTCAGGACCTTGCCAAGCGAAAAGAGAACGATGTCCCATTCCAGATATGTTGCCCCGATCTGCGCCTCATCGCCCGCGCCGATGCCAAGCCCGTCGGTGGGTGCTGCCCGCCATGTTTTCTCGGGAACGCCTGCTCGACGGGCAAGCCACGGAATTTCCCAAGACTTGATCAGGCCCTGAAGCGGAGCCAAATCACCAACATCACCATGTAGCGTCCAGAAGCCGGCGCCAAGTTCGGAGAAATTGTCCGTGCTGGCTACGATACCGCCGACGCGATGCGCTTGATCGTAGAGCGCCATCATTCGCAGCCGTGCGCGCAGGTTGCCCCGGCGTGTTCGTGCTGGGCCTTCATCGGAAGACACAAGAGAATGATCCAATCCACCCAATGACGCGACCATTTCGTCAAACCGGGTGCTCAGATCAAGATGGTTATGTTCCACCCCAAGGGCCGCGCACGCCTCGATGCCCCGCTCGGTCTCTTCTACATTCTGGTAGATCGGCAAAGTGAACCCAATGACCCGCCAACCGGCCTTCTTGAACAGCGCAGCAGTCAAGGCGGAATCCACCCCGCCAGACATGCCAAGCACGGCGGTGCCAACTTCCGCCTGATCGCGGTAGTCCGATAGATCCTGACAGATTTTTTCAAGGACCGTCTCGAGATCCTCTTCGGGAAGGAACACCCCCTCCTCGATCTGCTTCTCCCGTTGCTCCTTGAACCAGAGGGTAGGCCCCTCGCCCCCCGCCTGACGCGCGAGGTTCAGAATATCCAAGTAAAGCATGACGGCCTCCATTATTTTGTCTGCAGCGCCTGAGGCATAAAAACAAGCCGCCATCGGGCCCCAAGGATCCTAGGGTCAGGACCCATTGAAGTCATCGGATTGAGCTGATTCATTTGCCTCGAAGGAGGCGACTGATGAGTGACCTTTTTCTGGCTGAGTGACGCTCAGATGGCGCGTCTGCGCCCTTACTTTCCAAAGTCTCACGGCCGTCCTCGCGTGGATGACCGGCGCGTGTTGAGCGGGATAATCTTCGTCAATCGTAACGGCTTGCGGTGGCGGGACGCCCCTCGTGAATACGGCCCGGCGAAGACACTCTACAATCGATGGAAGCGATGGGGCGACATGGGCGTCTTTTCCCGGATCATGGCGGGCCTTTCTGCCGAAGCTGCCACACCGAAGACGGTGATGATCGACGCCACCTATCTGAAAGCCCATCGCACGGCCACCAGCCTTGGGGTGAAAAAGGGGGGCGCGGGCGGCTGATCGGCCGCACGAAAGGCGGTATGAACACCAAGCTGCACGCCGTCACCGATGCCGAGGGACGACCGATCCGGCTCTTCATGACGGCGGGCCAGGTCAGCGATTATACCGGTGCGGCGGCTTTGATGGGCAGCCTGCCCGAGGCGGACTGGCTGCTGGCAGATCGCGGCTATGACGCGGACTGGTTCCGCGAGGCCCTGCAGAACAAGGGCATCGCGCCCTGCATTCCCGGCCGTAAGTCTCGCGGCAAGTCCGTCAAATATGACAAGCGAAGATACAAGCGCCGCAACCGCATCGAGATCATGTTCGGCCGGCTCAAGGACTGGAGACGTGTGGCGACCCGATACGACAGATCGCCGAAAGTCTACCTCTCCGCCGTCGCCCTTGCAGCAACCGTCATGTTCTGGCTGTGACTGAGGAACGAGTCCTGACCCTAGGCCGGACCGAGCACCGCCGTGCCGTAAAGGATGGGACAAAGCGGACTCTCGCACTGGTCGCAACCCCTTGCGTTTGAGCCCTCATCCTCGCATCATATCAACATTAGTTGAGAGGTTGATTCGATGGAAGAGGAACGCGCGCTTGCCGCTTTTGCGGCGCTGTCGCAGGAGACGCGGCTCCGCATCGTGCGGCTGCTGATACAGGCTGGACCGGACGGCATGGCGGCGGGGGCCATTGGGGAGGCCATCGGCGCGACCACCTCGCGCCTGTCCTTCCATCTGACGCATCTGGAACATGCCGGGTTGATCCGGTCGCGCCGCGATGGGCGGTTCATCATCTACGCCGCGCTCTACCCGTCCTTCTCCGCTTTGATCGAGTTCCTGATGCGCGACTGCTGTCAAGGCCATCCCGACATCTGCGCTCCCGCGATGGCCGCACTGGAATGCGATTGCGAACCTGCTGCCACCGAAAGGGCCTGACCATGGACGTCATCATCTACCATAACCCCGCCTGCGGCACGTCACGCAACACGCTGGCGATGATCCGCAACGCAGGCATCGAGCCGCATGTGGTCGAGTATCTGAAGACACCACCCTCGCGGGTGCTGCTGGTGCAGCTCATCGAACGGATGGAGATCACACCGCGCGCCCTGCTGCGGGAGAAGGTAACGCCCTATGCGGAGCTTGGTTTGGATGACCAGGCGCTGTCCGATGAGGCCCTGATCGACGCAATGATGGCGCATCCGATCCTCATCAACCGGCCCATCGTCGTCAGCCCGAAGGGCGTTCGGCTCTGCCGCCCCTCCGAGGCCGTGCTGGATCTCCTGCCGCCGCAGCAGGCCGCTTTTGCCAAGGAAGACGGCGAGCAAGTCGTGGACGAGCACAGCAACCGCACCCGTTCCGCCTGACCCGGAGAAGATCATGAGCATGTCGCAACCGACTCGTCGGCTGTCCTTCCTCGACCGTTATCTGACGCTGTGGATCTTTGCCGCCATGGCGCTCGGCATTCTGTTGGGCACGGTGTTCACCGGGCTGCCTGAGGCGTTGGGTGCCATGTCGGTCGGCTCCACCAACATTCCCATCGCCATCGGCCTGATCCTGATGATGTATCCGCCCCTGGCCAAGGTCCGCTACGAGGACCTGCCGCAGGTGTTCACCGACACGCGCGTGCTGCTGCTGTCGCTGGTGCAGAACTGGATCATCGGGCCGGTCCTGATGTTCGCCCTTGCGGTGATCTTCCTGCGCGACAGCCCCGAATACATGACCGGCCTGATCCTGATCGGTCTGGCCCGCTGCATCGCCATGGTGCTGGTCTGGAACCAGCTTGCGCGCGGGGACAGCCAGTATGTCGCGGGGCTGGTGGCCTTCAATTCTATCTTCCAGATCCTGTTCTTCTCCACCTATGCCTGGCTGTTCCTGACCGTCCTGCCGCCCCTGTTCGGGTTGGAGGGCAGCGTGATCGACGTGGGGTTCTGGACGGTGACCGAGGCGGTGCTGATCTATCTGGGCCTGCCGTTCATCGCAGGCTATCTGACGCGCCGCGTCCTGATCGCGCGGCGGGGCGAGGGGTGGTATCAGGACAGGTTCCTGCCGAAGATCGGCCCGCTGACGCTGGTGGCGCTGCTGTTCACAATCGTCGCGATGTTCAGTCTCAAGGGTGGCGATGTGCTGCGTCTGCCGCTGGATGCGTTGCGGATCGCCGTGCCGCTGGTGATCTACTTCGCCGTGCAGTTCATCGTCAGCTTCGCGATGGGCCGCTGGATCGCGAAGGACTATCCGCGCACCACCGCCATCGCCTTCACGGCGGCGGGCAACAACTTCGAGCTGGCGATTGCCGTCGCTATCGCGGCCTATGGTCTGGCCTCGCCCGTGGCTTTCGCCGCCGTTATCGGCCCGCTGGTCGAGGTGCCGGTGCTGATCCTGCTGGTGAACGTGGCCTTGCGCCTTGGCCGTCAGTGGTTTCCCCACGATGCCGCGCTGAAGGAGGGCCGCGCATGATCCCTGACCTGCCGAACCTGTCGCCCGAGGCCCTGCGCCTGCCGCAGATCGACGGCCCTCCGCCGCGCATCCTGCTGCTGTATGGCTCGCTCCGCGAACGGTCCTACAGCCGGTTCGCCACGCTGGAAGCTGAACGCCTCCTGCGCCACTTCGGCTGCGAGACGCGGGTATTTCATGCAGACGGCCTGCCGCTGCCGGACGATGCCGAGGCCGATCATCCCAAGGTGCAGGAGCTGCGCGATCTGTGCCTCTGGTCCGAGGGACAGGTCTGGACCAGCCCCGAACGACACGGCGCGATGACCGGCGTGATGAAGTCGCAGATCGACTGGATACCGCTGTCGATGGGCGCGATCCGCCCCACGCAGGGGCGGACGCTGGCCGTCATGCAGGTGTCGGGCGGATCGCAGAGCTTCAACGCGCTGAACCAGATGCGCATCCTGGGCCGCTGGATGCGGATGGTGACGATCCCGAACCAGTCCTCCGTCGCCAAGGCGTATCAGGAGTTCGAGGAGGACGGCCGCATGAAGCCGTCGCCTTACTATGACCGGATCGTGGACGTGATGGAGGAGCTGGTGCGCTTCACCCTCCTGACGCGCGACCGGTCCGACCTGATCGACCGCTACAGCGAGCGCAAGGAAGCGGCCGAGAAAGTGCAGGAGCGCCTGAATCTGAAGGACGCGACCTGATGCAGACGGCGCGGCGCTGGCCGGTCATTTGCGCCCTTGGCATCGTTCAGATATTCGCCTGGGGCAGCAGCTACTACCTGATGGCGGTGCTGGCCGCGCCCATTGTTGCCGATACTGGATGGCCGCTACCGTGGGTGGTCGGGGCTATCTCGGTGGCCTTGGCCTGCGCCGGAATGGTGTCGCCAAAGGTGGGTAACGCCATTGCTCGCTTCGGCGGACGGCCCGTGCTGGCCGTGGGCTGCATCCTTCTGGCATTGGGCCTCACCCTCGTTGCGACGGCTCTGAACCTTCCTGCCTTCTATGCTGGATGGTGCATCATGGGTCTGGGGATGGGCGCAGGGCTTTACGATCCGGCCTTTGCCACGCTTGGCCGTCTCTACAAGCAGGACGCGCGGGCGGCGATCACGGCCCTGACTCTGTGGGGCGGGTTCGCCAGCACGGTGTGCTGGCCCTTGTCCTCCTGGCTGTTGGATCAGGTCGGCTGGCGCGGAACGGCGGCGACCTATGCCGTGATCCACCTGCTGATCTGTCTGCCCCTGATCTTCGGCCTGATCCCGAAGGAGTCGGAGGTCCAGCCCGAGGCGGATCAGCGCGCGGTAGGCTCCGCGTCCTTGGTCGGCCATGAGCGCATGGCGTTCCTGATCATGGCCTCGATCCTCATCACCGCCGGGCTGGCCGTCACCCTGATCTCGGTGCATCTGCTGACGCTTCTTCAAGCGCAGGGTCTGTCTCTTTCGGAGGCCGTCGCCATCGGTGCGCTGCTGGGACCGGCGCAGGTCGCGGCGCGTGTCGTGGAAATGGCGGGGCGCGGACGACACCATCCGATCTGGACGCTGATCGTCGCAACTGGCAGTGTCGCAACCGGTCTTGTGCTTCTGGCGCTGGAAATGGACGTGCCGGGTCTGGCTGTGATCCTCTATGGCGCAGGCAATGGCATCTTCTCCATCGCACGCGGCTCGCTGCCCTTGGCGCTGTTCGGGGCTGATCGCTACCCGGTCGTGATGGGCCGTCTGGCGCGGCCCTCGCTTCTGGCGCAGGCCGCCGCCCCCATGCTGGGCGGAGCGCTGATCGCAGGCATGGGAGCGGAGGGCGCTTTGACGGTCGTTGCCTGCCTCGGGATGGCGAACCTCGTGCTGGCAATGACGATGTGGGGTATGATCCGACAGCGTGCGGAGCGGCCAACGGCTTAAGATCGGAAGAAGGCGAAGGTCCGGTTTGGGCTCTGAGCACCCTCTTCAGAGGTCCGCAAGGTCGATCAGCTCCCGCAGGACCTGATCGCACTCCTCGGCCGTCCCGACGGAAATGCGCAGCCAGTCCCGGATCCTCGGCTGCCGGAAGTGCCGCACGAGGATGCCGCGTTCCCTCAGGCCGGCAAGCAGGTCCTCCGCATCCCTCGTCGGGCGGGACATCAGCAAGAAGTTCGTCGCGGACGGCAGGACGGTGAAACCTGCGTGCCTCAACCCCTCCGCCAGCCGATCGCGATCCGCCATCACCTTCGCACGCGTGAGGTTGAACCAGTCCCGGTCCTGCCAGGCTGCCAAGGCTCCCGCCTGCGCCAGCCGGTCGAGGGGATAGGAATTGAAGCTGTCCTTGATCCGCCGCAGCGCTGCGATCAGATGCGGCTGGCCCATGGCGAAGCCCGCATGCAGGCCGGCCAGGCTGCGGGACTTCGAGAAGGTCTGTGCCACCAGAAGATTGTCGTAGCGCGGAATGAGAGAGGCTGCGCTCTCCGCACCGAAGTCCACATAGGCTTCATCCACCAGCACCACCACATCGGGATTGCGACGAAGGATGTCCTCGATGGCGGGCAGCCCAAGCGCGATACCGGTCGGCGCGTTCGGGTTGGCGAGGATGATGCCTCCGTTCGGGCCGACGTAATCCAGCGGATCGATGGTGAAGTCCGATCGCAGAAGGACCTGCCGGAACGCGATCTCGTAGAGCATGCAGTAGGTGACGTAGAAGCTGTAGGTGATGTCCGGGAAGAGGATCGCGCCCTTGCCACGGAACAGGCCGTTGACCGCATGGGCCAGCACCTCGTCGCTGCTGTTGCCTAGAAAGACATGATCGGCCGTCAGGCCGTGCGTGTCCGCGATGGCCTGCGCCAGCTCGGAAGAGGTCGGGTCGGGATAAAGACGGAGGTCGTCGTTCGTGGCCGCGCGGATGGCGTTCAGCACGCGGGGCGACGGGCCGTAGGGATTCTCGTTCGTATTCAGCTTGACGAAGCGCTGGCCCTTCGGCTGTTCACCGGGGGTATAGGGCACCAAGTCGTGGACGAGCGGGCTCCAGAGCGTGCTCATGGTCGATCTTCTTTCATCCGGCGCGGTCACGATCGGCAGGACGCTAATCCAAAATGTTCGACACCACCATCAGGCATGGCAATGAAAATCACCCGCCATCTCATTCCCAACCATGCTATCCTTTGCCTGCATCATTCCGAGAGGCGGGCGGGGGCGGTGGATCGGAAGGCACTGCCATGTCCACCGAACTTATTATCACCCCTCTGCCACGACCGCGGGTCGCTTGGAACAAAGGCCGCATCGTCGGTCAGAAACGGCCATAGCAACCGAAGCACGTCTGGTCCATCCGAATCCGGCTGGAGATGTCCGGCAATCTGCGGGATCTCGCTCTCTTCAACATGGCGATCGACAGCAAGCTGCAAGGCTGCGACCTTGTTCGCCTACAGGTGCGAGACGTGTTCGCGGCAGGACAGGTCCGAGAACGAGCTTCCGTTATCCAGCAGAAGACAGGCCGCCCTGTCAGGTTCGAGATCACGGAGACCACCCGCACCTGTCTCAAGCAATGGATCGCCACCCCTGCGATGACGGGGCGGCAGTATCTTTGGCCCAGCCGGTTCCACGACCGGCCCCACATGTCGACTCGCCAGTATGCGCGGCTTCTTCGCGAATGGGTGAGTTCGATTGGGCTGGAGGTCAGCAGCTACGGCACGCACTCCATGCGGCGGACGAAGGTCGCGCAGATTTACAAGAAGACCGGCAATCTGCGGGCCGTGCAACTGCTCCTCGGGCATACGAAGATGGACAGCACGGTTCGATACCTTGGGATCGAAGTAGACGATGCGCTCGCCATCTCGGAAGCCATAGATCTGTAAAACGTTAAGATTCACCCGAGGCACAACATACTGTTCTCGGGTGAGCCTCCGAGCGTGACCGGATGGGAAATTGCTGACATTCATCTGGCGTAGCGTGCGCCCGGATCAGCGGGTCGCCACTCCGGCCACCGCGCCGCCCAGAACGACCATCCATGGCGGTGCCCGCCACGCCGTCAGGGCAATGAATGCCATCGCCACCATCGCGAAATCCCCCCGATCGCGGATGCCGCCGACGAACAGCGGATCGTAAAGAGCGAGGCCGAGGATGCCGACCACAGCGGCGTTGGCCCCCTGCATCAGACGCAGGGTGCCTGGACGCGTCCGCAGGCCGTTCCAGAAGGGCAGCACGCCGATCAGCAGCAGAAACCCCGGCAGGAAGATCGCCAAAAGCGCGACCACTGCCGTTGTAATACCGCCCGCCCCCTCACCATCGACTGCACCGAGCCACGCCGCGAAGGTAAACAGCGGTCCTGGCACCGCCTGCGCCAGCGCGTAGCCCGCCGAGAAGTCCTGCGCCGTCACCCATCCGGTCGCCACCGTCTCTGCCTCCAGCAGAGGCAGCACGACATGACCACCGCCGAAGACAAGCGCCCCGGCGCGGAAGAAGCCGCTGGCCACGGCAAGGTCATGGCTGACCTTTGCCAGCAGCGGGAGCGCGAAGAACAGCAGCCCAAACGCAAGAAGCGCGGCCATGCCCGCACCGCGACCTAGGGGGATGGGCGGATGCGCTTCCACCACCGGCTGCGGCCCGCGCAGAAGAAGGCCCGTAACTGCGCCCGCACCAATGGCAGCCATCATTCCTCCTGTTCCCGGCCAAACCACCATGATAATCACCGCGCCTACCGCGATAGTGGCGCGCGGCGCGTCAGGGCAAAGCGCCCGCGCCATCCCCAATACCGCCTGCGCAACGATGGCCACGGCCACGATTTCCAACCCGTGTAGCAGACCTGAGGGCACCCTCCCGCCAGCCGCCAGCAGCGCCAGCGCTGTCAGCAACACCGCCGAAGGCAGCGTGAAGGCGCAGAAGGCGGCGATTGCCCCCACCCACCCCGCGCGCGTCAGGCCAAGCGCGAACCCCACCTGACTAGAGGCGGGGCCGGGAAGAAATTGGCACAGCGCGACCAGATCGGCATAGGCGGCCTCGGACAGCCAGCGCCGCCGGACCACCAGTTCGTTCCGGAAGAAGCCCAAATGCGCGATCGGCCCCCCGAACGAGGTGAGGCCGAGCTTCAGGAAAACGCGGAAGACCTCTGCGGCACTGCCGGGCACAGGCATGTCAGTCCGGCGCCTCGACGCCCAGACGGGACAGCATGGCCCTCATCTCCGCGATCTCGTGTTCCTGCGCGTTGATGATCTTGCGGGCCATCTCCTGCGTGGCAGGATCATCGCCGTGTTCCAGCTCCACCCGTGCCATGTCGATGGCGGACTGGTGGTGCGGAATCATCATCAGCAGGAAATCCGCATCAACGTCGCTCGAGGAGGCCATGCCGTCCATCGCCTCCATCATAGGCACCATAGTGGCCATGTAGGGGGCCATCGTGCCATGCCCCTCGTGATCCTGCGCGAAGGCGGGCGGTGCCAGAAGCGCCAGCGTGGCGATCAGGGCGTAGCGTGCGGGCATGGATCATCTTCCTCTTCTGATAGCAGCATGCCTCGATCATAAGCGGAACAGGTGAATGTCTGCAAAGGGCTCCCAGCGACGAAAGGCCGTGATTGTGCTATATTGGCTCGGCATCATTCCGAAAGGCGGGCTGGGGCGGCGGTCGGAAGGCACTGCCATGTCCACCGAACTCATCATTACACCTTCGCCGCCGGCGCGGATCGCCTGGAACAAAGGCCGCATCGTCGGTCAGAAGCGGCCACTGCAACCGAAGCACGTCTGGTCCATCCGAATCCGCCTGGAGATGTCGGGTGATCTGCGGGATCTCGCACTGTTCAACATGGCGATCGACAGCAAGCTGCGGGGCTGCGATCTCGTTCGTCTCCAGGTGCGTGACGTGTTCGCGGCCGGACAGGTGCGGGAACGCGCGTCCGTCATCCAGCAGAAAACAGGTCGCCCCGTCAGGTTCGAGATTACCGAGACGACGCGCACCTGTCTCAAGCAATGGATCGCCAGCCCTGCGATGACCGGGCGGCAATATCTGTGGCCGAGCCAGTTCCACGACCGGCCCCACATGTCGACGCGCCAGTATGCTCGGCTTCTTCGCGAATGGGTCAGCTCGATCGGGCTAGAGGTCAGCAGCTACGGCACGCATTCCATGCAACGGACAAAGGTCGCGCAGATTTACAAGAAGACGAGCAACCTGCGGGCCGTGCAACTGCTACTCGGTCATACGAAGATGGACGGCACGGTTCGATACCTTGGGATCGAGGTGGATGATGCGCTGACCATCTCTGAGACCATCGATTTGTAGGGAACAGTGGGCGACCCTTGGTAGAACGACTTGCTTGAGGGTCGCCATTCAGCGCGATTGTGGGACGAAGCTGACGCTCACCAGGCCTGGCGGATATCGCGCACGCTGGAAGCGGACTTCTGTGTCGAAGCGCTGAACGAAGCCATCCACCGCTTCGGCGCGCCGGGGATCATGAATACGGACCAAGGTTCACAGTTCACAATTTTCTTCTGGACCGGTCGGCTGAAGCGCATCGGCCCCCGCATCTCGATGGACGGCAAGGGGCGGTGCATCGACAAAGTCTTCATAGAGCGTCTGCGGCGATCGCTGAAGTATGAATGTGTCTATCTGCACGCTTGGGAAACAGGATCGCAGGTAAAGGCCGCCATCGGATCTTGGATCACCTTCTATAAACATCGAAGATTCCACACTGCCCATGGCGGACAGTTGCCCGCCGTGGTCTACTTCAACAGGATCGAAACCAACTAGCAAGCACAGGCAGTAGCTTAAATATCCCCGGAAAATGTCCAAGGATCGGGGAGTAGCTCATACAGCCAATCTTGATCGCTTCTCCGTTGAGCACATTCAATCCGAACTGGCGGAGAATATGCTTCGGAACGCGCATCGTCATCGCCATACCCAAAGGAGTTCTTCGACCGCCGCCATTTCAATCTGTTCGGAAAACCGTGATCGGAAAAGGAACATCAGCGCATCATGCGTGGCGTCAGCAGATCCGCAGATTGCGTCTTGGGCAAGGATGACACGGTAGCCTCTGTCGACCGCTCCAATCACCGCCCCAAGAACGCAGACGTCCGTTTCCCCGCCCGAAATGACCAACGTATCGACGCCCGTGCTGGCAAGCATTCCGTCCAGGTGTCCTTCGGTCCAGGGGGAATACACCGTTTTGTCTATAACCCGCGCCGGTGGGCTGAACCTTTCAAGCTCCGGCACAATACGCAAATATTCGGGCGCAAGGCTTTGCCGCGTCATCTCGCTCCACCGTTCGTAATACCGGCGCCAGGTGCCATGCGCATCTTCGAGACGTTTGGGAGGGATGAAACGGGTGAAGATAGTGCGGTCCGCATGATGCCGTGTCAGGGCTTCGATATTCGGCAGCACCGCGTCCATCCATGGCACGGCCCAAGGCAGGCCGGGCCCGAACATGCGTTGCATGTCGATGCACAGATGGATGCAGTTCGGCCCAAGCGGTCCATATCGAAGTCCGCTCGCCATGTCAGTCCCGGGGCTTTGATAGACGACGATGCGCCTCGGCCACCACACCTGCGGGAAGATGTTCGCCGGCGGCGGCCTGAAGCTTGTTCAGGACGCCCGGTGTCACCTGCTCACGGCCGGCCATCAGGGCCTCGTATCCGTGCCGAGCAACCCATGCGGGATCGTCCTTCTTCATGTCCCCGACGATGGTGTTATCCATTCCGGCACGACGAAAGAATTCGGTCTCCGTCGCGCCGGGCATCAGGCATGTGACGGTCACTCCGGTCCCTTTCAGCTCGTGCGCCAAGGCGCCCGCAAACGAATTTATGAACGCCTTCGTTGCATTGTAAACGGCCTGGTAGGTTCCCGGCATGAACCCGGCGATCGATCCGGTCAGGAGGATCCGTCCCTCCCCGCGCGCGACCATGGCATTCGCAAGGGGATGCACCAGGCGGAGGGGGCTCATGACGTTGGTCAGGACGGTTCGCTCGATCCCGTCCAGCGGTTGCTCCAGAAAGCCATGACCAAGTCCCGTTCCCGCATTCACAAGCAGCAGGTCGACCTCTCTCTCCGCAATGGTCGCGAGGAGAGCCTCATTACCCTCAGGCGTGGCGAGATCGGCTTCCACAGCCTCGCCGTTCAGCTCGGTCGCGACCTGATGAATGGCCGGTTCGTTTGCCAAAACGATAACGTCATGCCCCTCGGCGGCACAGACGCGCGCGAGTTCCAGGCCGATGCCGGTGGATGCGCCGGTAATGACGGCAAGGGTCATGGATTCAACACCACCTTGATACAGCCATCGGCCTTATCCCGGAATGTCTTGTAAAGCTCCGGCCCGTCTTCCAGCCGGCCTTTATGGGTGATGACGAAGGAGGGATCGATCTTCCCCTCTTCGATCAATCCCAACAGTTTGGGCAGGTAGCGCTGCACGGGCGTTTGCGCCATCCGGAAGGTGATGCCACGATTAATGGCCGAACCCATCGGCATCTTATCCAGCAGTCCCGCATAAATGCCAACAATCGATACGGTCCCGAAATTGCGACAGCACATGATCGCCTGACGCAGCACATGCGGACGATCCGTGCCCATGAACGTCGCGACCTTGATCCGGTCGATCACCGCCATGAACCCCGAGGCGGTGTCCGGCTCGGTCCCGACCGCATCGATGCACGCGTCCGCCCCGCGCCCCTCGGTGCGGCTCATGATCTCGTCATAGACATCCACATCGGCGAAATCGAGCACCTCGGCCCCTGCGGCGGCGGCAAGCGCAAGCCGCTCGGGAACCGTATCGATCGCGATCACCCGTTCCGCGCCCAGAAGAAAGGCCGACCGGATCGCCATCTGTCCCACCGGTCCGCAGCCCCAGATTGCCACCGTTTCGCCCCCCTTTAGATCGCAGAACTCGGCGGCCATGTATCCGGTTGGAAAAATGTCGGACAGAAACAGCGCCTGATCGTCGGTAAGGTTCGACGGCACCTTGATATGCCCGACATCGGCGTAAGGGACCCGAAGGTATTCGGCCTGCCCACCGGAATATCCCCCCAGAAGATGGGAATAGCCGAACAGGCCCGCCGGCGAATTGCCCCAGAGGGTCTTTGCCTTGTCGAAGTCGCGGTTCGACCGCTCGCACCCCGAGAAGAACCCGCGCTGGCAGAAGAAGCATTCGCCGCAGGCGATGGTGAAGGGGATCACGACCCGATCACCGACCTTGAGCTTGCTTGTCTCCGCACCCACCTCGACGACTTCGCCCATCGTTTCATGGCCGATGACGTCGCCATGCTCCATGCAGGCCATCACACCGTCATAGATATGCAGGTCCGATCCGCAGATCGCGCAGGACGTCACCTGAATGATCGCGTCTTTCGCATCCTCGATCTGCGGATCGGGAACTGTTTCGTAGCGCATGTCGCTTTTGCCGTGCCAGGTCAGTGCTTTCATGGCGATCTCCTCAAATGATGGGTTGTCCGCCGGTGATCGCTATCGTCGCGCCGGAGGTGTAGCTGGAGCGGGGATCGGCCAGCATCACATAGGCCGATGCGAGTTCGGCCGGCTGCCCTGCCCGCTTGAATGGGACCTGCTTGCCAAAATTCGCAACGCTGTCCGCCGGCATCGTGGACGGAATCAGCGGCGTCCAGATCGGACCCGGCGCCACGCAGTTTGCACGGATGCCTTGCTCCGCCAGTCCTTGAGCCAGTCCGGCGGTGAAATTCTGGATCGCCCCTTTGGTCGTTGCATAAGCCAACAGGCCGGGATTCGGTTTGTCAGCATTGATCGACGTCGTGTTGATGATCGACGAACCCGGTTTCATATGTGGCACGGCAGCCTTGGTTAGGTAGAACATGGCGTGGATGTTCACCGCAAACGTCAGCTCCCACTCGTGATCAGGAATATCCGTGATGCTGTCAAACGTAGCTTGATGGGCCGCGTTGTTTACGAGGATGTCGAGGCCGCCTAGCTCTGCCATTGCCGTTTCTATTATAAGGCGACAATGCGAAGGGTCCTGTATATCGCCTGCCACCAGCACCGCCTTCCGCCCTGCATCGCGCACGAGCTGCGCGGTATCTTCGGCATCGGCGTCTTCGTTCAGATACGAAATAAGGACATCCGCACCTTCACGCGCATAGGCAATGGCAACCGCGCGGCCAATGCCGCTGTCTCCGCCGGTGATAATTGCTTTCAATCCGGCAAGACGATCCGAGCCGGTGTAGCTATCCTCACCATGATCGGGGCGCGGCTCCATGGCATCGGTGACACCTGGCATGTCCTGCTGCTGCTCGGTTTGTGGGGGTTTCGGATAGTCGGTCATCGGTATCTCCGATTCTGTATTTTAAATGCTTATGCAGCCGAGAAGGGGCGTCGCCGAACCCTTATCACCATCACAGTGCGATGCTGATAACCCGGCCATCGCGCCCGGGATCAAAGGCAACCATGGTCGGGCCCAAGCTGGCGAAAGTCAGGATTCCGCAAAACTTCACCAGCCGGCCTAAATTCCACGTCAGCGCTTTCTCAGCGCCATCTTGATCCGATAGATGACGTCAGACAAACTAACGGTGATGTCGCGATCCACGGCTGTTCGTGTCACATCTGTTCGGATTGGGCACCGCTATTCGGCTTCGCCTTTCCAAGGTCAGGCACCTGCGACGAGGGCTCCAGAACACCCGTGGTGAATTGGCCCTTTCCGTCAATGGATGGGCCATCCGACCACCGTCCCGAAGCCGGCGCGCTGCCATCCGCCTGAAATCCGAGATAGGCGTAGCTGAACTTGGTGTTCTCTTCGGCCTGCGGGTGGCTGTTGGGAATGGGAAACGCGGCCGTTCCGCCCAGCTCCTCGAGCGCGGCCATCCACTGGTTCTGGTGCATGGTGTCACGCGCGATCAGATACTGAAGCATGTCCTTCATGCCCGTATCGTCGGTCATGTTGTAAAGCCTAACCGCAAGGGTGCGACCCGTGGATTCCGCGGCGATATTGGCAGTCATGTCGGCGGCGATATTCCCGCTGGCATAGATGTGGGACATGTCGAACGGCACGCCGTCACTGTCCACCGGCATGGCCGACAGCCCCGACGACAATAGGTTTTTCAGGTTCAGTCCGCCCATGACCGCGCCGACTGCTGCGTCCTTCGCCATCTGCTCCTTGAGGCTGAGGGGAGCGCCCTCAAGGTTCATGGCCACCGCCGTTGCCAGCATCTCGATATGGCCAAGCTCCTCTGCGGCGGTGTTCATGAGGAGATCGCGGAACTTCGGATTTCCCCGCGCGCCGCAGGCCTGGAAGAAATACTGCATGGCCACGCGGATTTCGCCTTCAACGCCCCCGATCGCCTGCTGCAACGCGCGAGCAAACAATGGGTTCGGCGCATCGACGCGCACAGGGTATTGCAGTTTATTGTCGGTATAGAACATAGGAATTTCCTGTCTTTGCCGTATGCAAATAGGGGCAGATCACGCCGCGTTCTGGGCCGCCGCGTTGATGACACCGTTCGCCAGATCCGAGAGCTTCTTATCCGTCGCCAACTCTTCCTGCAGAGTGGCATCCAGCAGCTTTGCAGCGTCATCCATGCCAAGCTCGACAGCCCACGCCTTCAATGATCCGTAGCGCGAGATTTCGTAATGCTCGACCGCCTGCGCGGCTGCCAGAAGGCCGGCATCATGGGCCGGGCTTCCTTTGAATTCTTCCATGATCTCCTGCGCTTCAGAGATAATCCCCTCGATCGCATCGCAGGTCTTGCCCCGGGGGCGCTTGCCGATCATGTCGAACACCTGCGTCAGACGTTCGAGCTGGGTTTGCGTTTCGTCCTCATGCGTCTCAAATGCCGCCTTAAGGTCGGACGATTGGGCCGCGCGCGCCATTTTACGCAGGTTCGTCGTCAGTTTTCGCTCAGCATAGTAGATGTCTTTCAGGGTTTCGTGGAACAGCGTGTCGAGCGTTTTGTCAGCCATTTGGGTCTCCTTCGGTATCAGATGTCGGCGCGCTGATCGCTGGCCGACAGGGCGATGTATTGACGGACCACGTCGGGCAGACTGTCCTGAATCGCGGCGGCCATCCGCCGCTCTTCGTCAAGAGTCTGCTCAAGCAGCGGGATCGCGGCGGCGGCCCCGGCTTCCTCCGCCGTAGTGATCAGGGCGGTGTATGCGGCGATCTCAAAATTCTCGAACGCGAAATTCGCCATCGAATTTTTCAAGATTTCGTCGCTGGCCATTGAATGGGTTACGGCAGCCATAGATCCGGTGAATGACAGCGACACGTCCTTCAGCGTCGATGCGCCTTCGGCGACACCGTCCAGTATCTCATCCAGCCGCGCGATCTGGCCTTCCGTTTCGCGTATATGCCTGTCGAGCATCGCCGACACGTCGGGATAATGCTCCAACCGTTTTACTTGAGGTTCCATGATGGAAAGCGCCTGCTTTTCCATTGCGTGTGCATTGCGCAGACCGTCGACAAAGATGTCGCGGGCCGAAGCTGTGCTGGTCATGATGATCTCCCCTTATGCCGAGTCAACTTAAGGTAGAGAGGAAGGTTCCTGCATTTGTGATTGAGGGCGTGAGCCGGAGGCCTGTTCAGCAAAGGTCCGCCCATCCAATATCCGGACGTCCTCATAACAGAGCCCCCGGGCATCTGACGATCCTGCCCTCCCCGTCGCGAACGTCCTTTGACAAAGCGAACCATGTCAGGGCCGTCTCATCCTTCGGCGTGACTCAGACGCAAATCGCAATAAGCGGCATGGGGTGGCTTCGCGGTGATTTCGGAACATTCGGCGGCGCGGGGGAGTCTGAGGCTTATGACCTTATGCCTCTCATCGATCCAATCCCTCGCCACCGCCATGTTGGCCAGTTACCGCACAAAAGCCACGTCAGGTATTGGACCATCAGGGTCTCTCCATGAAACCGCGCGCCTGCTTGAACATGTAAACTGGAGGGCTGGCTTCGCCTCCGCGCCGACATCCGCAGCGCATTCCGTGCCCGCCCTGCGTCACCTTCCCATAGCTTTGGCCCGGATGGGCGAAGGCGCAAGCCCGGACATGCAGGAGGCCGTGCGCGCTGTCATCGGCTATGCCCTATGGCAGACCTTTTATGCCGACAGCGACTGGACGCGTCCGTTTCTGGCGGACATCGCCTGCGCCACTCTCGTCGGTCCGGCTGGCATCGTGCGATCCGATGAAGTGGCCCTTGGCCTGTTTCTGCTCGGCCCCCATACAACCTATCATGAGCACGCGCATGGGCTGGACGAGGTCTATCACGTGGCTTCTGGGCGTGCGGAGTGGCGTTTCGATCATGAGCTTAACCGCCAAGCATTCGGACTAGGCGAGATCGTGCACACGGAGCGTGATCAGCGGCACGATATCCGCACCGGCACCGCACCCATCTTGTGCCCCTACACTTGGACGAATGATCCGGCAGCGGTAACCTATCACCGCATTGACAGACCCTGGGGCGTGGGCAAGGTGGTCGAGCCGCCGCTCGTCGGATAAGATCGATCCTACCTTGCGCGCTTTCGAGCACCTATGAAGGTCAGCTGGAGAATTCATGACATCATACGCCCCCTGCCCCACACGCAGGTCACGTTCCTTTACCGCCGGCCTGCCGCTTGGCATCGGTATGATGGCGGCCATCGACGAGATCGTGTTCCATCAGCTTCTGGCATGGCACCACTTCGTTGATCGGGGAACCTCTGCCTTTGCGCTCGTCTCGGACGGCATACTGCACGCAGGAGAGCTGATCTTCATGGTCCTCGGCTTTTTCCTGTTCGGGCGTCTGTGGCGGGACCGTGCGTTGGACAAGCGATCCGCATGGGCCGGCTTCCTTACAGGGCTGGGAGGTTTCCAACTGTTCGACGGCGTTGTGAACCACAAGCTTCTGCGCCTGCACCAGGTCCGCTACGTTGAGACCCTCTGGCTCTATGATCTCGTCTGGATCGGCACGGGGGTCACGTTGCTTATGGCTGGACTTTGTCTTGCCCGCCGATTTCCCAGCTTACGATGACCGGACACCATCATACCGTTCCGCAGGATGCGTCCGTCATGGCGATCCTTTTCATGCTTCTACCGATTCTTGTGCTGGCGGCATACGCCATCGCCGCAAAGCGCGACGGCACGTGGCCCGCCCTGCGGGGTTGGAGCTTTACCCTCGGCATCGCGATGATTGTGGCAGCCATGTCATCCCCGGTGCAGGATTGGGCCCATAGGGATCTGCGAGGTCACATGGCACAACATCTTCTGCTCGGGATGTTCGCGCCTTTGGCATTTGCACTTGGCGCGCCGGGAACATTGCTTTTGCGTCGCGTTCCGGTAGGCGTCGCGCGGATGATTGTGGCTTTTCTGGGATCCGTGCCCGTGCGGGCAATTCTGCATCCGGTCACCACAGCTGTCCTGAATGTCGGCGGCATGTATGCCCTCTACCTCACGCCTTTCTTTACGACGTCGATGTCCGATCCGGTCCTATACATCTTCATTCATGTGCATTTCGTCGTCGCGGGATACCTCTATGTCTGGTCCATAGCGGGACCGGATCCTGCACCACATCGCCCGGGCTTCGGGATACGCCTTGCCGTCCTGATCCTCGCTACCGGAGCGCACGCGACGTTGGGCAAGCTCATGTATCTTCATGCCCGACCCGCAGGAACCGGAGCTGACCTTGCCACCGTGCAGCAGGCCGCGCAGTGGATGTATTACGGCGGCGATCTCGCCGAAGGTCTTCTCGCCGCCGCATTCTTCGGCCTATGGTTCCGTCGCCAAGCCGGTTCGCGGCCGAGGGCGCTTTCGACAATGACGTGAACAGGCCCAAGACCTACATGTTTGGTAACTGCGTTACCGGATGACACATTCGTTCTTGCCATTCCGCAGTTAATAAGTGAAATCCATTCCACATCAGCGAGCACCACACATAGTGCGTAGGGTCAGGACCCATTGATTTTGAGTCTCGCGCTGGTTCAGTCGGCCTCTAAAGCCTCGGTCTTCCTCCACCATTGGTAGAAAGGCTCCCGTAGCAAGACCATCGAAAACTGAGCCTTTCCAGCCGACTTCGTTTTTTGGCGAGTAGGGCTGCCGGACGTTTCCTCGATGCGTTCTGCACAGGATCATTGCCAGTGCTACACCCTGTGCTACACTTGTCACACCAAACTGTCACATCGCGGACGAACCCGAACCTATAAATCGCAGCAAAATCAACATCTTATTGCTGAGGTCTTGCGGCATCCGGCCCCTACCGCCGGAGCCAAAATCCCACTAACGTGTTGATTTGGTCTAGACACTCCGTCCTCCGGGACAGAACTGGTGAGATTTGTGTGACACCCTGTCACTCGTGTGACAGGGATCGGCGTATCCGCCTCCAGCTCTAAAGTTGGGGTGAGATAAGAGATGTCCAAGAATTTGATCACGAGGTTCGGCTGGTATCATTACCGGCGGAGAATCCCCGCCCGTTCAGGAGGCGGTTTCCTCCAGATCCCCATGATGACCGACAAGCACGTGGAGGCTCGACGCCTGACGGCGGTTCTTTCCGTTGAGCAAGACCGGGCCTTCGGATCCGGACTGGGCCCTGCCGACGTCCGGCAGGCGCTGCATGAGATCGCCGTTCGTGAAGCTTCCCTCGCCCGCCTCGGTATCGCCTCGATCCCGGCTCACGCAGAGCCCCGTGCCCCCGCCCTACCGCCGGCGCCGCCCGGCTTTGATCCGGACATCTCCGCCGTCGTGGAGCGCCTCCTAGGGCGCAAGGCGGAAGACGGCGTAGGGGTCGCCCAAGCGACTCAGATCCGGGCTGTGGCGAAGGTGACGCCGACATCATCGCCGGCGAGAATGTCGATCACCGACCCTCATCTCGACGACGACGCCACGCCTCTCAGCCTGATCGAGGCTGACATCCGGGCATCCCGTGACATGGGAGCGATCATGATCCACGGTGGAGACGCCTTGAATAACTGGCCGGAAAACGGCCGTCTGGCAACCGCAACCCCGAGATCGTCAGACAGATACTGAGGGCACCGCGGCGGGGGGCATCACGATCATTGTTGTCGCTGGAGGGCACGCATGACGTGCCGACCATGTCTTCTCGTCGAATTGAAGATGAAGTGGGTATCGCTCATCCCCGATTGCATCAGGATGTGTCAAACCCCTCGGCACTTCAGGACAGAATCTTCGGCAAAGCAAAGTTCAATACGTTGCAGATAGAGAAGGTCGGACGTCGGTCCCATCCGCTCCGCCACAATTGCCTTACGCGTCGGCTTGTCGCCGCCCCCCGATTCATCCGTCAGCTGCAGGTTCGGACGCCACCCGTCCGCGTAATTCCCGCAACTTGGGACACACGCCAACCGGCGCGCGCCTTTTTCGTGACGACATTCGGCCAGAAGGCTCAGTGCGTCCACGGGCCCTTGCGGGTGGTGGAAAAGTTGTCGCCGTATCCGCCGGGACGGATGTTCGGCTTGCGGATCTGTTCGGGCTGCACCTCCACCTCGATGCCGTTCTCGCGGGCATAGGTCTCGGCCGCCTCGCAGGTGTCGAAGCGCAGGCGGACCTGACGCTGCGTGTCGTCCGAACTGGTCCAGCCCATCAGGGGGTCGATCTCGCGCGCGGTTTCGGGGGCGTAATCCAAAACCCACTGCTTCGTCTTGGCCTGTCCGGACTGCATGGCCGTTTTCGCTGGCTTGTAGATTCGCGCGCGCATGTCGTTCCCCTCTCGTTGCCGCCATATGTGTCCATCGGCCCCCACATGGCAAGGGTCGCATCTTGAACCGGAACAAAAAAGGGTCAAATGTCCCCTGCGACAAAGGACCGTTTCATGCCCCACAACAACACCAATCTGCCCATGCACCGTCCCGACGTGCTGACCCGTCCGAAGCTGGAAGGCGGCAAGCGGTTCGTGATGAGCACCCCGTTCGAACCGGCGGGCGATCAGCCCACGGCCATCGTCGAACTGGCTGACGGCGTGAAGCAGGGGGAGCGGGATCAGGTGCTTCTGGGGGCGACCGGCACGGGAAAGACCTTCACGATGGCCAAGATCATCGAGGAAACGCAGCGCCCCGCCATCATCCTTGCCCCGAACAAGACACTGGCGGCGCAGCTTTATGGCGAGTTCAAGGGCTTCTTTCCCGACAATGCGGTGGAATACTTCGTCAGCTACTACGACTACT
Source organism: Falsirhodobacter halotolerans (assembly GCF_022899245.1). Classification (NCBI taxonomy): domain Bacteria; kingdom Pseudomonadati; phylum Pseudomonadota; class Alphaproteobacteria; order Rhodobacterales; family Paracoccaceae; genus Falsirhodobacter; species Falsirhodobacter halotolerans. The sequence continues at coordinate 1,711,298 of NZ_JALJAZ010000001.1, forward strand.
ACCAGCCCGAAGCCTATGTCGCGCGGTCCGACACCTATATCGAGAAGGAATCCCAGATCAACGAACAGATCGACCGGATGCGCCACTCGGCCACCCGCGCGCTTCTGGAGCGTGATGACGTGATCATCGTCGCCTCGGTGTCGTGCATCTATGGCATCGGCTCGGTCGAGACCTATTCCGCCATGACGCAGGATCTGATCGTGGGGGAGAATTACGACCAACGCGAAGTCATCGGCGAGATGGTGGCCCAGCAATACCGCCGCAACGATCAGGCCTTCACCCGCGGCAGTTTCCGCGTGCGCGGCGATGCGGTGGAACTCTGGCCTGCCCACCTGGACGATCGGGCATGGCGGTTCAGCTTTTTCGGCACCGAGCTGGAAAGCATCGTCGAATTCGACCCGCTGACCGGGGCCAAGACCGACAGTTTCAAGCAGATCCGCATCTATGCCAACAGCCACTACGTCACGCCGCGCCCGACGATGAAACAGGCGGTGGACGGCATCAAGCACGAGCTGCGGATCCGGCTGGAGCAGCTGACCTCCGAAGGCAAGCTCTTGGAGGCGCAGCGTCTGGAACAGCGCACCGCCTTCGACATCGAGATGCTGGAGGCGACGGGCGTCTGCAACGGGATCGAGAACTACTCCCGCTATCTGACAGGCCGCGCACCGGGGGAACCGCCCCCGACCCTGTTCGAATTCATCCCCGACAACGCCATCGTGTTCGCCGACGAATCCCACGTGTCGGTCCCGCAGATCGGCGGCATGTACAAGGGCGACTATCGGCGCAAGTTCACGCTGGCCGAACACGGATTCCGCCTGCCCTCCTGCATGGACAACCGCCCGCTGAAGTTCGAGGAGTGGGACGCCATGCGCCCGCAATCCATCTTCGTGTCGGCCACCCCCGCCGCGTGGGAGCTGGAGCAGGCGGGCGGCGTGTTTACCGAACAGGTCATCCGCCCCACCGGCCTTCTGGATCCCAAGGTGGAAATCCGCCCCGTGGACATGCAGGTGGACGACCTTCTGGATGAAATCCGGCGCGTGTCGGCCCAAGGGTTGCGCACGCTGGTCACCGTCCTGACCAAGCGCATGGCCGAGGATCTGACCGAATACTTCCACGAACAGGGCATCCGCATCCGCTACATGCACTCCGACATCGACACGATCGAGCGGATCGAGATCCTGCGCGACCTGCGTCTTGGCGCGTTCGACGTGCTGGTGGGCATCAACCTGCTGCGCGAAGGGTTGGACATTCCCGAATGCGGGCTGGTGGCGATCCTGGACGCCGACAAGGAAGGCTTCCTGCGGTCCGAGACGTCGTTGATCCAGACCATCGGACGGGCGGCGCGGAATGCCGACGGGCGGGTCATCATGTATGCGGACCGCATCACCGGCAGCATGGAACGCGCCATGGGCGAAACCGAACGGCGGCGCGAAAAGCAGATCGCCTATAACGAGGAACACGGCATCACGCCGCAAACCGTGCGCAAGAATGTGGAGGATGTTCTGGCGGGCTTGTGGCAGGGCGACACCGACCAAAGCCGCGTGACGGCCAAGGTGGACAAGCCGATGATCGGCTCCAACCTCGCGGCTCATCTGGACGCGATCCGCCTTCAGATGCGCAAGGCGGCGGAAAATCTGGAATTCGAGGAAGCCGCCCGACTGCGCGATGAGGTGAAGCGCCTGGAAGCGGTGGAGCTGACCGTCGCCGACGATCCCATGGCCCGCCAATCAGCGGTGGAGGAAGCCCAGGACGCAGCCCTCGCCGGGGCCGGACGCTCCACCGCCGGGCGGGCCGGACAACGCGGGGGCAACAAACGGCGAAAGCGCTGAAGCATATGTGATGGAACCTTGGCGACGCGCCCCGCGTTCGGCCACGCAACGACATACAAAGGGATGTTTCACATGCGCAAACTGACGCTTCTTCCGATCCTCGCCCTCGCCGCTCTGGCCGCATGCAACACGGTCGAAGGTGCGGGCCAGGATATCTCCACCGCCGGTTCCGCGATCAGCCAAAGCTCGCGCGAAGTGGCCGCACAGCCCTGAGCAAAAAGGCCGGTCGCAAGACCGGCCTTTTTCAAATCAATGCGCGGTCGACACGAACCGCGTGTCCAGATAGGCGGCCACCGCCTCCGACCCGCCTTCGGTGCCGTAACCGCTGTCCTTGATGCCGCCGAACGGAACCTCGGGCAAGGCCAAGCCCAGGTGGTTGATGGTCATCATCCCCGTCTCGACCTCGCGGCCGATCCGTTCCACCGTCTCATGCCCACGGGCATAGGCATAGGCCGCCAGACCGAACTCCAGCCGATTGGCCTCGGCGATCATCTCATCGAGCGAGGCCATCTTGTTGACGATGGCGACCGGGCCGAACGGTTCTTCGTTCATGATGCGCGCCGATTGCGGCACATCGGCCAGAACCGTCGGTTCGAAGAAATAGCCCTTGTTGCCGATGCGCTTGCCGCCCGTGACCAGTTTCGCGCCCTGATCGACGGCGTCGGAAATCAGTTCCTCCATCATCGGAATGCGGCGTTCATTGGCCAGCGGGCCCATCTCCACCCCGTCCTCGAACCCGTTGCCGACCTTGACCTTCTGCAGGCCCGACGAAAACGCATCAAGGAAACTATCCCCGATCTTCTGATCGACAAGAAAACGCGTGGGCGACACGCAGACCTGACCCGCGTTGCGGGTCTTGTGCACGATCATCTGCGCCGCCGCCTTTTCCCAATCGGCGTCGCCCGCGATCAGGACGGGGGCATGGCCGCCCAGCTCCATCGTCGCGCGCTTCATGTGCTGCCCGGCCATGCCCGCCAGCAGCTTGCCGACCGGCGTCGATCCCGTGAAGCTGATCTTGCGGATGACGGGATGCTTGATCAGATATTCCGAAATCTCGGCCGGGACGCCATAGACGAGGCCGATGACCCCGTTCGGCACGCCCGCATCGGCAAAGGCGCGGATCAGTTCGGCGGGGGATGCCGGCGTTTCCTCCGGGGCCTTTACGATGATCGAGCAGCCCGCGGCCAGCGCCGCCGACAGCTTGCGCACAACCTGATTGATGGGGAAGTTCCACGGCGTGAACGCGGCCACCGGCCCCACCGGATGGCGCACGGTCATCTGCTGCACCCCCGGCGCACGGGCCGGGATGATCTGACCGTATTGGCGACGCGCTTCTTCGGCGAACCAGTCGATCGTGTCGGCCGCGCCCAGCGTTTCCATCTTGGACTGCGCGACGGGCTTGCCCTGTTCGCGCGTCATCATGGCGGCGATGGTGTCGGCACGTTCGCGCAGGATTTCCGCCGCGCGGCGCATGATCTTGGACCGATCGAAGGCCGACATCGCCTTCCATGTCGCGAAGCCGCGCAGCGACGCGTCCAGCGCCGCGTCCAGATCGGCTGTGCGCGCCCAGGCGACGTGGCCGATGGTTTCCTCGGTCGCGGGGTCGACGACGGGAATGGTCTCCCCGCCACGCGCGGCGGTCCATGTGCCATCGATGAACAGCTGAGTATCGGGATACGTCATGTGACCTGCTTTCCATATGCGGCGCCGACGCCGCTCTGTTCCGGGACGGGGTGAACGTGGTCCCTGCATCCGCCCGCGTCAACCCGATTTGACGCACAGGTCGCCAAAGCTATGTGACAGGCATCCCAACGAGGTTTCCGCGTGCATCCTGTGAACGTCCTGCCCGAAGACTGGTCAACCCTTTTGGCGAACCGCGACGGGGGGGATCGAAGGGTTTCCGGGCCGACGGGGCGGATCTATGGCCCGCTGGCCGGGCGCGGCGGCGCGTTCGTTCTGGCGCAGGTCGGCCAATCGCTGGACGGGCGCGTCGCGACCGAAGGCGGGGACGCGCGCGACATCTCCGGGCCGGCGGGCCTTGCGCATCTGCACCGTCTGCGCGCCCTGTCCGATGCGGTGATCGTGGGCGCGGGCACGGTAACGGCGGACGACCCCCGCCTGTCGGTGCGGCTGGTCGATGGCCCCGATCCGGTGCGGGTGATCATCGACTGTCATGCCACGGTCCCCGATACGGCGGGGATTTTCCACGACGGCGGGGCCCCGGTGTTCATCGTCACCTGCGCCACGTCGTCCCGCACCTACCCCGCCGGGGTGACCGTGCTGCCCTTGTCGCAAGCGGAGAACGGCCTTGATCCACGCGATATCCTGGCCGCGCTGGCGGCGCATGGCCTGCACCGGATACTGGTCGAAGGGGGCGCGCGCACCATCGCGCGGTTCATGACCGCCGGATGCCTCGATCGTCTGCATGTGACCGTGGCCCCCCTGATCATCGGCGCGGGGCCCGCCGGCCTGTCGCTGCCGCCGGTGGCGTCCCTGACGGCGGCGCAGCGCCCGACGATGGAGGTTCACGATCTGGGGGGCGATATCCTGTTCGATTGCGCCCTCCGCCCCTGACGCTCAGGCCGGATGGGGAATGGCCAGAACGTCCAGATGGCCGATCAGCGCGAGGCAGGGGCCGTCCACCTGCGCAAGACGGAAATCGAGCCAGTCGGCCACGCCCTCCACCCGCCCCGTTTCGGCCACGGCATCCGCGATGCCGCGCAGCAGATCGCGCTGCAGCGCGGCCTGCCCCTCCCCCAACCGCCAGGGGCTGGGACCGGAGAGGACCTGAAACCCCATATCATCGGCCACCCGAAGCAAGGTGCCGCCCGCGCTGGCCCCCAAGGCGGGACCGAACCCCTTGTCGCCCTGCTGATGGTGGTTGAAGGCCACCGTCACCTCCGCATCCAGCGGATGCGCGACCGACCAGGTCATGGTCCCGTCGTAAGACAGCGCAGCATAGAACGCCGCCCCCTCGCGCCGCAGGCGGATCAGAAGGCGTTGCATCCAGGCATGGGAACACAGGTCGATCAGGGCCGAGGCGGTGACGAAACCGCCCGTGGGGATCGGAACCACGTCGATGCCGGTCAGATCGACCTCCATCGTGTCGATCTCGGGGTGGCGGGTGCGGGCCGCCTGCAGCAATGCGCGGTCGCGGTCGGCCACCGTCCAATGGGCCTGCAGCGGCAAATGCGGCGCGATGGTGCGTAGGCTGGATCCCGTCCCGCCCCCCAGATCCAGAATGCGCGGCGTATCGGCCTGCCCGACGGCAAGGGCAAATGCGCCCAGTATGTCGGCATTGCGGGCGACTGCGTCGGCGGGTTCGCGAAGGTCCAGCCATTGGGTGGTGAAGGTCATGAACGCTCCGTGATGAAATGGGCAATGCGGGCGGCGGTGTCAGACCAGCCCGGCAGACATGCGCCGGCAGCCGCGGATCCGGCCGCATAGGCGCGGCGGCGCGCGGAGTCGGCCAGCAGGGCGCGCAGGGCGGCGGCAAAGGCGTGCGGATCGTCCGGCGGAACCAGATGGCCTGCCGTGTCCGGCACCACGTCGGGCACCGCGCCCGCATGGCAGGCGACGATGGGAAGGCCCTGGGACATCGCCTCGGCAAAAACCATGCCATAGCCTTCGAACCGGCTGGCCAGCGCAAAGATATCGGCGGTCGCCAAGGCCGCGCGCGTGTCCTCCACCCCGCCCGCCAGATCAATGCGCGCGGCCAGCCCCGCCTGCCGGATGCGATGATGCAGATCGTCCGCCACGGCCGGATCCAGCGCGGCGCCGATGATCGTCGCCCGCCACGGCAGATCGGCCAGCTGTGCCAGCGCGTCGATCAGCACATCATGTCCCTTGCGCCGGATCAGGGTGCCGATGGACAGGATATGCGGCGGATCGCCCTGCCCCAAGGCCAAGGGCGCGGGATCGGTGCCGGGGATCGCGACCAGCGCATCCTCCACCCCGAACATCCGCGAAACGTCCCGCGCCGTGGCGGGGGAGGTGACGATCACCCCCCGCGCATGGCGCAGGGCCGCACGCTCCGACATCTCGAGCGCCGGATCGGCCCCGTCTTCCAATGCCAAGGGATGATGCACCAGCGCGAACAGGCGCAGCCGCGCCGCATCCCGCGCGGCCCAGGCATCCAGCACCCCGAAGGCCAACCCGTCGATCAGGACCGTCGTGCCGTCCGGCACGCCCGAGAGCGCCCGTTCCGCCGCAGCAAGATCGCGCGGATAGGGAAACCCCGCGCCCAAGGGCAGCAGATCGACCGTCCATCCCAGATCGCGCAGCCCCGCCACGACCCGCCGGTCATAGCCGTATCCCCCCGTCCGCAATTCCAGATCGCCGGGATAGGCGAAGACGATCCTCACACCGCCCCCTCATACCAACCGCGCGCCGCGTGGGATTCATGCAGCAGAACCCGGATGCGCCGGATGCGCGCCGCCCCCGGCCCGAACGCATCCAGCCGCGCCTTCAGTTCGGTGAAAATGTGATGACACAGGAATTCGGTCGTCGTCACCTTGCCGCGAAACGCCTCGACCTCGTCAAGGTTCTGGTAGTTCAGCGGGGCCAGCGTCTCGGACAGGATCGTCGTCGCCGCCCCGATGTCCACGGCCAACCCGTCCTCATCCAGATCTTCGGTGAAAAAGGCGGCATCGACCACGAAGGTCGCGCCGTGCATCCCCTGGGCGGGGCCGAAGACGGGGCGGGGCAGGCTGTGCGCGATCATGATGTGATCGCGGACTTCGACGGCAAACATGGCAGTCCTTTCAGGTATGAGGGGTCAGTAGCGGATGCGGTGGCACAGCGTGGCGGGATCGTCGATGACCTCGCCATAGACTTCGGCAATCTCGTCGAAGGCCGTTTCGTTGGAAATCAGGGCGTCCAGACGCGGGTCGCACAGCAGTTCCAGCGCCTTCGACATGCGGCGGCGGTGCGGCCAACGGGGGCGTTGCCACGGCGCGACCTGCCCCACCTGCGAGCTGATGATCTTCAGCCGTCGCGAATGGAAGGCCCCGCCAAGGGGAATGCTGGCGCGCCGGTCGCCATACCAGCTGGCCTCCACCACCCGCCCCTCATCGGCCATCGTCTCGATCGCCTGCGACAGGGCGGCGTCGGCGGCGGTGGCGTTGATCGCCACATCCGCGCGTTCCTGCGGCGACCCGCCGGTCAGGCCCAACGCCTCCAGAACGCGGCCACGGGTGGAATCGATCTCCACCACCCGCAGATCCACCCCCGGCACCTGCCCCACCAGATGCGCGACCAGAAGACCGACGACACCCGCGCCGAAGACATTGACCCGGTCCCCCGGCATCACGCCCGCATCCCAGACGATGTTCAGCGCGGTTTCCATATTCGCGGCCAACACCGCGCGGTCGGGCGGCAGATCGCCCGGCAGCGCGATCAGATCGGTCGAAGGGACCTGGAACACGTCCTGATGCGGATGCAGGCAGAAGACCGTCCGCCCCTCATCGGTCTGGCCAACCACGGCATAGCCGTATTTGACGGGAAACGGCAGATCGCCCCCCTGATGCGGCCCGCGCATCCGCGTGAATTCGCTTTCGGGAACACGGCCGGAAAACACCAGCGCCTCGGTCCCCCGGCTGATGCCGGAGGCCAGCGCCCGCACCCGCACCAGCCCCTCGGCCGGGGTCAGCGCCTCGGACCGGATTTCGCACCGGCGCGGGGCGGTGAACCACAAGGCGCGGGCGGGGATCGAGGCGCGGTCGTCGGGCATGGGTGTTCCTAATTCGGGTCCGTCCCTCGCAGCTAGCGCGCGACGCGACCTTCGCAAGATCGCGTGGGCGCGTCGATTTCAGGGGAACCCAATCCCGCCTTCGCGCGTAGTGTCAGAAGGCCATTTCGGAGGAAAATGCCATGACCGTCCACGACCGTCAGACCCGAGTATCCCACGCGGTCAATCATGGCCTGTTTTCCGGCCCGGCCATCCATTTCGAACGCGCGGTGTCCGAACTGCGTTATGGCCGTCCGGTGCTTTTGCGCGACGGCGCGACCGCCACGGCGATCATGGCGCTGGACGCCGCATCGCCGGATCAGTTCAACCGGATGGCGGACGCGGCGGAGGGGCGACACGACCTTTTCCTGAGCGGGCAACGCGCGGTGCGCATGGATGTCGCCTCCTCCTCCGGCATCCTTCTGCCGCTTTCGGGCGTCGGGCATGACGCGGCGGTGCGTCTGGCCTATCGCCGGGGGGCGACCTTGCCGGGCACATGGCGTCCGGCCCCCGCCTTGATGCGCGCCGCGTCGGACCTGACGGACAGCGCGCTTCTCCTGCCCGCCCTCGTTTGCGCCGCGCCGACGGCCGCCTTTGCCGGTTGCGCCGAAATCTCGGTCGAGGATCTGCGCCGCACCGCGTCCGCCCGCACCCAGTTCGAGATCGTCGCCCGCACCCCCGTGCCCCTGCGCGATCTGGGCATGTGCGATTTCGTTGTGTTCCGCGGCGGTCTGGCCCAGCGCGATCAGGTGGCCATCGTCGTCGGCACCCCCGACCTGTCCAAACCGGTTCCGGTGCGGATCCATTCTTCCTGCATCACGGGCGATCTGGCGGGATCGTTGAAATGCGATTGCGGCGATCAGCTGCAAGGCGGTCTCGCCGCGCTGAAAGAGGCGGGGGGCGGTGTCCTCATCTATCTGGATCAGGAAGGACGTGGCACCGGGCTGCGGGCAAAGATGCGCGCCTATGCCCTGCAGCATGATGGTCTGGACACATTGGACGCGGATGCCGAGTTGGGCTTTCACGACGATCACCGCCGGTATGAGGCCGCATCGGCCATGCTGCGGGCGATGGGCATCGCCTCCGTCGATCTGCATACCAACAACCCCACCAAGGTCGCGGCCCTGCAGAAGGACGGGATCGACGTGGCCAGCCGCAAGGGCGTTCCCGCCCGCATCACGTCCGAAAACCTGAACTATCTGCGGACCAAGAGCCTTCGGGCCGGTCACATCATCGATTATCTTCCGGTCGGGGGCTGAGCCATGGCCGACGTGACCCTTGGTCCACCGGATCGGGTTACCCCCCTGCCCGGCGCACTGCTGACCTTTGGTGTGGCCGGGATCGGGCTGATCACCGCCGTTCTGACGGCGCTGAACTGGGAGGGCGGCGCCCTGGCATTGGTCATGGCGCTTTATGCGGCGGCATCGATGCTGACCGTCCAAGCGCTGGCGGGGCATGGACCACGGCCCTTCGGATGGGCGAATGTGGTGACGACCTTCCGGCTGGCCGCCACCTGCTTCGTGGCGGCCGCCCTGATCACCGCTGCCCGGGATCTGGATACGGGACCGGTGTGGATCGCCATCGGCGTCACCCTTGTCGCTCTGGCCCTGGACGGAATCGACGGATTTCTCGCCCGCCGCAGCGGCCTCTGCTCCCCCTTTGGGGCCCGTTTCGACATGGAGGTGGATGCGGCGCTCATCCTGCTTCTTTCGGTCGCGGCGTGGGAATTGGGCAAGGCGGGCGGTTGGATTGTCGCGATCGGCGCGATGCGCTATGTCTTCGTTGCGGCGCAGGCCGTCATCCCCAAACTGCGCGCGCCCCTGCCCCCGTCCTTCCTGCGCAAGGCGGTGTGCGTGGTGCAGGTCTCGGCCCTGTGCATCGCGGTGACCCCGGTCGTCCCGCCCGCGATTTCCGCCCCGTTGGCCGGAATCGCGCTTGTCGCCCTCAGCTGGTCGTTTCTGCGCGACACCGTTTATCTGCTGCGCGGCGGGGATCAGGCGTTCTGATCCAACGCCTTCGCGATATCCGACAGCGCGCCGCGCAGCCCTTCTTCCAGTGTGGGATGATAAAGCGGGTGATCCAGCAGATCCCGCGCCGTCATCTTCGCCGCAATCGCCAGTGACAGAAATTGCGCGATATGTTCCCCATCGGACATGCACAAGGTCGCGGCGCACAACCGTCCCTGCGTATCCGCGACGATGCGGGCGAAACCATAGGCCTCCCCCTCGATCTTCGCCCGCCCCTGATCGCCATAGTCGGCCAGGCCGACCAGCGCCCGCCCCTCCGGGGCTGTCCCGACCTGCGCGACATTCGGCTGGGTGAAGGTGACGGCCAGCGACACGGGGCGCGGTTCGGATTTCACATCGGGATAGCGGGCGGCGTTGCGGCCGGCCAACTCGCCTTCGCGCGTGGCTTCATGCAGAATGGGGCGGTCGTGATTGGCGTCGCCCGCGACGAACACGGGCGCAGTGCCACATTGCATCGTTTCGGCGTCGAACACCGGCACCCCATGATCGTCCAACTCCAGTCCCGCCGCCTCAAGGTCCAACCCCTCCAACGCGGGCGGGCGACCGGCGGCCATGAGAATCTTGTCGAACGTCTGTTCCCGCCCATCCCATTTCAGAACCGCAGCGCCGTCCTGCCTCCGGGCCGACAGATCGACCTTCCGGTGAATGGCCATCTCGCTGTCCAGAATGTCGGCAAGGCGATCGCTGTCCTCCTCGTCCAAACCGGCCAGCGACCCGCTGCTGTCGAACAGCGCGACATTGACCCCCAGCCGGGCAAAGGCCTGCGCAAGTTCGATCCCCACGGGGCCCGCGCCCACCACCGCCAGCGATGCGGGCAGGTCGTCAATCTCGAACACCGTCTCATTGGTCAGGATATGGTCCTTCACCGCCGCAAAGGCCTTGGGCGTGGCCGAGACGGCGCCCGTCGCGATGATGACGCTGCGGGCCTGGATCTCCGCCCCCGTGTCGGTGATCAGGCGCGTGGGGCCGGTGAACCGTGCCGTCGCGCGCAGAAGGCGTTCGGGCGGAATGTCCTCCATCCCCTTCAGGGTGGCCGCGACGAAATCGTCCCGCATCCGCCGCACCCGCGCAAGAACGGCCGGGCCGTCGATGGCGGGGGTGGCGTGGACCCCGAACGTCGCCGCGTCGCGCACCGCCTGCGCGGCATCCGCCGCCGCGATCAACAGTTTGGACGGCATGCAGCCCACGGCGGCACATGTCGTGCCCCGAAACTGCGGGTCGATCAGCAGCGTCGTGGCCCCCGCCTCACGCGCGGATCGTTCGGCGGCAAGACCTGCGGTTCCGGCACCGATGATGGCGACATCGCATTGAATGGGGGGCATTGGGATCTCCTTTCCCGAACAACCCCGCCGGATGCAGGTCAGTTCCCGTGGGAACCATCCCCCGCCGGGCCGGGTTTTCCCGCGAAAGGAGGCCCCCATGCCCGACGATCCCCACCAACGCGCCCAAGAAATTCAGGACGAGCGTGCAAAAGCCGCAAAATCCGAAGACGAACGCCGCAAGATCAAGGAACAGCCCGTGGAGCCGTTGCTGGACGAACCCGGGAAAAAGACCCGCGAATGGGACTGACTTGCGAAAGCGTGATCGCCCGCCCCTCGCAATTCCGGCGCGCGTCCCTTTAATCTTGGACCTCATCCGCATCGCGAAAGGACCCTGATGGGCGACACGCATCTGTTGGCCGGGGACCGCTATGCGCGCGAACTGGAACGCCACCTGACCTGGCTGGACACGTTCACACCCACGGCCTTGGGTGTGTTGTCCACCGCATCGGGGATCTACACCTATCTTGGTGTGCGGTCGCTTCTGGATGATCCGGGGGCGCTGACGACGATGGCGGCACTGGCCTATTCCATCGCCGTGTCGGTCGCGATCTTCGTCTTCTGGTCCTATGTCATCCGGCTTCTGCCGGCCTTGCGCAGTGCGGCGTCGCGCGTGGGCCTCTTTCTCAGCATGGCGTTGGGCTGCGTGGCGATCATCGCGATGTCGTCCTGGCTGAACGCGGCGGCGCTGGCCGGATCGGCGGCGGTCGAACAGCATATGGCCCAGACGACCCAACGCTATCAGGCGGCTTTGGAGCGGGTTCATGCCAATGCCGTGGCGGGCCAGTCGCTGGCGCGCGATGTCGCCCGGGTGCGCCAGTCCTTCGACGACCTGTCGGAACAGGAGGCGGGCGGCACCCTGTCAGGCTTTGCGGGCCGGGGGGCCGTGTTCCGCGTGCTCACCCAGAAAGGGGCGGAGCTGGAGGCGCTGGAAACGCAGATCCTTGGCGCCGAGGAGCCCATCGCCGTGGCCTTTGCCCAAGGCAACGCGATCCTGTCGCGGATGCGGGGCTTGGGGGTTGAACCGGGTGGGATCGAGAACCGGACCGTCCGCTTTTCCGAAGAGGCAGTCAACCTGGCCGGTCTGATCGCCCAGTTGCGCCAGTTGAACCCGGCCCCGCTGGTCGCCCGGGCGGCGCAGGATCTGTCCGAAGCGGCGATCCTGCCGGAACTGGACGGCTCCACCGCCGAGACGCGCGCGGGCCAGTCCAGCACGATCACCTCCGTCCTGTCTCTGGTGGATCAGCGCGCCTCCACCCTGCTTGGCGCCGCGAACGAGGTCATCTCGGCCCCCGGCCCCGAGGAGGTCGCCTATACCCCCATCTCCACCGCCGACGCGGTGATCCTCTATGCCGGAAACTTCGTGCCCGCCTGGGCCGGGGCCATCGCCATCGACCTTCTGCCCGCCGTTCTGGTGTTCATCCTGATGGTGACCCAAGCCGCGATCCGCAGCGGCCGGGGGGAAACCGTCACCGACGATTCCATGACGGTGGGCGAATTGCGCGCGGCGCTGGCGGCGGCGGATGCGCTGCAGGGGCCGGCATCCACCCCGCGCCCCGCGCTGATCCGCCCCGCCCCTCCCCCCCCGGAGGTGGAGCCGTAGTATGGCGGGACTTGCGACCCCGCGGGGGGCGATCCGGGCCATCCTGATCGGGCAGATCGTGCTTGGTGGCGCGCTGGTGGCGCTTGATCTGTGGAACGCGGCACCCCCCGCCACGCCGGGCATGTTCGCGCCCCCGTCCACCGGGCCCAGCGTGCGCCCCTATCGCCCTGATCTGCGACCGGCCTCTCCGGGCAGTCCGGCGATGAACCCGATGCCCGACCGGCTGGAGTTCACGGCGGCGGGCGACCGGATCACGATCACCGGCCAGATCGCCCCCGGCGATGCCGACCGGTTTACCGCCTGGCTGGACGACACCCGCCCCGACGCGGCAGGCGTCGATCTGGACAGTTCCGGCGGATCGGTCACGGACGCGCTGGCCATCGGCCGGACGATCCGCGCACGATCCTTTGACACGCAGGTCGCGGATGGCGCGGTGTGCATGTCCGCCTGCCCCTACATGCTGGCGGGCGGCACGGCGCGCGGCGTGGCGGAGGGCGGCCTTGTGGGTGTGCACCAGCACTATTTCGGCGAAAACTCGATCCTACCCGCCTTCATGGCCGTGCAGGACGTGCAGCGCGGGCAGGCGGCTGTCATGGATTACCTGACAGAGATGGGGGTGGACCTGCGCTTGATGAGCCATGCGCTGAAAACCCCGCCGAAAGAGATCAACATCCTCGATCCCGATCTCATGGCCGAGCTGAACCTGACGACATCCGCCGATAACGGATGACCCGCGCGCGAGAGAGGGAGAGTTCGACCTCCCCCTCCGCGATGCGGCGCAGGCAGATGCGCCGCCCCATCGCGCGGAACAGCCACCGGCCATTCCCCAGTGACGTCAGATCGGATGTTTCGCGTGTCGGGCCACGGCCCCAGATCACCGTCTCCCCTTGCACGGCAAAGGTCGCGCCGTCGCAGATCCACAGCCCATCCAGCCGCCCCGCCGCCGGATCGGCCCGCGCCGGGATCAGGCGGACGGGCACGTGGCCGACCTCGCCCACCAAGGCATCCCCTTCGGCCCGCAGTTCGATACGGGCCTGCGCGGCGGGGGCGACGATGCCGGTCTGGGTCGCAAAGATCGCCTCGTCGGCATCGCGGACGGTCAGGGGGCCGGTCGCCCGCACCTCCACCCACAGATTTCCGGTCTCGGCCACATAGAGGCCGGGGGTGGCCCAATCGCGGGCCGGAAACGGCGCTGCAGGGGCGTCCCCCAGCAGCGCCGCCATGACCGCCTGCGCGATATCGCCCGCCGCCGCGTCGTCGCGGTTGCAGACCACGGCCACCCCCGCGCCCGTCTCCATATCCACCAGGAACGCGGACTTGTATCCCGCCTGCGATCCGCCATGCCCCGGAACCCGACGGCCCCCGATCCATGTGTCGCGCAGGCCCAGACCATAGCCCGTCGCCCGCCCATCCGCCAAAGGCACCGGCGCGGCCAGATCCGCAAACACCGCCGACGCGGACAGATCGCGCACCCACAAGGCCAGATCGCGTGCCGATCCCGACAGCGACCCCGCCGCCGACAGGTGCATCCCCTGCCCCCCTTCGGCCCATCCCCCGGGCACGGGCACATGGCCGGGAACCAGACCTTCCACCGGATCGGTCCAATACTCCGACGCCCGCATCGTCAGGCCCAGCCGCATTGCCTGAGCCGCAACCCAATCGGCAAAGCGATGCCCGCGCGCGGCCAGCGCCGCCTCCACCAGACGATAGCCCGCGTTGGAATAGGCGACCTCCGTCCCCGGGGCGGCGTTCAGGTGCGGGATCGCCGCACTCCACTCCAGAAGGTCATTTGCGCGAGTGATGTCACCGGGGCCGAACCCCATCAGCGTCAACGCCTCACGCGTGTCGGGCAAGCCCCCCTGCATCGCCAGCGCCTGACGGAGCGTCACCGCCCCCGGAACGGGATGCATCTGCGGCAAAAAGGACACCAGCGGCGCGTCCAGATCCACCCCCGTCTGCATCACGAAGGCCGCGAAGACGTGCTTGGTCACCGAGGCCCAGCGAACCACCGTATCAGCGGTGAACGCCGCCCCGCCCGGATGCGCCGCCCCCGAGGTTGCGACACATCGGATGCCCAACCGATCGAACCCGACCACGGCACCGCCGGGATCGCCCTCGGGCCAGCCCATCATCTTGTGCGCGCGGCCCTCGGCGGCCATCCAATCCATTGCCATCACATCCCCCATCTTTCGGTTCTGATACCGCGTGGGGAAGGGGGTGCAACGAAAAACGCCCCCGCATCAAGGCGGGGGCGTGAGGATCCTAGTAATTCGCCGGCGGATCGCTTGCGGGGAAGGATTCGTCGGATTCCTCATCCTCCTTTTCCCATTCCTTCGGCGGGTTCTCCATTTCCTTGGGTCCGGCGGGGCGCACGTCGTCGCCCGGCTTTGCGCCCGGCACGTTTTCCTTGTCGTTGGTCATGACAATCTCCTCTCTCGGGGTGCCGGGATCAACGTGCGGTGCGGCGCGCGGTTCCCTTATCGTCGGCGCGTGCCGCCGGGGATGCGCGACAGGAATCCGGGCGGACGGCGGCGCACCCACGCCACGAAGGCCGCGATCCTGGGATGGGTCAGCAGCGCGTCGATCGTGGCGAAATTGCGCGCCAGGTCCGCCTCGGACAAGGCCGCATGGATTTCCTTGTGGCAGATGTGATGCAGCAGCACCGTCGGCCCCTTGGCCCCGCCTTTCAGCTTGGGCGTCAGGTGGTGCAGGCTTTGCGGCACGTCCGACGGGATCGGGCGGCCGCAGAGGGGGCAGATCGGATCGCTCATCCCCCCAATATGGGGTGCCTTGGGGGTCAGACCAACGGCGCGGGCCGCGCGATACCCGTCTTGTCGGACACCCGCCCCAATTTCGCCCAAAGATCATCCGACAGGGCCACACCCCTGTCCAGCGCCGCCCGGCGTTTGCGCGCGGCGGAATCGCCGGGAACGCGAACCGGGCCGTCATTGCCCTTGGCCGGCGGATTGGTGCGGCAGGCGTTCGCGGTGAATTCGGACTGTTCGGCAAAAGCCTCCAGCCCCATGAAGGCGTTCGGGTCGATCACCTGCAAAAAGGCGTTCTGCGTCAACCCGCCCGGCGGCGTATCGGCCCGCCCCTTGCCCGACAGCCCCTGCCCCAGAAGATCGACCATCAGCGCCAGACCGAACCCCTTGTGCCCTTTCAGCGCACCGCCCAGGGACATCAGCGTTCCGCCGTGATCGGTGACCTGTGCCGGATCATCCGTCGGCTCCCCCTCCGCCGTCAGCGCCCACGGCTCGGGGAACCTCTCGCCCTTTTTTGCCAGGGTCTGCGTCATGGTCGTGGTGGTGATGGAGCTGGAGACATCGACCAGAACCGGGTCGGATTTCGTGGGAAAGCCCATGGCGATGGGGTTCGGCGTCAGAAGCGGCACCCGCCCGCCATAAGGCGCCACCCGCGCCGCCGCGGGATTGGAGCAGGAAATCTGCGCGATATACCCCCGCTCGGTCACGCGCCGAAGATAGGCCGACAGCGCGCAGGTGTGATGGCAGTTGCGCAACGCGACGGAGACGACGCCGTGATCGGCCACCCGATCCATCGCCTGATCAAGGGCCTTCAGAAACAGCCACGCGCCGGGCAGAAGATTGCCGTCCCAGACGAAGGTCGACCCCTTGTCGACCAGCACGTCGTAGCTGCCCTTGCCGTTCAGCGTTCCGTCGGCCAACGCATCGACATACCACGAGATCAGGCTGACCCCATGCGTGTCATGGCCGATCATGTCACCCTCCACCAGAATTTCGGCGGTGGCGGCGGCTTTGTCTTCTTCCATCCCGGAACGGACAAGGATCGTATGGGCATAATCGGTCAGGGCGGTGGCGTCGATGAAGGGCATGGGAACCTCGCGGGAAGGACTTCGCGCCCGGACAGGCCGGGCGCGACGATGTCAGCGGAACTTGATCTGGGCCAGTTGCAGTTCCGAATTGGCTGCGATGGTCGGCGTGAAGTCCAGGCGCGGCGACACGCGGGTGAAGCCCACCATGTGGAACATCGGCACATTGGCGATGATCTCATGTTCGGCCTTCCAGAACACGTCGGCCCACATCTTCGCACGCTCCTCCCCCGCGGCCACGGTGGCTTCGGCGATCATGCGATCCAGATCGGCATCCTCCACCATCGACTGGATGCCGTTCGATGCGTATTTGCCATAGGCCGTGAAGACCGGGTCGCCGGTGGCGTTGTCGTGCATCGCCTCGACCAGCGTGGGAACGCCGTCCTGGTTGAAGGGCCGCACGAAATAGGTGTTGTGCACCGAGACGTCGTTCATCTGAAGGCGGACGTTCATGCCCACCTCCTGCCACATGGCCATCATGGCTTCCATCACCTCGGTCCCGTTCGGGAACAGGTTGTTCCGACCGACGATCAGAACCTCGGTGTCCAGCGGCACGCCGTCGGCGCGGGCCTCCTCGATCAGGGCGCTGGCGCGTTCGGGGTCATAGGGCCACGGCTCCATCTCCTTGTTGTAGCCGATGGTGGTCGGCACGACGAGCTGGCTTGCGATCTGCGATTCCTCGGGCAGAAGGGTTCCGATCATCGCCTCACGGTCGATGGCCAGGTTCAGCGCCTCGCGCACGCGGTGGTCGTCCAGCGGCGGGGTGCGCGTGTCGATCCGCATATAGGTGGTTTCCGAGTTCGGATAGGCGAAGTCGGTGTCGGGGTTCGTCGCGTCCTGCATGGCGATCGCGGGCACGATGTCGGCCTCTCCCGTTTCCACCATCGCGGCGGCCACGGCGCTGTCGGCCCGCCAGACATAGGTGGCCTGCTCCACCTCCGGCTCCTCGCCCCAGTAATCGGGATTGCGCTTCAGGACGATCGACTGGCCCACATTCCATTGGTCGAAGATATAAGGGCCGGTGCCGACCGGTTGGCGCGTCAACTCCCCCTCGGGCGTGGCGGTGGCCGATGCGATGGGCATCACCGTCATCAACAGCGGCAGGATCGGCGACGGAGGATTGGTGGTGATGTTGATGGTGTGGTCGTCCACGATCTCGGTCGTGAAGTCCATGCCGCCGAAATACTTGCCGCCCACTTCGCAGGTCAGTTCCGGCTTCTTGTTGCGTTCCAGCGTGAAAGCGACATCCTTGGCGGTGAAGGGCGATCCGTCATGGAACGTCACCCCGTCGCGCAGCTTGAACTGCCAGGTGTCGTCGTCGGTCTGGCTCCATTCGGTGGCCAGACGGGGCTTCAACCCGCCGTTGACGTAATCGAATTCCACCATCATCTCGTTCACGTTTTCCGAGACGACGCGGCCCACATTCTGGCGCGCGGCCATGCACGGGTCCACAAGGTCGACGTTCTGCGACAGAACGACGGTGATGTCGCGGTCCTGCGCCAGGGCACCCGTCGCCATCAGAGCGCAGGTTGCCGCCAATCCGGTAGCTTTGAAATTCATGTCCGATCCTCCCTTTATGGCCGAACCCTCCCCGGTCCGGCCGTTCTGTATCCGTAGTGCAGTCCTTCGTTCGTCCGTTTGGCAAAGGGTCCGGCGCGAAAGACCCGCGCCGGACATGATGGCTCAGGCCAGATCGCCTTCGATCAGGGCGTCGGGCAGGTTCTGGAACGCCACGGGGCGCAGGAAGCGGCGGATCGACAGGGTGCCGACCGAGGTGGCGCCGAAGTTGGTGGACGCGGGATAAGGCCCGCCATGCACCATGCTGTCCACGACCTCCACCCCCGTGGGGAAGCCGTTGATCAGGACACGCCCCGCCTTGCGCTCCAACACCGGCAGCAGCGCGCGGGCGGCGTCGGTGTCGCCGTCATCCATCAGGATCGTCGCGGTCAACTGGCCGCTCAGCCCCTTGGCCAGACGCACCATCTCGTCGGGAGAGGAGGTGCGGACCACCAGACCCAAGGGGCCGAACACCTCCTCGCCCAGGGTATGATCCTCAAGGAAAGCGTTCGACGACACTTCATAAAGGTTGGGCGCCGCGCTGCGCCCGTCAGAGGTGGTGGAGACCACCGGCCGGACGGAATTGCGCGTGTCGAACCGGTCCTTGCCCTGACGATAGGCGTCGGCGATGCCGTTCGTCAGCATCGTCTGCGGCGCCGCGGCCTTCAGCGCCTTGGCGGTCGCGTCGATGAAGGCATCCCCCTCGGCCCCGGTGGGAACCACCGCAATGCCGGGATTGGTGCAGAACTGCCCCGCCCCCATGGTCAGCGATCCGGCCCAGCCTTCGCCCATCTGCGCGCCGCGGGCGGCCAGCGCCCGGGGCAGCACGAACATCGGATTGACGGATCCCAGCTCTCCGAAGAAGGGGATCGGCTCGGGCCGTTGGGCGCAGAGATCGAACAGTGCGCGCCCACCGCCAAGGCTGCCGGTAAAGCCCACGGCCTTGATCAACGGGTGCTGCACCAGCGCCGTGCCGACCTCGCGGCGCCCGCCCTGGATCAGGCTGAACACGCCCGGATGCACACCGGTCTTCCTGATGGCCGCGTTGACGGCCTCGGCAACGATCTCGCCCGTGCCGGGATGGGCCGAATGGCCCTTGACCACGACCGGGCAACCGGCGGCCAGGGCGGCGGCGGTGTCCCCCCCGGCGGTGGAGAAGGCCAGCGGGAAGTTCGACGCGCCGAACACGGCCACCGGCCCGATCGGGCGTTGGACCATGCGGATTTCCGGGCGTGCGGCGGGCTGACGGTCGGGCTGCGCCCCATCCGTGCGGCGGTCCAGATAGTCGCCCTTGCGGATGTGGTCGGCGAACAGGCGCAGTTGGCCCGTCGTGCGGCCCCGTTCGCCCTGCAGACGGGCGGTCGGCAGGCCGGTTTCCTGGCTGCCGATTTCGGTGATGGCGTCGGCGCGGGCCTCCATCTCGTCGGCGATGGCCTCAAGGAATTCGGCGCGCTTTTCCCGAGGAAGGTAGCCGTAGGTCCAGAACGCCTCCTCCGCCGCCTCGCAGGCGCGGTTGACCAGATCCACCGTCCCGACCGAAAAGTCGTGGACGGGTCCGGTGGCGGGTTCCGACTTGAAGGTGGCATCCGTGCCGACCCACTCGCCCGCGATCAGGTGTTTTCCATGCGGGGTGAATGTCATGCGTGTCTCCTCAACGACCGTTCTTGGCTCGCCACTCGGCGAATAGGGTCAGGTTATTCTGATCTGTCGCGGGGTAAAGCCCAATTATCGTATGACCATTGCGAACTTGTGTGATGACAAAATCCTCATAGGCCGTCATCTCCACCGCCTCATCCGCAATTTCCGCAGCAATATCAGCGGGTATGACGATGACGCTGTCATCATCCCCCACCAGGATATCACCGGGAAACACGGCCACATCGCCGCAGCCGATCGGCACGTTGATGTCGATCGCCTCGTGCAAGGTCAGGTTCGTGGGGCTGGATGGGCGGTTGTGATAAGAGGCGAAGTCCAGGCCGGCAATCCCGCCCGAATCCCGGAACCCGCCATCGGTCACAACCCCTTCCGCCCCACGGGCCGCCAGACGGGTGATCAGGATGTCGCCTGCACTGGCCGCACGCGCGTCCTTGCGGCTGTCCATCACCAGAACGTGGCCCTCGGGACAGGTTTCGATCGCCACACGCTGCGGATGGTCGGGATTGCGGAACACGTCCATCTTGTTGCGATCCTCACGCGCGGGCATGTAGCGCAAGGTGAAGGCAGGCCCCACCATGTTCTTGCCCCGCGCGCGCAAGGGGCGCACATCCTGGATCGTCTGGTTTCGCAACCCCCGTTTGAACAGTGCCGAACACAGGGTGGCGACCGAAACGCCCATCAGTTTCTCTTTGACCTGCGGATCCATGACGCCCTCTCAGTTGATGACCGGATCGGGGGTCTTGCCGCCGAACTCGGTTTTCAGGAAATCGAAATCGCAGCCCTTGTCTGCCTGCTCGATATGCTTGTTGAACATATAGCCATAGCCGCGGGTGTAATGGCTTTCCGGCGCGGTCCACGCGGCGCGGCGGGCGGCGATCTCCTCCTCGCTCACCTGCATGTTCAGGCTGCGGTTGGGAATGTCCAATTCCACCATGTCGCCGGTTTTCAAAAGGGCCAGCGGTCCGCCCACATGCGCCTCGGGCGAGACGTGGAGGACGCAGGCGCCAAAGCTGGTGCCCGACATGCGCGCATCCGAAATCCGCACCATGTCCCGCAGGCCGAGTTTCAGCAGCGCCTTCGGCATCGGGATCATCCCCCATTCCGGCATTCCCGGCCCGCCCTGCGGCCCCGCCCCGCGCAGCACCAGAACCGTGTCGGGCGTCAGCGGGTAATCGGGGTCGTCGATGATCTTCTTCAGATCGGGATAGCTGTCGGCCACCAGTGCCGGGCCCACGTGACGGTGGAACTTCGGATCGCAGGCGGCGGGCTTGATCACCGCCCCGTCGGGGCAGAGATTGCCCTTCAGCACCGCAAGCGAGCCTTCGTGATAGACAGGGTTCGACAAGGGACGGATTACGTCGTCGTTCCAGATCTTCACATCCTCCAGCCCGTCCACCAGCGGTTTGCCGGTGACGGTGATGGCGGTCGGATCCAGCTTGTCGCCCAGCTGCTTCATCAGCGCGCGCAGACCGCCCGCGTAATAGAAGTCCTCCATCAGATACGTCGTTCCGGAAGGACGGATGTTGGCCAGAACCGGCGTCGTGCGTCCCACGCGGTCCAGATCCTCCAGCTTCAGATCCACCCCGGCGCGGCGGGCCATGGCGATGATGTGGATGATGGCGTTGGTGGAACAGCCCGTCGCCATCGCCACCGTTACCGCGTTTTCCACGGCGGCGGGGGTGATGATCTTGTCGGGCGTCAGGTCTTCCCAGACCATGTCGACGATGCGGCGGCCGCATTGCGTGCTCATCCGTTGGTGGCCCGCATCGGCGGCGGGGATCGACGACGCGCCGGGCAGCGTCAGCCCCATCGCATCGGCGATCGCCGTCATCGTGCTGGCGGTGCCCATCGTCATGCAATGGCCGTAGGAGCGCGCGATCCCGCCCTCGATCCCCGTCCATTCCTCTTTGGTGATGGTGCCGGCACGGCGTTCATCCCAGTATTTGAACCCGTCGGTGCCCGACCCAAGGTATTTGCCCGCGTAATTTCCGCGCAGCATCGGCCCGGCGGGAAGATAGATGAAGGGGATGCCCATGCTGACGGCCCCCATCGTCAGGCCCGGCGTGGTCTTGTCGCACCCCCCCATCAACACCGCGCCGTCCACGGGATGAGAGCGCAGAAGCTCCTCAACCTCCATCGCCAGCATGTTGCGATACAGCATGGTCGTCGGCTTCACGAAATTCTCGGACAGCGACAGGGCCGGAAGCTCCATCGGAAAGCCGCCCGATTGCAGGACGCCGCGCTTCACCCATTCCACGCGGTCCTTGAAATGCATGTGGCAGGGCTGCGCATCCGACCATGTATTGATGATCGCGATGATCGGGCGCCCTTCCCAATCGGCAGGGTCGTATCCCATCTGCATCGTCCGGGACCGGTGCCCGAACGAGCGTTGGTCATCGGGCAACATCCAGCGGGCCGAACGCAGGTCGGCATAGGTCTTCGGCATAGGTTTCCTCCCGTCGCGGCGCGATTCTCTCAAACCGTTCGACCGCCCCTAAACTAATATATTAGTGCGTCAGATATATCAACAGCCATTCGTTGCCTTCCCTCATACGCACATTCGGTCTAGGATGATGACCATGCCATATGCCGCGACACGCCATGCCCACACTGACCCGTCTTGAACCGACCGCCGGCGGAACGGTCCAGCGCATCTATGACAGCCTGCGCCACCGGATCGTGATGCTGGACCTGCCGCCCGGCAGCGCCCTTTCCCGGCTGGACCTGACCGTGGAATACGCGGTCAGCCAGACCCCCCTGCGTGAGGCGTTGCAGCGTTTGGCGCAGGACGGGCTGGTCAGCATCCGCCCCCAATCCAAGACCGTGGTCAGCCAGATCGACACGAACCGCCTGCGCGAGGCGCATTTTCTGCGCGTGGCCTTGGAAACCGAAGTGGTTCGACGCATTGCCGAGGATGTGCCCCCCGATCTGGTCGCCAACCTGCGGTCGTTGGTGCGGATGCAGACGGCCATCGCCCATGACAGCACGCAATACCGGATGTTCCAGGAACTGGATGAGCTGTTTCACCAGACGCTGTTCGCCGCCGTCAATCAGATCGACCTGAACCGTCTGGTGCGGGAACGGTCGGGCCATATGGAGCGGGTTCGGCAGCTTCATCTGCCCGAACATGGCAAGATCGAAAGCATCCTGTTCGACCACGGCGCTGTGGTGGATGCGATCGAGGCGGGCGATGCGCCGGCGGCGATGGCCGCCATGCGCAGCCATCTCAGCCGCACGTTGCAGCAGGTGGAGGCGTTGCGCCAAGTGCACCCCGCCTATTTCGCCTGATCAGTCGGGCCGGTTGGCGGGCGACAGAAGCGGCCGATCGTCGAACCACGCCACAAGATTGTCCACGGCGCGCTGGTGCATCGCGTCGCGCGTTTCCTCCGTGCCGCTGGCGTGATGGGGATAGAGCGTGACATTGGGCAGGCCCAGCAGCGCGGGATTCGGGTTCGGCTCATCCATGAACACGTCCAGACCCGCCGACGCGATCGTGCCATTCCCCAGCGCCGCGATCAGGGCCTCCTCATCCACCACCGTCCCGCGGGAGATGTTGACGAACGTCCCCGCCGGGCCCAGCGCCGCAAGCGTTTCGGCCGACACCAGATGCGCGGTGCCCTCGCCGCCCGCCGTCGCGGCGATCAGGATGTCCGACCATCCGGCCAGCCCCTCGGGCGTGTCGAAGAAGGCATAGGGCACATCCTTCGGCCCCCGCCCGAAATAGCCGATCTCCAGGCCCAGCGCCTCGCACCGCTTGGCAATGGCCGATCCGATGCGCCCCAGTCCCAGAATGCCCACCTTCTTGCCTGCGGTGGACACGGTCAGCGGGAACATTCCCTTCTGCCCCCACGCGCCCGTGCGGACATAGGCGTCGCCCTCCACCAACCGCCGCCGGGTGGCCAGCATCAGCATGATCGCCGTATCCGCCACGTCGTCGGTCAGCATTTCGGACGTGCTGGTCAGCCACACCCCGCGGCGGCTCATCGCCTCCACGTCCATCGCCTCATACCCGGCCGAGGTGATGGAGACGATCTTCAGCGCGGGCATCTTGTCCAGAAACGCCTGATCCAGATGGAAATGGCCGTTGGCGAACATGGCCTGGCAGGTTGGCCCGACACGGGCCAGAAGGGCATCGGGATCATCGGCCTTGTTCAGCCAATGCAGGGTGAAACGTTCCTCCAACTGCGCCAACTGGTGCGGACGGGGGGCAAGGGTCATCAAAAGATCGGGCTTCATACGCAAAGCATACCTTCGTGTTCGCGGTCCTGCCGGCGGCGGGACTGCACTTCGGGGTCGGGGTCCAGACTGGAGGCGAGCAACCTGCGGGTATACTCCTGCCGGGGCGCGTCGAAGATCTGGCGCACCGGCCCCTCCTCCACGATCCGGCCGTTTTTCATGACGATCACGCGGTCGGCGAAATCGCGCACCACCGGCAAATCATGGGCGATGAACAGATAGGACAGGCCGAATTCCCGCCGCAACCCGTCCAGAAGCGCGATCACCTGCGCCTGGATCGACACGTCCAGCGCCGATACCGCCTCGTCGCAGATGATCAGCTTCGGTTCCATCGCCAGCGCCCGCGCAATGGCGATCCGCTGCCGCTGCCCGCCCGAGAATTGGTGGGGATAGCGTTTCGCCATTTCCGGCGTCAGGCCGACCTTGGTCAGCAGTTCGGCAACCCGGCCCTTCCACTCCCCCTTGGGCAGGATCTCGGGATGGATCACCCACGCTTCGGAGATCAGCTGGAACACCGTCATGCGCGGGTTGAGCGACTGCGTCGGGTCCTGAAACACCATCTGGATCTCGCGCCTCAGACGATACAGGTCGGCAGGCGGCATCGTCACCAGATCCTTGCCGCGATAGATGGCCTGCCCGCCATCCGGCTCCTCCAGCCGCAAGAGCGCGCGGGCGAGCGTGGATTTGCCCGATCCGGACTCGCCCACCACAGCCACGGTTTCGCCGGGCATGATGGTGAAGGTGGCCCCCTTCAGCGCCTTGAACGCGCCATAGGATTTGTCCAGACCGTCCACCCGCAACAAAGGCTCCCCCGCGCGGGCGCGCTCCTCGGGCATCGCCCCCTTGCCGGGGGCCGCCCCGATCAGCTTCCTGGTATAGGCGTGCTGCGGATTTCGATAGACCTCCGCCGCCGCACCCGTTTCCACGATCCGCCCCGCATTCATCACGACGACGCGGTCCGCCACCTCGGCCACGACGCCAAGATCATGGGTGATCAGAAGCACACCCATCCCCGTCTCGGCCTGCAATTCCTCGATCAGACGCAGCACTTCGGCCTGCACGGTGACGTCCAGCGCGGTCGTGGGTTCATCGGCGATCAGGATATCGGGCTTCATCGCCACGGCCATCGCGATCATCAGCCGCTGCCGTTGGCCGCCCGAAAACTGGTGCGGATACTTGCGCAAGGCGGCCTCCGGCTCGGGCATGTCCACGCGGTGCATCAGATCCAACGCCCGGGCGCGGGCCGCATCGGGGGACGTGCCGTGCACTTGCAAAATCTCGGCAATCTGCCACCCCACGGTATAGACGGGGTTCAGATGGGCCAGCGGATCCTGAAAGATCATGGCGATGCGCTTGCCATTGATGCGGCGACGCTCCTCCTCTGTCATCCGCAGCAGGTCCTTGCCATCCAGCATGATCGTCCCCGACGTGATCTTGCCCGGCGGCATGTCGATCAGGTTCATCACGGCGGATGCAGAGACCGATTTCCCCGATCCCGACTCGCCCAGGATCGCCAGCGTCTCGCCACGATCCAGATGCCAGCTCACGTCCTCCACCGCGCGGACGGTGCCTTGGGCCGTGTGAAATTCCACCGACAGGTTGCGCACCTCCAGCAAATGATCAGCCATTCTTGCGCCCCCCCATTTCCAGCCGCCACCGTTGCGCCGGATCCAGCGCGATACGCAGCCAGTTGGAGATCAGGTTCAGCGACAGCGTCGTCAGGATGATCGCAAGGCCCGGCCAGAAGGACAGCCACCACGCGTTCGTCAGATAGGCGCGCCCCTGCGACACCATCAGCCCCCACGTCACCTCGGGCGCCTGAATGCCGATGCCAAGGAACGAAAGCGAGCTTTCGGCCAGCATGACGAAGGCGAAATCCAGAGTGCCGATGGTAACCAGCGTCGGCAGGATCACGGGCAGGATATGGCGGAAGATGATCCGGTTGGTGGAGGCGCCCATCACCTTGGCCGCCTGCACGAACATCCGCTCCCGGATCTCCAGCACCTCGGCCCGGGCGGTCCGCAGGTAAACGGGGATGCGCGTGATCGCCAGGACGATGATGATGTTGGTGATCGACGGCTCCAGCATGTAAAGCACGATCACCGCCAGCAGCAGTGACGGAAAGGACATGATCACGTCCGCCAGCCGCGGAATGATCTGCCCCAGACGCCCGCGCGAATATCCGGCGATCATTCCCAGCGTCGTGCCGATGATCATGCTGCACACCACCGCGCCCGCGGCGACGGCCATCGTGTTCTGCGCGCCAAGGATCACGCGCGGCAGCAGCGGCCGGCCCAGCGAATCCGCGCCCAGCATCATGGCCCAGCCCAGATCCCACTGGAACGGCGGGGCATTGCGCCCGCGCAGGTTCATCTTGTCGGCCAGACCGTCCATCAGC